>NZ_JBEXQA010000019.1:0-126319 GCF_040612395.1 Streptomyces sp. NPDC006430
GTACAACGGGTACCGGAGTGGCCGGAGACCCGGGCCCCGCACTGGTGGTGGTGCCGAAGCCTCGTGGAGCCAAGCAGAAGACCCGCACCGCCCGAACCCGCAAGGGGACGGGCACGCGGGCGGCTGGCGCAACACCCCACCAGGGGACGGAAGCGAGAGATCGTCGACAGGACACTAGGCGCGAGCAACTCGCGCTCTGGTGACACCGTCACGAACCTTCCGGGCGGAAACGCCCGGAATACTGAGAGTCGCTGAGACTCGAAGCAACGGCTGCGGGATCGTCCGCGGCGCTGAACCGCTGCTGCGACCCGGGTCACGCAAGGCTCCGGAAACCGTCGGGCGGCGGCACGGAACGGGCCCGGTCGCGTCGCGACGCGCGGACGGGGGCCGAGGGACCGGCGGACCGGGGGGACCCGCACCTCAGGGGCGTTCGCCCAGCACGTCCAGGTAGTGCGCGTTGTACATGAAGCCCAGGACGTTGCCGAAGGGATCGATCACCGAGGCCGTCACGAAACCCGTTCCGTGCTCCGTGGGCGGCTGGTACTGCTTCGCACCCATGGACAGCAACTTCTCCAGCGTCGCGTCCACGTCGTCGACGTGCCAGTACACGACGGCCCCGCCCGGCTCGGCCGGCGCGCCGGCGGGCGCGTAGCGGCTGTCGATGAGCCCCAGTTCGTGCTGGTAGTCGCCGAGCCGGAACTCGGCGTACCCCGGCCGCTCGAAGTACGGCTCGATGCCGAGCACTTCGGTGTACCAGGCCTTGGCCGCGACCAGATCGGCGGCCCAGAAACTGACGGTGGTCAGACCTCGCAACATGGCTGCTCCCTCGCTCGCCGCCGCGGACACCCGTCCGCGTCCCGGTCGTTGCCAGGACTCTAGACACCAAGTAGGTCAGTTCCTGTCCTCATTGGAGTGTTGGCGTGGCGGGGCGTGCTGGCGTGTTGACGTGGCAAACAAACGCAGCCTCCCGGCAAGTAGAAAGGCGCGCACCCGGACAGGACTCGCCAGCGAGACCCGATGATTCTTCCGCCGCCGCCAGCGTCAGCCTCACATCGTCCGCAGCTAACGGGACCCATCGCAGTGGACCGGGCTTCAGGTTTCAGCCCGGTGGTGAAGCGATTCTGAACACTGCTCTGACCGGAAGACTGGAGCGGACGGTTCTGCTGCTCGATGTACTGGCGGACGATCGACAGCGGAGCCCCGCCCACCGACCCGGCGAAGTATGAGCCGGACCATAGGATTCCCGTGACTGGTCAGCTTCCGGCACCGAACGCAGATCAGGTGGAGAGGGTTTGCTCGAGTCCGCGCTGGGCGGCGGCCAGGGTGGGGTGGTCGGGGGTGACACGGGGGGCGAGGATGGCGATGGCCCGGGTGTAGTGCCGGGCCGCCTTGCGGGGGTGGCCGCGTTGGCGGTGGACCGCGGCAAGGTTGACCAGAGTGACGGCCAGGTCGGGGTGGGTGTTGCCGAGAAGACGGGTTTTGAGGGCGAGAGCGTGGGCGTAGCCATCGGTAGCGGCCGTGTGGTCGCCGCGGCGGTGCTGGAGGGCGGCGAGGTTGTGGGTGGTGACGGCCATTTCGTAATGATCCTCTCCATAGGTTTGTCTGAAAATGGTGAGCGCGATGCGGAGTTGGGACTCGGCTTCGGCGAGGCGACCGCATCCGTCCAGCAGGGCGGCCCAGGCGGCTCGGTCGGCTGCGACCAGGAGATGTTCGGGGCCATGCAGGCGAGTGCGGATGTCTACGGAGCGGGCGGCCCAGGGTTCACCCTCGGGGTGGGCACCGCGGGTGTGAGCCAGACCGCCGAGGTTGTGGCAGATGGTGGCAACCGTGTCGTGCTCGCTGCCGTAGGTGCTCTCACAGATGGCCAGAGCCCGCAGGTAGAGACTCTGAGAACGATCGAAGTGACCGGCGTACTTGCCCAGCACCCCCCATTCGTTGCATATTTCCGCTACTTCCGGCGAGTTGGGGCCAAAGGATTGCTCAGCCGCTGACAGGGTCAACGCCAGTAGGATGCCTGCGCGGCGGTAGTCACCGCGCTCGCGCCACAAACGCGCCAGTCGGACCTGGGCTGCCGTTCGCCGGACCGGAACACGGCGGTAGTGAGCGATTGCAGCACGCAGAGCAGGCTCGCTCGGACCGGTAGTCCCCGTCAGGGTCATGACGCTGTGGCTTTCGGTTCGGAAACGGGATGCCAGATATCGCCAATGCGGGCGGGCTGCGTCCGACCGGGGCTTGCAGGATTCGCGCCTGCCGCCCCTGAGGTAGCTCTCGCCCGGGTTGATGGGACCCACCCGCGGCCCGCTTGTTCAGACTCTTGGATCTTGACGATCACTCAGGTGCCACTTGGCGTGACCGCAAGCCGGAGGCACCTCCGCACTGCCGCACCCTGAAGGCTTACGCGAGATCGAACAGGGGTCACGACTTTACGGTGCGATTCGACTTCACTCTGCAATGAGAATCTGATTGTGATTAATGATCGTCATTGGTGGCCGCCGTTCGGAACCGTTATCATTCCAATAGTCATCGCCATCGGGATCCCTGGAGTACCAGACTACTATTCGATACAGGCCTTCGGGGTCACTGTTATCGGTCACAGGGTTCGTGGGCCCTGGGGCTGGGACTGGGGCTGGCGGGGCGGGGTCGGCTTGCGACACCCCAGCCGAGATGGGGATCCCCACAATAGCGGCAAGGACGAGCGCTGCGCCTGCTTTTGCACGTCGATTCTTGGTCTGGCTTGTCACCTTGATCACCTGTTCATCGTCTCGAGTTTCATCATTGTGCCGTATCGCCGATGTGGCAGGTTGGGCGACCGAGACTCCGGTTGCTGAGTTCTGGATTTGAAACGCAGCGCCCCATCCTGTGGCCCCACGGGTGATTTAAGCGACCGCGATCTCATTATGGTTGGAGTGGAGTCGATTTTTGCAGGTGATGAGAATCGCCGCCGGGGCGCAAATATCGAATACGGGGTCAAGGATGACGGCGTCTCTGGGGGGCGCAGGTGCAGGTGCAGGTGCAGGCGTAGGTGCGGGATCAGCGTGTGAGACCCCTGTCAGCAGGGGGGTAGCAGCGATAACAGAAGTTATGAATGCTGCCCCAACTCCGCGGCCGTGAGTCCGAGGCTTTCGACTGTTCAATTTCCCGATCTCCGTTCGGTAAAGAGTGTCGATCTCTGCGGGGTCGGATTCTCCCGTCCCGCGTCATGTCGAAATAATCTCCACGGTGTAGGCTTACGGCCACTGATTCAGGCATAGTCGAATCCTGGAGGGGGCATGCTGGCTGAGCTGACGTTCTCGGCGAGCGATCTGGCGCAGATGCGGTTCGCCATATCGCCGATGTGGCAGGTTGGGCCGAGCTTCCGGTTGCTGAGTTCCGGCTCCGCGCATCCAGTGCACCGGACCTGGGCCGAGCAGGTACGGCCGCGGGTGGCGGCTGCCGGGTTGGACCGGGGCTGGCTCGCCGAGCTGGTCCCGCGCTCGGGCTATGTCCCCGACTTCCTCAACCCGGCGCCGACCGGACCGGCGCCCACCCTCGCAGTAGAGCTGGCCGCGATCCTGGCCAGCTCCGACGACCAGGTTCGCCTGGACCTCGACCGCCTGCAGGGCCAAATGGGTTTCCTCGGACCCCGATTGCGGTCCCTGTACACCGAGCCGCAGGCCCGGCTGGCTCGGATCACGGAAGAAATCCAGACCTACTGGGAGTTGGCGCTCGCCCCGTACTGGGCACGGATACAGACCGTGCTCGACGCCGACATCCAACACCGAACCCGGCAAGTCGCCGAACACGGCGCGGGCTGCCTCCTCAACGATTTGCACACGTCCGTGAGCTGGGACGACAACGCGCTACGGCTGGTCCGCCACCAGCAGACCCTGTCCCGTAGGACGGCCGGTGCCGGGCTACTGCTGGTCCCCTCCGTCTTCACCGGATCGGACCCGTTCACCCGGGTGACGCCGCCGGAGCCGCCGCAGCTCTCCTATCCGGCGCGCGGCGTCGGCTCGCTGTGGCAACCGCGGCCCACAACCGGGACCGCCGCCGTCACTGCCGTACTAGGCCGCTCGCGCACCCTGCTGCTGACCGAACTGGAGTCTCCGGCCTCCACCACCGAGCTGGCCCGCCGTACCGGGCTCTCCGCGTCCGGAGTCTCCCAGTACCTGACCGCACTGCGCGACGCGGGCTTGGTCACCGCTCACCGAGCCGGTCGCTCGGTGCTCTACGCCCGCACCGCCGTCGCTGAATCTCTCCTCGCCGCCGCCATCTGAGTGGTTGGCCCGCAGGCTGATCGTTGGTTCGTTGTAGTGCCCGGGACGGACTCGTCACGGAGGCTGGCGCACCGCTGTATGAGGGTTCCGGTAACCGCCAATCTTTTCGGCGACCACTCCTGTAGTAGCGCACCCCGCCCCTTGTCGTCGGCTCCTGAGCTTGTTCTTCGACGTCTGCCGTCAGGCGTTCCGGCCGGTCGGACCCATCAGCCCCAGGTGGACGGGCTCGGCCGGTGCATCGGCGAGGAGGTCGGCCAGGCGCGGCGGCCACAACGGCTCGCCCAAAGTCGCCAGCGCCTGCGGCGACAGCCAACGCCAGTGCGCGTCGGGCGACTCCGGGACGGGGTCGCGGCGGGGGCCGGTGGTGACGTATATGTGCTCGTGCTGGCGGACCGGGATGCCCTGGTGGGTGAAATCGTGCTCCCAGGTGCACAGCAACCGTTGCGGCACGAGGTCGGTCCACCCCGTCTCCTCGCGCAACTCCCGCCGTACGCACTCCTCCGGGGTCTCGCCGGGATCGATCCCACCGCCGGGCGGCAGCCAGTGGATGCCGACCTCGATGTTGTTCTCGCGGAAGAGGAACACCGAACCGGTGGGGGAGAGTACGACAATGCGGGCTGCCAGCCGGGGAGTTCTCATCCTGCCAGCGTACGGTCAAACGTCCCGTGCCAGCAGTGACGTGCGCCGACTCCCACCCCCGACGCTCCGACGCCCCGGGACCCCGTCCCCCGAGTTCCCGGGGCAGCCCCCCGGGGATTCCCCGGGGGGCTGCCCCGCGCTCCCCACGTCGGCCCCGACCGGGGGACCGGTGCCGACGTCGGCCCGGCATCGGGGCCGGAGCGGGCTTCGGCATCGGTGCCGGGTTCGTCGCGGGCGCCGCGCCGACGCCGCGCCGGTGGCGGAACCGGTGGCGGAACCGGTTCCGGACCCTCGGTCAGGGGAAGGGGATCGCCCAAACGCCCGCGTCGAGCTTGAGCCCTCAAAGGAATCGCAGGTCGGATGTGTACGGTCGGGCGGATGAGCCAGCACGCCCGAGCCCGCTCCCGTTTCGTCCGCCGCCTCGCCCTCGTGGCCACCCTCGGTCTGCTGATCTTCACGGCCATCTGGATCCGCGCCGTCGTGGACGAGCAGGGCGTGCCCGTCGCCGCGCAGGCGAGCGAGTCCGAGAACCGTCCGCCGGTCGAGGACCGCACCGCACGTGCGGCGGAGCGGGACCGCCTCCAGGGCCTGCCCGGCATCAGCGACGAGACCCGGTCCAAGATTCCCGCGGAGTCGCGCCAGCTGATCCTCGTCACCGGCAAGGCGCAGGACTCCTCGCATTCCACCGCGACCCTCTACTCGCGCCCGGCGGCCGGCGCCGACTGGAGGCGGGTGGCCGGCTGGCCCGCCCGCAACGGGGCCAAGGGCTGGTCGACGGAGCGTACGCAAGGCGACCTGACCACCCCCGAGGGCGTGTTCTCGCTGACCGACGCGGGCGGCCTGCTGCCGAAGCCGCCGGGTACGAGGCTCCCGTACAGCCAGAGCCCCTTCTTCGTTCCCGAGGGCCTGGGGGTGAACGGCGAGTCCCTGGCGGGCGCCTTCGACTACGTCGTCGCGATCGACTTCAACCGCCGGCAGGGCTTCTCGCCGCTGGACGACGAGAAGCCGGACGGCGAGGACATGGGCGGCAACATCTGGCTCCACGTGGACCACGACGGCCCCTCACGGGGCTGCATCGGCATCCCGAAGGAGGCCATGGAGAAGATCTTGACCACCCTCGACCCGGCGGCGAAGCCGGTCATCGCGATGGGTCCGGCCGGCTTCTGACCCATCGGTCGGTCAGGGGCTGGGGTTGAGGTCCAGGACTCGGACCGGTTCGTGCTCCCATCGCTCGGGAAGCGTGGTGGCGACGATCGCTCCCTCGGGGCGGTCGGGGCTGGGGCGGGCCGCGTACTCACTGTGGGCTGCGGCCCAGGTTTCCCGTTGTGCGACGGCCAGCGCGGCCGGCAGGTCCAGGTCGAGGAGGATGATGCCCGGGAGTGCGGCCAGGTGCTCCGCCGTACCGGGCCGGGACCGGTCGGCTTCGACGAGTGCGCAGGAGGGGGCGTACAAGAACCAGCCCGCCTCGGCGTGCGCTCGGTGGATGAGCCGGGAAGCCAGGACGTTTCCCTGCCCGGCCGCGACCATCGCCGTCTCGTCCAGCACGATGTGCGTCGCCGTCACCGCCCCCGCGCCTGCGCAAGGCGTCGGTCCAGTTCGCCGTCCAGGTCCTGTTGCTCGGCGGCCGTCGGCGCGTAACCGTTCCACGCCCGCAGTGCTGCGCGGGCCCGCTCGGCCCGCTCAGCCCGCTCGGCGGGGGTCAGCAGCGTTTCGGCGAGACGGGCCAGGTAGGCGCGCAGTGACATGCCTTCGGCGGCCGCTATGGCGGCGAGTCTGTCTTTGGCTTCCTCGGGAATGCGGATGTTGGCGTCGGGCATCGTTGGACTCCTTCCCATCCTCTCATGGTACGGGTACGTACCCGTACCCGCAATTCCATGAACCCGTGAGGTGGGCACCGCCCCCTTGTCTGACGGGCCGTCAGCTACGACGATGGCTCCCGGCGCCGATACGACGAATCGGCCGACGCGGGCGAAGGTGAGGCGGGACGGCATGGCGCGTGTGTTCGCGGAAGGCCGGCTGGCGTACGGGATGCAGCTCCCGATCCAGTCGCAGAGCACCCTCTACGCCGAGCCCTGGGAGGCCTCGGCGACCGCCGTCGATCTCGCCGAGGTGGCGCGGGCGGCCGACCGGGCCGGCTTCGGGTACGTCGCCACCTGTGACCACGTGGCCGTCCCGCGCCGCCTCGCCGGGCCCATGAGCACCGTCTGGTACGACCCGGTGGCCACCCTCGCCTTCCTGGCCGGCGTCACGGAGCGGGTGCGGCTGCTGAGCCACGTCGCGGTCCTGGGCCTGCGCCATCCACTGCTCAGCGCCAAGCAGTACGCGACCGTCGATCACCTCTCGGGCGGTCGGTTGATCCTCGGCGTCGGCGCGGGCCACGTGCAGGAGGAGTTCGAGGTCCTCGGAGTGGACTTCGCCCGCCGCGGGGCCGTGCTCGACGAGACCCTGGACGCGCTGCGGGCCGCCCTCGGGCCCGAGGAGTATCCGGAGTTCGAGGGCGAGCTGTTCTCCTTCAAGGACCTCGGGCAACTGCCCCGCCCCGTGCAGACCCGCATCCCCGTCTGGGTCGGCGGGTCCTCGCCCGCCGCCGTGCGTCGGGCGGCGGTGCGCGGCGACGGCTGGCTGCCGCAGGGCGACCCGCGGGACCGGCTCCCGGCGCAGATCGCCCGGATCAAGGAGCTCCGTGCGGCGGCCGGGATCGCCGAGCCCGTCGAGATCGGTGCGATCACCGAGGCGCTGTACGTCGGCGAGCCCGGCTGGGACACCGGCCGTCGGGCCCTGACCGGGAAGGCGGAGGTACTCGCCGAGTCCTTGCGTGCGTACCGGGCGCTGGGTGTGGACCAGATCCAGGTCCGGTTCCGCAGTCGTGACCGCGCCGAACTGACCGACCAGATCGCCGCTTTCGGGGCCGAGGTGGCTCCGATCCTCAACGATTAGGACTTGATCATGGGCAAGCTGGACGGGCGCGTCGTCGTCATCACGGGTGCGGCGCGCGGGCAGGGCGAGCAGGAGGCCCGGCTGTTCGCCGCCGAGGGCGCCAAGGTGCTCCTCGGTGACGTTCTGGACGAGCAGGGCGCCGCCGTTGCCAAGGAGATAGGCGAGGACCGCGCCCGCTACGTACGGCTGGACGTGAGTCGGGAGGAGGACTGGGCGGCTGCGGTGTCCACCGCGAAGGAGGCCTTCGGCCCGATCGACGGTCTGGTCAACAATGCGGGCATCCTGCGCTTCAACGAGCTGGTTTCGACCCCGCTGGAGGAGTTCCAGCAGGTGGTGCAGGTCAACCAGGTCGGCGCCTTCCTCGGGATCAAGGCCGTGGCCCCCGAGATCGAGGCGGCGGGCGGCGGCACCATCGTCAACACCTCCTCGTACACCGGCCTGACGGGCATGGCGTACGTGGGCTCGTACGCGGCGACCAAGGCGGCGATCGTCGGCCTGACCCGGGTGGCCGCGCTGGAGTTGGCGGCCAAGGGCATCCGGGTCAACGCGATGTGCCCGGGCGCCGTGGACACCCCGATGGCCAATCCGGGCCTGCTGGACCCGGCGAACCTGAGCGACGAGGCCCGGGACGCGATGGCGGAGCTGTACCAGCGGGTCGTGCCGATGGGGCGGGTGGGGCGGCCGGAGGAGATCGCCAAGCTGGCGCTCTTCCTGAGCAGCGAGGACTCCTCGTACATCACCGGTCAGCCGTTCGTCATCGACGGTGGCTGGATGGCGGGCGTCAGCGTCCTCTAGATCCGGCCCCCAATGGATCTGATGGAGCGTCAGGTATTGACGCTCGCGCGTGCGCGGTGGAACAGTCGAACCCATCGAATCTGACGACACGTCAGAAACCAAAGGACGGTGAACCCCCTTGGAATTCGGGCTCTTCGTGCAGGGATACGTGCCTGAGGCGCGGTCCAAGGTCGACCCCGAGGCGGAGCACAAGGCGCTGATCGAGGAGACCGAGTACGTCATCCAGGCCGACCAGTCCGGCTTCAAGTACGCCTGGGCCTCCGAGCACCACTTCCTGGAGGAGTACTCGCACCTGTCGGCGAACGAGGTCTTCCTCGCCTACCTCGCCCACGCCACCGAGCGCATCCACCTCGGCTCCGGCATCTTCAACCCGCTCGCCCCGGTGAACCACCCGGTCAAGGTGGCCGAGAAGGTCACCATGCTCGACCACCTCTCCAAGGGCCGCTTCGAGTTCGGCACCGGGCGCGGCGCGGGCAGCCACGAGATCCTCGGGTTCCTGCCCGGCATCACGGACATGAACCACACCAAGGAGATCTGGGAAGAGACCATCGCCGAGTTCCCCAAGATGTTCCTCCAGGAGGAGTACGAGGGGTTCCAGGGCAAGCACTGGTCCCTGCCACCGCGGAAGATCTTCCCCAAGCCGTACGGCAAGGCCCACCCGGCCATGTGGTACGCCGCGGGCTCCCCCTCCTCGTACGCCATGGCGGCGAAGAAGGGCCTCGGCGTCCTCGGGTTCAGCGTCCAGAAGGTCTCCGACATGGAGTGGGTGCTGGAGCAGTACAAGACGGCCATCCAGGAGGCGAAGGCCATAGGCGCCTTCGTCAACGACAACGTGATGGTCACCTCGACCGCGATCTGTGCCGAGACGCACGACAAGGCGGTGGAGATCGCGGTCAACGCGAACATGAACCGCTTCCAGTCGCTGGTCTTCCGCTACCACGACACCTTCCCGCGGCCCGAGGCCATCCCGCAGTGGCCCGAGACGCTGCCCGAGTACAACGCGGAGATCATCGAGCTGCTGATCGCCGAGGAACTGCTGATCTGCGGCGACCCGTCCGAGGTGCTCGCGCAGTGCAAGCGCTGGGAGCAGGCCGGCGCCGACCAGCTGTCCTTCGGCCTGCCGACCGGCGTCTCGTACGAGGACACGATGACCACCATCAAGCTCATCGGCGAGCACGTGATCCCGAAGATCGACACGGACCCGGTCCACCGCACCACCCGCTTCCGCGAAGCCGCCGGCGCCTGACGGGCGGCACAGAACGGGGACGGCGTCTTCCCGGACCGCCGTCCCGGGGCCCCGGCCCGCTGCGGAGCCGGCCGGGGGTGCGCACGGCAGCGGCCTGCCGCGCACCCCCGGCCGGACCCGTGTCAGGGCCTCCCGGGCAGCGGCTTAGGCCCTGCGGGACGGGCCCCGCGACGGGCCCCGCAGGGCCGAAAGCGGTAGCGGCAACCGTCAACGGAAGAAGGGACGTCATGCTCGACCACCTGATCGAGGGAGCCACCGTCGTGGACGGGACGGGCGCCCCCGCGTACGTCGCCGACGTCGGGCTCCGGGACGGGCGGATCGTCGCCATCGGCGACCCCGGCACCGTCGCGGAAGAGGCCCGCACCAGCGAGGACGCGCGCGGGCTCGTGTTGTGCCCCGGTTTCGTCGACCCGCACACGCACTACGACGCCCAGCTGTTCTGGGACCCGTACGCGACCCCCTCGATGAACCACGGCGTGACCACCGTCGCCGGCGGCAACTGCGGATTCACCCTCGCGCCGCTGCACCCCGACCGCCCGGAGGACGCCGACTACACGCGCCGCATGATGAGCAAGGTCGAGGGCATGGCCCTCAAGGCCCTGGAGGAAGGCGTCGACTGGACCTGGTCCGGATTCGGCGAGTACCTCGACGCCCTCGAAGGGCGGATCGCCGTCAACGCCGGCTTCATGGTCGGGCACTGCGCGCTGCGCCGGCACGTCATGGGCGCGGACGCCGTCGGCGGACAGCCCACGCCCGAGCAGCTGCAGCAGATGATCGACCTCCTCCACGACGCCATGAACGCCGGCGCCTGGGGCCTGTCCACCACCCAGTCCGCCACCCACTCCGACGGCGACGGCGCCCCCGTCGCCTCCCGGCACGCCCGGCCCGCGGAGCTGCTCGCCCTCTCGCGCGCGGTCGCCGAGCACGAGGGCACCCAGCTGGAGGCGATCGTCGCCGGCTGCCTCGACCAGTTCTCCGACGAGGAGATCGACCTCTTCGTCGAGATGAGCGCCGCCGCCGGCCGGCCCCTGAACTGGAACGTCCTCACCATCGACGCCGCCGTCCCCGAACGCGTCCCGCGCCAGCTGGTGCCGAGCGAGCGCGCCCGCAAGGCCGGCGGTCGCATCGTCGCGCTGACCATGCCGATCCTCACCCCCATGAACATGTCCCTCGGTACCTTCTGCGCACTGAACCTGATCCCCGGTTGGGGCGAGGTCCTCGGGCTGCCCGTGCCCGAGCGGATCGCGAAGCTGCGCGACGCCGACGTGCGGGCCGAGATGCTGCGCCGCGCCGACAGCAAGGAGGCCGGGGTCTTCCGCCGGCTCGCCCACTTCGGGCGCTACGTCATCGGGGACACGTACAGCAAGGAGAACGAGGGCCTGTCCGGCCGCGTCGTGAACGACATCGCGGCCGAGCGCGGCCAGGACCCCTTCCAGTGCCTGGTCGAGATCTGCGCCAACGACGACCTGCGTACGGTGCTCTGGCCCATGCCGACCGACAACGACCCGGCGAGCTGGGCGCTGCGCGCCGAGACCTGGCAGCACGAGGACGTCATGCTGGGCGGCTCGGACGCCGGTGCGCACCTGGACCGCATGTGCGGGGCCCCGTACACGACCCGCTTCCTCGGGGACTGCCTGCGCGGCCGCAAACTGGTGCCGCTGGAGCAGGCGGTCAAGATGCTCACCGACGACCCGGCGCAGTTGTTCGGGCTGCGCGAGCGCGGCCGGATAGCCGAGGGCTTCCACGCGGACCTCGTCCTCTTCGACCCGGAACGGATCGAAGCCGGGCCGGCGACGCTCGTGCACGACCTGCCCGGCGACAGCCCGCGACTGGACGCCCGCGCGATCGGCATCGTGTCCGTGCGCGTCAACGGCGTGGAGACGATCCGCGACGACGAGGTGACGGGAGCCGTCCCGGGGATCGTGCTCCGGTCGGGCCGGGACACGAGGACGGTGAGCACGCGTTGAGCGGGCCCCTACGGCAGAAGCTGTACATCGGCGGCGAGTGGGTGGCGCCGGCCGCCGGGCACTACGAGGTGGTCAACCCGGCGGACGAGTCGGTGGTCGGGCTCGCGCCCGAGGCCTCGCGCGGACAGGTCGAGGAGGCGGCGCGAGCGGCGGCGGACGCCTTCGAGAACTGGTCGCGCACCCGGCCCGAGGAGCGGGCGGCGATCCTGGACCGGGCCGCGGACGTCATCCAGCGGGAGTTCGAGCCGTGGTCGGAGCTCGCCCGGGCAGAGACGGGCGCCCCGACCGGGATCGCGCGCGGCATGCAGGTCGGGGTCGGGGCGGCCCGCTTCCGGCGGTACGCCAAGGGCGCCCTGGAACCGGTGGAGCGCGGGCTGCCGCCGCAGGTCACCGAGGCCGGGCCGATGGGGAAGGCGAGCATCCTGGGTGCGCTGGAGGTGCGCCAGCCGGTTGGCGTGGTCACCTGCATCACCTCGTACAACAACCCGTGGGCGAACCCGGCGGGCAAGGTGGCCCCGGCGCTGGCCATGGGCAACACGGTGGTGGTCAAGCCGGCCCCGCAGGACCCGCTGTCGGTGTTCAAGATGGCCGAGGCCCTCGACGAGGCGGGCGTCCCTCCCGGCGTGGTGAACGTGGTGGGCGGGCAGTCGGTCGAGGTGGGTGAGGCGGCGGTCGACTCCCCGTACGTGGACATGGTGTCCTTCACCGGCTCGACCGCGGTCGGGCAGCGCATCGCGGAGGTCTGCGGCCGGTCGATGAAGCGACAGCTGATGGAGCTCGGCGGCAAGGGGGCGGCGGTCGTCTTCGAGGACGCCGACCTGGACGCTGCGGTGATGGGGATCGGCACCACCTTCTCCTTCTACAGCGGCCAGATCTGCACGGCCCCGACCCGGGTGATCGCCCACCGGGCGGTCTACGAGGAGTTGGTCGAGAAGCTGACCGGCTACCTGGCCTTCATGAAGGTCGGTGACCCGGCGGTGGCGGGCACGGTGGTGGGCCCGGTGATCTCCGCGGCGCACCGCGACCGGGTGGAGTCGTACGTCGAGCTCGGGCGGAAGGAGGGCGCGCGCATCGCGTACGGCGGCGGGCGCCCGGTGGTCGGGGACGGCCGCGGCTTCTACGTGGCCCCCACCCTGCTGGTGGACTGCACGAACGACATGCGGGTGGTCCGGGAGGAGATCTTCGGGCCGGTGGTGGTCGTCGTGCCGTTCGAGGGCGGCGAGGACGAGGCCGTGGCCCTGGCCAACGACAGCGACTTCGGCCTGCTGAGCTATGTGTGGTCCGGGAACGCGGCGCGCGCCTTCCGGGTGGCGCGGCGGCTGCGGGCGGGCGGGGTCGGCGTGAACACGATCGGCCGGAACATGGAGGCGCCGTTCGGCGGCTTCAAGCGCTCCGGAGTCGGCCGGGACGTGGGCTCGTACGCGCTGCACGCGTACAGCGAGATGCAGTCGATCGTCTGGACGGGCTGACGGGCTGACGGGCTGACGGGCTGACGGGCTGACGCGCTGACGCGCTGACGGGCTGACGTCTGGGGGCCGGGGGGCGGGCGACGCCCCCCGGGCCCCGCCCCCGGCTCAGCCGTTGGCGCCGCCGTAGTAGTCGGTGAGGACGCAGCCCTTCACCAGGGCGAGCTCCTTGACGTACCCGCTGGGCGCGGCGAACTTCGGGTTGCAGTTCAGGATGAGGAGTCCGCCCGACTTGGTCATGGCGGAGATCGCCGAGTCGCTGGTGGCCAGGACGGCGAAGTCCCGGCCGACGAGGAAGCCGCCGTTCAGGCCGCGGTTCGGGTGCTCGGGCAGCTGCCGGTCGAGGTCGGCCTTGTAGGCGGCCTGGAAGGCCTTGGCGTCCTTGAGCATGAAGATGCGGGTGCCCTTGGAGCAGGCGCCGCGCTCGGTGACCGACCACTTGGCGTCGTACTTCTGGTCCTCGTCGAAGTACTCGTAGCCGTCGGGGCCGACGGAGACGGATGTGCAGCGGGTGCGCCCGTTGACCCACTGGGCGGCCGCCGCCATGTTCCCGGCCTTGGGCAGCCGCTCGGCGCGGGGCCCGTCCTTGGGCGCGATGCCGCTGCCGTCGCTGCCCGCGGCGCCGCCGCTGATACCGCCGATGCCGGCGGCGGCGCCGCTGTCGTCACCCCCGCAGGCGGTGAGGACGAGCAGGGCCGTGACGGCCGAGGCCGTGGTGAGCAGTGCCTTGGTACGCATGGCTGAGGTGTTCCCCCCGGTAAATGACCTTGATCGGCGGCGACTTTATGGCGGAGGGGCCTGAAAGTCACACGGGAAAGTTTTGAAACGCTCAAAACGGACACGGCTGCGGTTTCCGCATTCCGGAAGAGAGGGGGGTGGGGCTGGGGAAGGGTAGGCGGGTGCCCGTGTGAACCTTCTATTGCATGCCGGTAAACTCTTTTCAGTCGAGATTCGAAGGTATTTCGGGCTGCGGAGATCCGGACTCAAGTCCTCTATATGTGGAAACCGCACCCTCTAACGTCCTTTGGCATGACACAGCTGGACGTTCGGCCCGAGGTCGGAGACACGGTAGGAGGCGTCGCCGAGGGCGGCGTTCCCGGCGATGTGCGCGGCAAGGGCCTCGGCAAGGGCTCCGTGGGACTGGTGGGAAGCGCCGTCATCGGCATCTCCACCGTCGCCCCCGTCTACTGCCTGACCTCGACCCTCGGCTCCACCGCCGGCGAGGTCGGCGTCCAGATGCCCGCCGTCTTCCTGGCCGGCTTCCTCCCGATGCTGCTCGTCGCCTTCGCGTACCGCGAGCTCAACAAGGCCGTGCCGGACTGCGGCACCTCCTTCACCTGGACCGTGAAGGCCTTCGGCCCGCGGATCGGCTGGATGTGCGGCTGGGGCCTGGTGATCGCCACGATCATCGTGCTCTCGAACCTGGCCGGCGTCGCCACCTCGTACTTCTGGCTGCTGGCCGGCGAGATCACGGGCAATCCGTCGATCGCCGCCCTGGACGACAACAAGCTCGTCCACATCGCCACCTGCCTCACCCTGATCGCCGTCGCGACCGCCATCAGCTACCGCGGCATGACCGCCACCAAGGGAGTCCAGTACACCCTGGTCGGCCTCCAGCTCGCGGTCCTCGCCCTCTTCGTCACGATGGCCTTCCAGAAGGCCTCGACCGGCACCTTCGACACCGGCCTGGACTTCTCCTGGCAGTGGATGAACCCCTTCGCGGTCGAGTCCATGGCGGCCTTCACCGCCGGCCTCTCCCTCTCGATCTTCATGTACTGGGGCTGGGACACCTGCCTCACCGCCAACGAAGAGACCGTCGGCTCCACCAAGACCCCCGGCCGCGCCTCGCTCATCGCGATGGTCGTCCTGGTCGGCTCGTACCTGGCCACGGGCATCGCCGCCCAGATGGGCGTCGGCTCCGGCGCCACCGGCCTGGGCCTGGGCAACCCGGAGACCTCCGGCAACGTCTTCGCCGCCCTCGCCGGCCCGGTGATGGGGCCGATGCTCGGCATCCTGCTCTTCGTCGCCGTCCTCGCCTCGGCTGCGGCCTCGCTCCAGACCACGTTCATCCCGGTCGCCCGCACGGTCCTCGCCATGTCCACGTACGAGGCCCTGCCCGCCTCCTACGCCAAGGTCCACCCGCGCTTCAAGACCCCGGGCCGGGCCACCGTCATGGCGGGCGTCGCGACCGGCGTCTTCTACACCGTGATGACCCTGGTCAGCGAGAACGTCCTGACCGACACGATCTTCGCCCTCGGTCTGATGATCTGCTTCTACTACTCGCTGACGGCCTTCGCCTGCGCCTGGTACTTCCGCGGTGACCTGCGCCGCTCCACCCGGGAGCTGCTCTTCAAGGGAGTCTTCCCGGTCCTGGGCGGCGTGCTGCTGGCCGCCGTCTTCCTCAAGACCCTGGTCGACATGTGGAACCCGTCGTACGGATCCGGCTCCACCGTCCTCGGCGTCGGCAGCGTCTTCGTCATCGGCGTCGGCCTGCTGGCGCTCGGCCTGGCGATCATGCTGGTCACGGCACGCCGCAGCCCGGCCTTCTTCCGCGGCGAGGTCCTGACGAAGTCCACCCCGGCCCTGGTGGTCGAAGACTGACCGCGCCCACCTGCACCCCGTGCCACCGCGGCCCCGGCTCCGTCCCCCCTTCCATCCCCCGATCCGGGGCCGCGCGCTGCAGGTCGTGACCCGGGCCCCGGCGGGTCGTTCTGCACGGCATGAACGCCATGAAGCGCAGCCTCGCCGCCCTGGTCCTCTCCGGTGGAGCCCTCGCCCTGACCCCCGTCGCCGCCCATGCCGACGGATCCAGCCTCCAGGCGGCCGCCCCGCTCGCCCACCGCGTCGGCGACATCGTCGACCACCCGGGCCATGCCGTACAGGACACCAAGACCGCGGTGGGCGTGACCGCCTCCGCCGCCGGATCCGCCGCCAAGGCCACCGACTCCTCGCTCGGGGGCGCGGGCACCGCCCTGGGAGGGCTCCCGAAGCCCCCTGCGGCTCACTGAGCTCATGGAACCCGCAGCGGGATCGTGCGGGTTCCGGCCCCGCGCACGGGGTCGATCCTGGTCAGCCCCAGGTGCGGGAGCAGAGTACGAGCCGGTAGCCGTCCGGGTCGGTCACGGTGCCCCCTCGTTCCTCGTCGTCGCGTCGCTACGTGATGGCCTGCGGCCACCCTTGACCGCCCGTCCCGCCTAGGAAAGACAGGACTGTCGGGAAGCCCCCAGAAGAACGGGCACCGGGGACCGACCCCTGCCCGACCCATCAGCGATGCAGGGCCGGACCTCCGCTCTTCGAGAGCAGGGTGCGGGCCCGCCTGCCCGTCCCTCCAGGTCGGGGCAGGGTCAGCCGGAGTCAGACAGCGACCAGAGCAGGGCCCGGAGCGGGCAGACGGGCAGGACGCGTCAGATCGCTACGCGCTTCGCCCGGCTCGGCGTCTCCCGGCCGTCTGGGGCCGGACATAGGCCGCGATCGACCACTACCCAGCCTCTCCGCACGCGACCGCACCTCGCTTGCCCCCACTGAGCGGCGAGTTGGCGACCGCTCGTTGGTGGGAGACGTTCAAGGTGGCCACGGACCCTATCGCGGGACGACTTGCCCGGGTCGAACCAAGGCGCCCGACCGGGGGCCCGTGCCACGCGCGGCAGTGGACAACCGGACCCGCGGCCGCGCAACAGCAGGGCTCTCCCCCGCTGATCACCCACGCCCCAGTCACACGCCGCCGTTCGGGTGCCTCCCGCCGTGGCACACCCTCCCCGCGCCGAGTCCGGACCTAGCGTGCTGAGCACTCAGGTCCCCGGAAAGGGAGAAGGAACGTGCTCAAGGGCTTCAAGAGCTTCCTCATGCGCGGCGACGTCATCGTGATCGCCATTGGTCTGGTCACCGCGCTGGCCTTCTCCACCCTAATCAAGGCGTTCACCGACTACATCGTCAACCCGATCGTCGCCCGGTTCCAGGGCGGTAGCTCCGCCGGACTGGGCTGGCAACTCGGGAAAGAGGGCAACGATGCGACGTACCTCGACATCGGGCAGTTCATCTCGGCGCTGATCTACTTCCTCATCTTCATGGCAGTCGTGTACTTCGTGATCGTTGTGCCGTACAAGCACGCCCAGGCGCGCCGAGGCGTCACCGCCTTCGGTGAGCCGGGGCCGGTGAAGACCTGCCCGGCCTGTATGGCCGATGACATCCCCGAGGCGGCGACCAAGTGCCGGTACTGCACCAGCCAGCAGCCGCCTGTGGGTGCGCCCGCCTGAGGTTCACGGATGGCAGCCCTGGGGCGTCCGACGGTGATATCTTCCTTGAGGATCGTATATAAGCCCAGTGGAGGCCGTGATGTCCCGAACGGTGATCGACCTGGACGACGAGGCCCTGGCGGAAGCCGCCCGGCACCTCGGCACCACGACCAAGCGGGACACCGTGAACGCTGCCCTGCGGGAGATCGCCGACCGCCGCCGCAGAGCTGCGGCGGTCGAGCGCATGCGGCAGATGGTTGCCGACGGCGAGATCGACTTCTCGGCGATCGGGAACGGCGGTGTCGGGGGCGTGCAGGAGTCAGGGGGGCGTTCGGCCGCGTGAGCGAGAACTTCCTGATCGACACGAGCGCACTCGTCCGTTTCTACCGGCGGCAGGCCGCTCCCGCATGGGACGAGCTGGTCACCTCCGGAGTCGTGGGGTTGTGCGAACCGGTTCGCCAGGAGTTCCTGCGTGCCGTGGGGGGCCGTCCTGCCTATTACGAGGCCGACGGTCTGCTTCGTGAGACCTTCCCGTACTTCGTGGCGCGTGACTCCGTTTGGGAGGAGACCTCGGCACTCCAGCAGAGGATGGCAGACGAAGGCTGCCACCAGTGCGCGAGCCCGGTGGACCTGCTCGTCGCCGTCACCGCGCAGCATCACAAACTGACCGTCCTCCATCAAGATGCGGACTTCGAGACCATCGCCCGCATCACGGGGCAGCCCGTGCGGCGCATCGCGGACTGATCACGCCGTACCGCGACGCCCGGTCATGACCGGGCGTCGGGGACGAAGATGCTCACCCGGTAGCTCGTCGGGTGGACGAGACGGCCGCAGAACGTGTCGAAGCGCAACTGGCTGGGGTCGGTGACCGTGCCCTCGGCGTGGAGGCGGCGGACGTACTCCTTCATCTCCGCCTGCTCCTGCGTCGAGAACAGCGGTTCCCAGCGGCCGGGTACGTCCTCCGCCCGGCGGTAGGCCCGCTCCCTGCTCCGTTTGCGTTTGCGCTGGCCCGGCATGTGGATCAGTCCCCTCTCGGGGGCATGCTCGGGCCTCGGGACTGGCCGGGGCAACCGATTCAGAGGTACTGCGCGTAGTCGTCCAGGACCCGCAGGATCTCGTCCTCCTTCGCTGACGGGAGCTGGAGGACGACTTCCTCGATGCCCAGCTCGGCGTAGTGGCTGAGTTTGCCGGGGTTGGGCCGGACAGCGTACGGGACCACCTGGAGGGTCTTCGGGTCGCGGCCCGCGGTTTCCCAGACCTGGCGCAGTACCGGCAGGGACTCGCCGAGGCCGCCGCCGCCGATCGGGAGCCAGCCGTCGGCGTGGTCGGCGATGGCCGAGAAGAGCTTCGGGCCGGCCGCGCCGCCGATCAGGGTGCGGGGGCCGTGGAGGGGGTGGCCGGGGCCCAGCTCGCGCGATGGCTGGGCCGGCTTGGGGTGGGCAGCGCTGGCCTGGACGGAGCAGAACTGGCCGACGTAGGCCGTGGGTTCGGGCGCCCACAGAGCGCGCATCAGGGCCATCCGGTCCCGGACCAGTTCGCGGCGGGTGCGCCAGTCGACGCCGTGGTCGGCGGCCTCCTCGACGTTCCAGCCGTAGCCGATCCCGAGGGTGAAGCGGCCTCCGGAGAGGTGGTCCAGGGTGGCGATCTGCTTCGCGAGGTCGATCGGGTCGTGCTGGGCGACCAGGGTGATGCCGGTGCCGACGGTGAGGCGCTCGGTCACGGCGGCGGCCTGGGCGAGGGCGACAAAGGGGTCGAGGGTGCGCCCGTACATCTCCGGGAGCTCGCCGCCCATGGGTGCGGCCGTGTCGCGGCTGACCGGGATGTGGGTGTGCTCGGGCAGGTAGAGCCCTGCGAAGCCGCGCTCCTCAAGTGCGCGGGCGAGGCGGACGGGGGTGACGGTGAGGTCGGTCAGGAAGATGGTCGTGGCGATCCGCATGGCTGAGGGCACCTCCGTGGCTCTCCGGGGCTGTGCTGTCCGCTTCTCCGGGGGCGTTCGGGGTGTCCGTGGTCCCCGGGACCGGCGCAGGCCCACGCTACGGCCTGCGGGTCCGAATGTTGAGGGGACGTCAGCCGCAGGGATAGCGGCCCGGCCAGCCGGAGGCCGGGACGGCCGGGCCGTGCAGGGAGGGGCCCTGGGTCATTTCCAGGGCGAAGTCGTCGGCGAGTTCGAGGAGGGTGGCGCGGCCTTCGAGGTTCGCGAGCCAGCCGCCCGGGAGGGCGGTCTCACCGTGGAGGGCGCCGAGCAGGGCGCCGCAGAGGGCGCCGGTGGCGGTGGTGTCGCCGCCGTGGTCGACGGCGAGGCGCAGGCCGTGCGGGACGTCCTGTGCGACCAGGGCGCAGTAGACGGCGACGGCGAGGGCGTCGGCGGCGTCGAAGCCTTCGCCCGGGCAGAGGGACGCGACCACCTTCGCGGAGGGCGGGCCCTGGGTGACGGCCGAGACGGCGCGCAGGAGGGCGTCGGTGACGCTCTGGTGGCCCTGGCGGGCGCCGAGCAGGCCCAGGGCGCGCTGGATCGCCGCGTCCAGGTCGTCGCCGCGGGTCAGGCCGTGGACGATGGCGGCGAAGGCCCCGGCGGAGAGGTAGGCGGTGGGGTGGCCGTGACTCTGCGCGGCGCACTCGGTGGCGAGTTGGAGGACCAGGGCGGGCTGCCAGCCGACCAGCAGCCCGAAGGGGGCCGAGCGGGTGGTGGCGCCCGCGTCCCGGGCGGTCGGGTTCTTCGGCTGGTCGAGGGTGCCGAGGATGTCGTCGGCGAAGCCGGTCAGGCAGGCGCGGCCCGGGGTGCGGCGGGTGTAGAGCCACTCCTGCCGGGCGAGCCAGCCGTTGTCCTTGCGGCGTTCGTCGGGGCCCCAGTCGTGCTGGGTGGCGGCCCAGCGTAGGTACGCGCGGTGGATGTCGGTGGGCGGGTGCCAGGCGCCGGTGTCCCGGCGCACGTGGGCCCGTATCAGCCCGTCGAGGGTGAACAGGGTGAGCTGCGTGGCGGCGGTGACCGCGCCGCTGCGCCCGGGGGTGTGGCCGGGGGCGGGCGCGGGCGCGGGCTGGGTCGGGCCCTGCGGGCCGTGGGTCTCGCGGGCGCCGCCGGCTGCGGGGGAGCCGAGGGAGTCGCCGATGGCGGAGCCGAGGAGGGTGCCGCGGACCCGGCTGCGGAAGTCCTGCTGTTCGGTGCGGCCCCAGAGGCCGGTGGTGAGCGCGGTGCGCCCGGCGAGGGTGTCGCCGGTCCCGCTGCTGGTTCTGACCCCCGTCCCGGCCCCCGTCCCGGCCCCCGTCCCGGCCCCCGTCCCGCTCCGGATCCCGGGTCCGTCCGGCTCGCCGTGCCCGCCGGCCGCCGCTTGTATCGCCGTGTCCATCGCGATCCCCCTGCCCCGCCCCGCATGTTCTGGCGGGCACTGTAGTGGACAGGACCGGTCGAATCCGGAAAGCGGTGGTCAAGCGGTCCGCGTGCGGGCGGAGAAAGACCGGAACGCGTACGGGAACGGGCGCGCGTGCGGTCCCGTACGGGCACATGCAGTCAACGCACGTGCAGGCTGCGCCGCGTGATCCACTTGTGGCACGTTTTGCCACTTGCCTTCAGGCAGGTCGGTTTCGGCCATGTCTCGTTCATACGGGGTTCTTCGGCGGCCAACAGCCTCAAGGGCATGAAGAAGGCATTCCTCGCCGCGACCCTCGTCGCCTCCGCGCTCACCGCTTCCCTGGTCGCAGCACCCGCCGCAACCGCCGCCTCGGCGTCCACCGGCTGGGACCTCCCGTGGGCCGGCCACCACCACCGCCGGACCGCCGTCCCCTTCACCGAGGCCACCGTCACCGCCGGCGCCGCCGGCGCGTACGCGGTGACCTGGAAGGCCCGGGGCGTCAAGCGGGTGGAGATCAAGGCGAACGGCAAGGTCGTCGCCAAGGGGGGTGCCGAGGGGCGGGCGGTGGTGACGGGGTTGCCCGCCGCCGACCGCCAGTGGTTCGACTTCGCGCCGGACCGCGGCGCCGGCCTGCACCTCGCCGACCGGCTGGTCAAGCTGGAGGGGGCGGTCAACTTCCGCGATGCGGGCGGCTACCGCACCACCACCGGCCAGTGGGTGAAGATGGGCGAGGTCTACCGCTCCGACGCGCTCGACAAGCTCACCGAAGCCGACCTGGCCAAGCTCCGGCGCCTGCGCGTCAGGACCGTCTTCGACCTCCGCACGGCGGACGAACGCACCAAGAACGCCGACCGGGTTCCGGCGGGCGCCACCTACACCGTCGCCGACGTCTTCGCGGGCTCCGGCTCCTTCCAGACCCTGCCCACGTCGCCCGACGCGGCCGTCAGGGCCATGGTCGACGCCGAGAAGGCGATGGTGAGCGGCGAGGGCGGGAAGAAGGCGTACGGCCGGGTCTTCGAGGGCATGGAGCGCGACCGCGACCGTGCGGTCCTCTTCCACTGCACCGCCGGTAAGGACCGCACCGGCTGGGCCAACGCCGCCCTGCTGACCGCGCTCGGCGTGCCGGCCGAGACCGTCATGGCCGACTACCTGGCCAGCAACGACTACCGCAGGGCCGCCAACGACGCGGCGCTGTCCCACCTGCCGGCCCAGCAGGCCGCCGTCTACAAGCCGATGCTCGACGTGCGCCCCGAGTACCTGAACTCCGGCTACGACGAGGTCAAGGCGAAGTACGGCACCTTCGACCACTACCTGAAGGACGGTCTCGGCATCGACGCCCGCGAGCTGAAGCAGCTCAGGAAGGACCTCCTCGTCGGCTGATGCCGGCCGGATCGTTCCCCGGCCGGCGCGCCCTCGCGACCCTCCCAGCGCCTTCCCGGACCCCACACGGCCCCTCCCGGCCGGGGCCCGCCCGATCCGGTTAGTCCAGTACGGGCAGCAGCTCGGGCAGGTGTCCGTCGGAGGCGCGGGCCGCCTGCTGCCGCTCCTGCGGCACCTCCCCGTACAGCGTCGTACGGGCCTTCGCGGGCCGGCCGGCGGCCTCCGCCACGGCGATGAGGTCCCGTACGGACTTGTACGAGCCGTAACTCGATCCGGCCATCCGCGAGATGGTCTCCTCCATCAGCGTCCCACCGAGGTCGTTGGCACCCGACCGCAGCATCTCGGCCGCTCCCTCCGTGCCCAGCTTCACCCAGCTCGTCTGGATGTTGGGGATGTGCGGGTGCAGCAGGATCCGGGCCATCGCCGTGACCGCGCGGTTGTCGCGGACCGTGGGGCCGGGGCGGGCGATGCCCGCCAGGTACACGGGCGCGTTCGTGTGGATGAAGGGCAGCGTCACGAACTCGGTGAAACCGCCCGTCCGCTGCTGGATGCCGGCCAGTGTGCGCAAGTGGCCGAGCCAGTGCCGCGGTTGGTCCACGTGCCCGTACATCATGGTCGACGAGGACCGGATCCCGAGCTCGTGCGCGGTGGTGATCACATCGATCCAGTCCGCCGTCGGCAGCTTGCCCTTGGTCAGGACCCAGCGGACCTCGTCGTCCAGGATCTCCGCCGCCGTGCCCGGGATGGAGTCCAGCCCGGCGGCCTTGGCCTCCGTCAGCCACTCCCGTACGGACATCCCCGTGCGGGTGGCCCCGTTGACGACCTCCATCGGCGAGAAGGCGTGCACGTGCATGCCGGGGACCCGCTGCTTCACGGCCCGCGCGATGTCGAAGTACGCCGTCCCCGGCAGGTCCGGGTGGATGCCGCCCTGCATGCACACCTCGACCGCGCCCACCTCCCAGGCCTGGGCGGCCCGGTCGGCGACCTGGTCCAGCGACAGCGTGTAGGCGTCCGCGTCCGTACGGCGCTGTGCGAAGGCGCAGAAGCGGCAGCCGGTGTAACAGACGTTGGTGAAGTTGATGTTCCGCGTGACGACGTACGTGACGTCGTCGCCCACCACCGACCTGCGCAGGTCGTCCGCGATCCGGCACAGCGCGTCCAGCGCCGGGCCGTCCGCGTGGAGCAGGGCGAGGGCCTGGTCGTCGGTGAGCTTCGTCGGGTCGTCGGCGGCCTGCGCGAGGGCGGCCCGTACGTCCGTGTCGATGCGCTCCGGGACCATGCCGGGTGCGGCGGCCTCGCGCAGGGACTCCCAGTCGCCGTAGACGTGGTCGAAGTCCTCGCGCCGGTCGCCGGTGCGGCCCTCGGTGTCGATGGCGGTGTGCAGATCGGTGCGTCCGGTGGCGGTGAACGCCTCCTCCGGCTCCTGCCACGGACGGCCCGTGACCTCGGCGTCCGGGCGGGCGAGTCCGGTCTGCGGATCGGCGAGCGCCCGTACGTGCGGGAGCAGCCGCGGGTCCAGCCACGGTTCGCCGCGCCGGACGAACTCCGGGTAGACGCAGAGCCGCTCGCGCAGCTCGAAGCCGGCCGCGGCGGACTGCTCGGCCAGCAGGTCGATCTGGGGCCAGGGGCGTTCGGGGTTCACGTGGTCGGGGGTCAGCGGCGAGACGCCGCCCCAGTCGTCGATGCCGGCCCGGATCAGCCTGGCGTACTCCCCGTCGACCAGGTTGGGCGGCGCTTGAAGGCAGCCCGAGGGGCCCATGACGTGCCGGGCGACGGCGACCGTGGCGACGAGATCGTCCAGCTCGGCGTCCGGCATCCCGCGCATCGCAGTGTCCGGCTTGGCGCGGAAGTTCTGGATGATCAGCTCCTGGATGCCGTGGTACGAGCGGGCTATCCGGCGCAGCGCGAACAGTGACTCGGCGCGTTCCTCGTAGGTCTCGCCGATGCCGATGAGCAGGCCGGAGGTGAAGGGGACGGAGGAGCGTCCGGCGTCCTCCAGGACGCGCAGGCGGACGGCCGGCTCCTTGTCGGGGGAGCCGTGGTGCGGGCCGCCGGGCTCGGACCACAGGCGGGTGGCCGTCGTCTCCAGCATCATGCCCATGGACGGGGCGACCGGCTTGAGCCGCTGGAAGTCGGCCCAGGACATGACACCCGGGTTGAGGTGGGGGAGGAGTCCGGTCTCCTCCAGGATCCGGATGGAGATGGCCCGCACGTACGAGATCGTGTCGTTGTAGCCCTCGGCCTCCAGCCACTCGCGCGCCTCGGGCCAACGGTCCTCGGGCTTGTCGCCGAGGGTGATGAGTGCTTCCTTGCAGCCCAGCGCGGCGCCGCGGCGGGCGATGTCGAGCACCTCGTCCGGGGACATGTACATCCCGTGCCCCGCGCGGCGCAGCCTGCCGGGGACGGTGGCGAAGGTGCAGTAGTGGCACTTGTCGCGGCACAGGCGGGTGAGGGGGATGAACACGCTCTTCGAGTACGTGATGACGCCGGGCCGTCCGGCGGCGGTGAGGCCGGCATCGCGGACCCGGGCGGCGGAGGCGGCGAGGTCCTCCAGGTCCTCGCCGCGTGCCTGGAGGAGCACGGCCGCCTCGGTCGCGTCGAGCGCGACGCCGTCGCGGGCCCGCCGGAGCGCGCGGCGCATCGCGTTTTCGGTCGGAGCGTCACTCGGAGTGGTCATGCGGTGAGCATACGATCCGGCGGGCCGGCCGCGGGGTGGCTCCCGGAGGCTCATCGCATCAGCTCACCGGCGTTGACCAGCAGGGACTGGCCGGTTATCGCGCGCGCCCGGTCGGAGGCGAGGAAGACGGCGGCGTCCGCGACGTCGCCGTCGGTGGCGAGGTCGGGCAGCGCCATCCGCTCGGTGAGCCGGGCGTGGACCTCGGCTTCGGGCACGCCCTCAGCGTGCGCGGTGAAGGTGACGAAGGCTTGTACGGGCGGCCCCCACATCCAACCGGGGAGCACGGTGTTGACCCGGATCCGGTGGGGGCCGAGCTCGCGGGCCATGGAGTACATGGCGGAGGTCAGCGCGCCCTTGGAAGCGGCGTAGGCGGCCTGCTGGACCTCGTTCGGCGCGGCCACGGCGGACTGCGTCCCGATGATGACAACGGACCCGCCGCCCGACTTGAGGGCGGGCAGGCAGGCCCGCGTCATGCGGAGGGTCCCGAGCAGGTTCACGTCGATGATCTGCTGCCAGGTGCCGAAGTCCGCGTCCTGGAGCCCGCCGAAGTACGAGTCCCAGGCCGCGACGTGGACGACGGCGTCGATCCCGCCGAAGCGCGTCAGGGCCAGTTCGGCCAGGGCCGCGCACTGGGTTTCGTCGGTGATGTCGGTCGGCAGGTGCGCGGTGTGGAGCCCTTCGGGGTCGATCTCGGCGGCGGATTTGGCGAGATTGGCCTCGGTCCGCGCCCCGAGGACGGCGTTCCCGCCGTCCCGTACGACGGCGGCGGCCACCTGGTGCCCCAGCCCGGCCCCGACGCCGGAGACGATGACGGTCTTCCCTCGCAGCAACAGCATGCGCGTCGCCTCCCAGGCGGCCGAGTACGGCAGGTCTGACGAGCCGTCAGATTAGGCGGTGCGGGCGGGGGAGGGAAGGGGGCGTGAGGCGCCGCCGCCGGCCACCCGCAGCGGCCCGCACCCACGGGTCGCTCACGCCGGTGGCGCGTCGGGGGGCCCGCCGGTGGTCTCCCTGACGGCCATATGGGTGGTCATGTTCATTGCAGGAACGATCAAGCCTCGTGCGGAGGCCGGTCCGAGCCGTCTTCGGGTGGAGGGTGGGCGGCACGAGCCCCGCCGGAAGAGCCGGCGGGGGTTGACGAACGGAGTGAGCCATGGCTCAACTGCCACCCGGCGTGGTCCAGATCCTCCCCGACGGTGCGCCGTGTCCGCCCAAGACCCTGGGCCTGTACCAGCACTACAACTGCCAGGGCACGGGATACGGGATCGGAGCCGGCTTTGACGTGGACCTCAGCCAGCTGCCCATTCCCGGCGGGGGCAGCATGTCCAAGAATGTCTCCTCATGGGTCAACCTGACGGACAGCGACGTGAAGCTGATCGGCAAGGGCGAGCGCATCCTGAAGGCCGGCGAGAAGCTTGAGGAGCCGTCGGGGTACAACGACACGGTCCAACGGGTCGTCTGGGTGAGCTAGTCCCGGCCGACCCCCGTGCGGTGCGGGCGCGAGGCCTCTCGCCCGCACCGCACGGGCCGGTCCGGATGGCGCCGAAGCGGTGCCGAAGCAGGTGCCGGAGCCGGTGCCGGAGCCGGTTCGGGTACCGGCTCCGGTCCCGGGTCTGGTCCCGGGTCCGGTTCGGGTACCTGCTCCGGCTCCGGATCCGCAAGACGCCGCGTCCGTTCGGCAGCGAGCAGCGGACGCGTCGGGGGTCAGCAGGCAGCAGCAGTTGCTGCTGCCTGCTGCAGGCGGTTCAGACCCTCCTCGATCTCCGTCGGCGTGTGCGTCGTGAACGACAGGCGCAGGGTCCGGGGGTCCGGGGTGCCCGTGTGGAACGGGGCTCCCGGGACGAAGGCCACGTCGTGCGCGATCGCCACCTTCAGCAGGGTCGTCGCGTCGTGGCCCTCCGGAAGGCGGGCCCAGACGAACATGCCGCCTTCCGGGCGGTTCCAGGTGGAGCCCGCCGGGAGGGCCGCGCCCAGGCCGGCCAGCAGGGCGTCGCGCCGGGCCCGGTAGGCCGTGCGGACCGTGCCGATGTGCGCGTCGAGGTCCGCCTCGCGCAGGTAGTGGGCCGCCGCCAGCTGGTCCACCGTCGAGGTGTGGAGGTCGGCCGCCTGCTTGGCCACCACCGCCGCCCGACGCAGCGCTACCGGCGCGCGGAGCCAGCCCAGCCGCAGTCCCGGCGCCATGATCTTCGAGAAGCTGCCGAGCAGCGCCGTGCGGTCCCGTGCCCCCGGGTGTGCCGCCAGCCAGGGGATCTCGGCCCCCTCGAACCGGAGGTCTCCGTACGGATCGTCCTCCACCAGCCACAGCCCAAGCCGTGCCGCGATCTCCGCCACTGCTGCCCGCCGCCCGCCCGGCAGGGTGCGTCCGGTGGGGTTCTGGAAGGTGGGGACCGAGTAGAGGAGCTTGGGGCGCTCCTTCGTCACGACCTCCGCCAACGCATCGGGCAGGATGCCCTGCTCATCGCAGGGGACGGGTATCACCCGGGCTCCCGCCATCGCGAAGCACTGGAGCGCCGCCAGGTAGGTGGGGTTCTCGACGAGGACGACGTCGCCCGGTTCGACGAGCGTGGCGGTGATCAGGGCGAGGGCCTGCTGCGAGCCCGTGGTGATCAGTACGTCGTCGGCAGCGGTCTCCAGCCCGCGGGCCGTCGCCCGCGCGGCCACCGCCTCCCGCAACTCCGGCGCGCCCTCGGTGGTCGAGTACTGCAGCGCCCGGCTCGCCGACGTCGCGAACGCGGCCCCGTACGCGGCGCGCAGGCCTTCGGTGTCGAACAGTTCCGGCGCGGGCAGGCCGCCGGCGAAGGAGATGACCCCGGGGCGTGCGGTCAGGGCGAGGATCTCGCGGATCGGCGACCCCCCGACGGCGACGGCGCGGGTGGCGAACGCCGGCGGGGGCTGGAGGGCGGCGGCGGAGGGGGAGGACGGCATGGGGACTCCTTGCGGGGAGGCGGGTGCGCGCATCCTAGCCACGGAAGGATGTATTCAGCACCTATATGTCGAGGGGTGGAACGGGGCGGGACCCCTCCCCATCTGACGGAACATCAGTTAGACCCTTCCCATGACGACAGGAGAGCGCCACCACCAGGACGAGGACGGGGACACCCGCGTCGACGACTACGCCGCGCTCGCGGCCGTCGGGCCGTACGGCGTCCGGCCCGGCCATGCGCTGATCACCATGGTCGAACCGCACCCGGGCCACGAGTACGCGTACAACCGTTGGTACGAGGACGACCACTACTACGCCGGCGCCATGGCCATGCCGTGGATGTACGCGGGCCGTCGCTGGGTGGCCACGCGGGAACTCCAGGAGCTGCGCTACCCCGAAAAGTCGGCAGTCGCCCAGCCGGTCACCGCCGGCTGCTACCTCTCGACGTACTGGGTCACCGAGGGCCGCTACGACGAGCACATGAAGTGGACCGTCGGGATCAACAAGCGCCTGAACCGGGACGGCCGTGTCTACCAGGACCGTACACACGTGTTCACGGCCTTCCAGGACCACGAGGCCACGGTCTACCGCGACGGAGCCGCCGGCCCACGGGACTTCCACGCCCTCGACCACCCGTACGCCGGGCTCGTCATGCAGGTCGTCGATGCCGACGGGCCCGAGCAGCGGGCGGAACTACTGGAGTGGCTGCGCTCGCGCGCCCTGCCGAAGCGGTTGCACGGCTCGTCGGCCGCGATGGTGACGATCTTCCGGCCGACCCCGCTCCCGGGCGACCGGATGACGTACGTCAAGCAGGTCGAGGGGGTCGGTACCCGGCTGACCCTGCTGTGGTTCCTGGAAGCCGATCCGCGCACCTGCTGGGACCGGTTCCGGGGGCTGGACGCCGAGGTCTCCGCGGCCGGGCTGGGGCGGGTGGAGCTGGTGGCGCCGTTCGTCCCGACCGTGCCGGGGACCGACCGGTACGTCGACCAGCTCCGCTAGGCGGCGCCGCCGCTGCGCGCTGCCGGGTCGGGACATGGCCGAGCCCCCTCGGCCGGGACGGCGGGCCAGTCGAGAGGGCTTCAGGCAGTGGTGCATGTGGTGCTGGTGTTGCGGGTCTTGCGTGTGGTGCAGAGCGAACGGTGTGGATGTTCGCCGTGATGTTCAGGCGAGGCGTCCCAGCCGACCCTCGGTGACGTCGGCGACGAACGAGGTCCAGGAACCCGGCGCGAAGGTGAGGGACGGCCCGTCCTGCACCTTCGAGTCGCGGACCGCGATGGCTTCCGTGACGGGGGACTTGACCTCGACGCAAGCGCCGTTTCCGCCGGAGTAGGAGGACTTGATCCAGTTGTCCGTGGCGCCCTGACGAATAGCCATGTTTCTCTCCGGTTCAGCGAGTCGTTGCCAGTGGGGAGTCGGCCATTTTTGGTTTCCCGGCCGACGTGATCGACGCTACCGGCACCTTCGGGCAGGTGAAGGGGTCGTTCACCCGACCGGGTGGCATATTCCATTCAGGACTTCTGTGGCTGGGGATTGACGGTGTACGGTGCCGACCCCTCTCGCTGAACTGCCCGGTTTCCTCCGCGTTTACCGCATCTTGGCCGCATACTCGTCGATGATCTCGGCGATGAACTGTCGTGTCTGTTCGACATTGAGAGCCTGGGCGCGCAGATGCTCGTACATCACGCTGTACTTCTGAACGTCGTTGGCCTTCTCCAGGTACAGATCGCTCGTCACGCCCTCGATGTAGACGACCGTCGAATCGGACGCGTCCGGAAATTCCAGGATGGCGTACTGGCCGTTCACTCCGGGATGGGCCCCCATCGAGAAGGGCATCACCTGCACCGTGATGTACGGCTGCTCGGATTGCTCTATCAGGTACTCGAGCTGCTTGGTCATCAGTTGTGCGTCGCCCACGTGCCGGCGCAGCGCGGCCTCGTCGATGACCGCCCACAAGCGCAGCGGCCCGAGTTCCGGATTGTTGTTGTCCGTCTCGGAGAGCCGCTTCTGCCGGTGCATCCGCACCTGGACGCGCTTCTCCACGTCGGCGGGGGCGGTCTCGGGCAGCGCGCCGCGGATGAGGGCCTGGGCGTAGTCCGGGGTCTGGAGCAGGCCGGGCACCATCTGGGGTTCGTACGTGCGCAGACTCGCGGCGTCCGTCTCCAGCCCGATGTAGACGCTGTACGGGATGTCACCGAAGGCGTGCCACCAGCCCTGTTGGCGGGAGTCCTTGGCCATCTGCATGAGGGAGTCGACGAGCCGGCGGTCCTCGACCTCGTACACGTCGCACAGATCGCGGACGTCGCGCTGACTGATGGAACGGCGCCCGTTCTCCAGCCTGCTGATCTTCGACTGGGAGACGAGGAGGCGCTCGGCGACCTGCTCGGCCGTCATGCCCTTGTCCTCGCGCAGCTTGCGCAACTCCATGCCCAGTCGGCGGCGTCGGACGGTGGGATTGACATTGGACGCCACGTGAACGGCACCTCCGCCTTCTTCTGGTTCGGTCTCGCTGCGTGTCTGATGATGAGCAGACTGCCACCGAAGGGCGGGGTGGCGCCGGAGAACAGCGCGGAAATGCAGACGCGCGGGACGGCGGGGCCGGCGGACCGGCCTCGCCATCCCGCGCGCTGGCGGCTCCCGAACCGGGTCATCGGGGACGCCGGTTGCGGCGATGGCGGTTCGGTGGAGCGTCGAGCGGTGGATCAGTGTGCGGCAGCGCGGGCCATCGCGCCCGTCCGGCGTGCCTGCAGCGGAACGCCGTTCGCCGTGGCCCGGGCGGCCGGCGGGGCCGCCGGTGCGCGGTCACGGCGCGGCTGCGCAGCCACACCGTTCTGGACGTCCATGACGGCGTGCGCCACGAGACCGCCCATCGGGTCGTGCCGTATCAGGTCCCGCAACCGGGACCTGGACGACCGCCCCTCGTTGCCGGGGTACAGGTGCTTGCCGAGTCCGACCGCGTGGGCCAGCGCAGCGAGCGCCGCGGTCCGCGGGTCCGGCGGTACGCCGGTACGGATCGCACTGTCGAGCCGGGCACGGATCTCCCGGCTGATCGCCGTGTCCGTCGCCTGGTAGCGAGTCGTCGGCAACACCCCGCACATCTGTCCCGCAACGGCATGGACCATGCCGCAGCGCTCCAGGTGAGCGAGGTAGATCTGGCGGAGCCCCAACCGGGGTCCACCGATCCAGTGGACGGCCCGTACCGGGCTGCCGCGCCTGCGCAGCAGTTCCAGTGCGGAGTCCAGAGTTGGATCTCCTGTCGGCCGTGGCATCACCACGGCGATACGATCCCCGTCAGGGGCTATCCGTCCTGCCAGAGCCAGCTCCACTAGCTGTGCCCCGGCCAGGCCGAGGTCGAGCGACTGCGGCTGCGCCGTGGTACCCGTGGTCGGGTCCAAGGCGAGCAACAGAAGCTCCTCCGGAATTGTTCTGCGGCTCCTGCCCATCCATGCCTCCCCGCGTGGATGAGTGACAGGGTGACGCCTCTCACATTCATCTGTCGAGAGCGCCTGGTCGCTTTGTGAGGGAACCGGCAGCTATGTCGTTCTCGTCTAGCACGGGGGCGATGCCCCCTAGACGGGACACTGTTAGACATTCGGACAGCCGGACGTGGTGGCGATCGAGGAGGAACTGGTGGCGGGCGAGTCCCCCGACAAGTCGGTTGATGAGGGAGCGCCGGGGGCGGCGAAGTCCTCCGCGGAGCGTGACCCGAGGTTGTCGGTGTTCCGGCCGCGGGAACCCGAGTCCGGGAACGGGAACGGGACCGGGAACGAGTCCGGGAACGAGTCCGGAAAGGCCTCTGGGAAGGCTTCCGGTGAGGACGAGGGTCGCGATCCGCTGCGTGCGGCGGTGGCCGCCTGGGTGGCGAAGGCCGAGACGGAGGGCGACGGCCCTGCCGGGGAGTCGGAGCCGAGCGCCGAGGGCACGTCCTCCGGACGGGTGGACTCCGGGCCGGACGCGGACTCCCCGTCGGACTCCGAGCGGGAGGCCGGCTCGGGTTCCGGCACCGGCGCGGCCGACAGCGAGCGTACGGCGGTCTTCCGTGCGCCGAAGCCGGGGGTTTCCGTGGACGAGCCGGCGAAGGCCGCAGGTGCAGGTTCCGCCTCGGCCGCCGACGGGTCGGCCGACAGCGAGCGTACGGCGGTCTTCCGTGCGGTGAAGCCCGGTTCGGCTCCTGCGAAGGAGACCGCGGATGCGTCCGCGGGTGCGGGTGCGGGTGCGGGTGCGGGTTCCGGTTCCGGCGCCGGCCGCCCCAAGGACTCGGCGTCCACCACAGAGAAGCCGGCCGATGCCGATGCGTCGGCCACCGAGCGGGCCGGCAGTGAGCACGCAGCTTCTGGCGACAGGCCTTCGGTAGCCGCTGGTACGGGTTCCGGTTCGGCTGCCGCTTCGGCGTCCGCAACCGAGAAGCCGGCCGATGCCGATGCCTCGGCCAAGAAGGCGGCTGACGGTGAGCGTACGGCGGTCTTCCGTGCGGTGAAGCCGGGTTCGGCTCCTGCGAAGGGCACCGCCGATGCGTCGGCCTCCGCGGGCGCGGGCGCGGATTCCGGTTCGGGATCCGGCGCGGGTCGTCCAGAGGCCTCGGCGTCTACCGCCGAGAAGTCGGTCGACAGCGAACGCACCGCGGTGTTCCGTGCCGTGAAGCCCTCCTCCGCCGCCCCTCAGAAGCATGTGGGTGCCGTAGGGGTGGGTTCCGGTTCCGCCGCCAAGGACGGCGCCAAGGACGGCGCCAAGGACGGCGCCAAGGACGGCCAGGGCGCCAAGCCTGCCGCCGACGAGCCCGCCGACAGTGAGCGCACGGCCGTGTTCCGGGCTCCCAAGCTGGATTCCGTCGCGGGCGCCGCGAAGGCTTCGGCCGCCGACGGGCCTTCTGCCACGCCGAGGGACAAAGCTTCCGACGGGTCGGGCAGCAAGCCGGACAGCAAGTCGGGCAGCAAGCCGGGCGACAAGGCTTCCGGCGAGCCGGTCGACAGTGAGCGCACGGCCGTGTTCCGCGCCGTGAAGCCGGAGCAGGCCCAGGCGAAGGCCCAGGCCCAGGCGAAGGCGCCGGAGAAGCCGGTGGCCTCCCGGCCCGTGCCGCCGAACGCCGTCGGTGGGGAGCGGGCCAGTACGTTCGTGCCGCTGCGCAAGGACGAGGGCCCCGCGAAGCCCGCGGCAGCCGCCCCGGCCCCGACGCAGTCCCCGGCCGGGGCCAGGCCCTCGGCCGTGGATCCCTTCCCCGAGCGGACCGAGCGGACCACGCAGCAGCCGCTGCCGCCCAAGCCGCCGCTCGACATGCTCGCGGACCTGACGAACAACCCGCCCCCGCCGCCGAGCCCGATGCGCACCTTCGTGCGCCGGTTCAAGATCTACGCCCCGCTCGTCGTCCTCCTCGTGGTCATCCTGGCCGTCGTGCAGCTGGTGCGCCCGCTGCCCGAGCCGCAGCTGAAGATGACCGCGAAGAACTCGTACACCTTCGACGGCGGTGCCCCGACCCTGCCCTGGCCCAAGGAGGGCCAGGCGTTCATGGCGGCGGCCGGCCTCGGCACCGTCGGCACGTTCGGCGAGCAGAAGTCGGTGCCCATCGGCAGCGTCGCCAAGACGATGACGGCCTACGTGATCCTGAAGAACCACCCGATGAAGAAGGGTGAAAAGGGTCAGATGATCGACATCGACAAGGTCGCGGTGGACGACGGCAAGAAGGACTCCGAGAACGAGTCGACCGTCAACACGCTGAAGGAGGGCGACAAGCTCTCCCAGTACGACGCCCTCGCCGCGATCATGATTCCGTCGGCCAACAACGTCGCGCGGCTGCTCGCCCGCTGGGACGCCGGTGGTGACCAGGACGCGTTCGTCAAGAAGATGAACGAGACCGCCAAGGAACTCGGCATGACCAACACGACGTACACGGACCCCTCGGGTCTGGACGCGACGACCGTCAGCACCGCCGAGGACCAGGTCAAGCTCGGCCTGAAGGTCGTGGAGATGCCCGAGCTGGTCGCGATCACCAAGTTGCCGAGCTGGACCGACCCGTACGGCAAGTCCTGGCCGAACTGGAACCACCTGATCCCCGGCAACGGCGCCCTCGGCATCAAGACCGGCTCCACCACCAAGGCGGGCGGCAACCTGCTCTTCGCCGCGGAGAAGAAGGTCGGCAAGACCAACCAGCTGATCGTCGGCGCGGTCCTCGCTCAGCACGGCGTGCCGATCCTCGACACCGCCATCAACTCCAGCAAGAGCATCATGCTGGCCACGCAGAAGATGCTGACGACCGCCGCCGTGGTCAAGAAGGGCGACGTCGTCGGGTACGTGGACGACGGTCTCGGCGGTCGCACCCCGGTCGTCGCGACCAGCGACGTGGAGGCGGTCGGGTGGCCGTCGCTCACCGTCAACGTCAAGCTGGGCAGCGGGGACGGCAAGCTCCCGCAGTCCGCGAAGGCGGGCACCGAGGTCGGCGTGCTGACCATCGGCGAGGGGGCCAGCCAGGTGAAGGTGCCGGTGGCGTTGCAGAGGGACCTCGCCGCGCCGGGCATCGGCAGCAAACTGACCCGTGTCGGCTGATCGCAGGTATCGATGACCGCGTGATTCCGGCGCCCCGGGCAACCCCGGGGCGCCGTCGCGCGTCTAGGGACCCGGGACGGGACGCAGGTGTTCTACCCCCTCGTGCCGGGGAGTCTGGGGAGTACGGCAGTGACCACCGCTGAGCAGCACGGCCGGGGCCGGGGCGCACCGGCCGCCGCCGGCGGGTCCGGCGATCCCGGAGCCGATCCCGGAGTCGCGCCCGGCTCCCAGCGGGTGTCGGGCTCCGACCCGGCGCCCGGCGGCGCCGGAGCCCTCGGGTGGGCCCGGCGGCACCCCGCGGTCGTCGCCACCGTGCTGGCCGCGGTCCTGCACGTCGTCTGGTTCTTCAGCTTCGCCAACAGCGGCGGCGACCTGGCCGCGCAGGACGCCTGGGCCGAGTTCGTCGGCCGCCATCCGGATTCGGCGTACAACCTCGCCTGGTTCGGAGGCATGCACCCCGTCTCGTACAGCGTGGTGTCCCCGTACGTGATGTACATGATCGGCGTGCGGACCACGATGATGATCGCCGGCACGGTCTCGGCCGGGCTGCTCGCGCTGATCCTCACCCGCTGCCGAGGTACCGTCCGCGAGCCCCTGTGGCCGGCCCTGGCCGGGGTGTACGGGCTGCTCTGCAACGCCCTGTCCGGTCGGGTCACCTTCGGGCTCGGCGCGATGTTCGCGCTCGGAGCGGTCGCCGCCGTCTTCTGCTGGCCCCGCAAATGGGCCGAGCGGCGCTGGGCCAAGGCCGCGGTCGCGGCTCCGCTCGCCGCGCTCGCCACCGCGTCCAGCCCGGTCGCGGGGCTGTTCCTCGGGGTGATCGCGGCCGCGCTGTTCCTGTGCGGGCGGCGCCCGGGGGCGTACGCGCTGGGCCTGGCCCCGGTGGCGGTGGTCGGGCTGTCGGCCTGGCTGTTCCCGTTCTCGGGGACGCAGCCGATGAAGCTCGGCTCGGCCGCGCCGCCGTTCGTCTTCGGGCTGGCGATCCTGTTCCTCGTACCGAAGCGGTGGAAGACGGTCCGGGTCGCTTCCGCCGTCTACGCCTTCGGGGTTCTGCTGACCTGGGCGATCGACTCGCAGGTCGGCTCGAACGTCACCCGGCTGGTCATGCTCTTCGGCGGGGCCGTGCTGCTCGCGGCCCTCCCGTACGCGGCCCTGCGCACGCGGCACTGGTACGCGGTGCTGATCGCGTTCGTCGGGATCAACGTCTGGATCACCGCCAACAGCATCACGGACATCGTGCGCACCACCCCGGTGGCCGCGTGGAACCGGGAGCTGGCCCCGCTGGTCGACCAGCTGAAGAAGGCGGGCGCCGAACGCGGCCGGGTCGAGGTGGTCCCGGCCAGCAGCCACCGCGAGTCCTCGGCCTTCCCGTCGTACGTGAACCTCGCGCGCGGCTGGAACCGGCAGGCCGACCTGGAGCGGAACCCGCTCTTCTACGACGACACCCTCACGGCCGAGAGCTACCGCGGCTGGCTGGACCGCTGGGCCGTGCACTACGTGGTGCTGCCCGCCGACACACCGGATTCGGGCGGGGAGGACGAGGCGAAGCTGGTGCGCGGGGGGCTCCCGTACCTCCGGCAGGTGTGGGGCGACGCGAACTGGCAGCTGTTCAAGGTGGACGCTCCGACGGACCTGGTGTCCGGGCAGGCCACGGTGGTGCGGGCGGGCGCCGACCAGCTGGTCATCGACGTGAAGGCGGCCGGCCGGGTGCTGGTGCGCATTCCCCACTCGCCGTGGCTGGGGCTGGTGGACGGCTCCGGCAAGCCGGTGCCGCCGCCGCAGGAGACGTTCGCGTCGAGGGCGCGGAGCGGGGGCGGGGGCGGCGGCTCGGGCGCCCTGCCGAAGGAGTACGCGAACACGGCCGGATGCCTGTTCAAGGCCGCTCCGGACGGCGCGGGCGACGTGTGGACGGAGCTGCTGGCGCCGGGGCCGGGGGAGTACCGGGTGGCCGCGAAGTACCAGCTGCCGCGGGGGACGCCCTGCCCGGAGGAGCTGATCCACTGGGTGGTGGGGCCGCCGGAGCGTTCGGCTCCGCCGCGCCCTTGATCGCGATTCTTTGCCTTCGGCCCAGGTGCATTGCTCCGCATATCTGCATACGATCCCAATAGTCCGATTGGGTGCTTCCCGAGGGAGTGACGACGGGATGAGCAAAGAGCAGCAGAAGCAGGATTTCCGGGCGGCGTTCCAGGCGCAGGAGCCGGATCGGCCGCCAAGCCCTACGGGCCACGGCTTCAGCGGGCCGGTGCGGAGCAAGGTCAAGGGCGGACTGCACACGAAGGCGGACCTCAAGCGGGCCGGCACGCCGCAGGGTGACCGCATCGGCGAACGCAGCAGAGGCCTGAGCTGATCCCCCGCCCCCCGATACCCGCCGCCATCCGCTCTGGCGGCAGCCCTTCCGGTTCCGACCGGGAGGGCTTTTTCGTCTCTGGCCAGGGGATGTGCGTGGTGCAACGGGTCCGCAGGGGACCATCCGGACAATGGCTGCATTATCGATGCATTACCGATGCATTGCCGACGGCCGGCCCTCGTACGAGGACCCCTCGTCACCTCGGGGCCGCTGCAGACCCCCGCAGGCCGCCGGCGACGCCGATTCGTCGAGCCCGGCGACCTCATCGAGGTGCCGCGCGGGCGATCCCGGCCTCGGCCCGGTACACAGGGCTCCCGTTCCACGGAACGGTCGTACGCTGTCGCTGTCCTGGACCGGCCGCGCGGCCGGTCCGCCGACAGAGACCGCGAGGGGGCCGTCGTGCCGCTCCAGCAACGCCTTGAGCAGTGGCCCGCACGCAGCCTGCTGGGCCTGGTGTCACCCGAGGCCCGCACGGAACTGCTCGCGACCGGCACCGAGGTGCGGTACGAGGCCGGTGCGGTGCTCCTGACCGAGGGCGCACTCGACCGACACGTCCTGCTGCTGCTGTCCGGGCTGGCCAAGGTCACCGCCACGGTCGAGAACGGACAGGCCTCCCTGCTGGCCGTCCGCGTCGGCGGGGACACGATCGGCGAAATGGCCGCCCTCGACGGAGCCCCGCGCTCCGCGACCGTGATCGCCTGCGGCCCGCTCGCCGCCCGGGTGATGCAGCCCGCCGTGCTGAACGACCTGCTGGTGCGCCGCCCGGAAGTGGCGATGGCGCTGACCCGGATGGTGGCCGACCGGCTGCGCTGGGCGAACCGGCGGCGGCTGGAGTTCCGCGGCTATCCCGTCAAGGTCCGGATGGCGCGGCTGCTGGTGGAACTCGCCGAGCGGTACGGGCGACAGGGCCGGGACGGGGTGGTCGTGGGCTGCCGGCTCACCCAGCCGGAGATCGCCGCCCTGACCGGGGCCGCGGAGACCACCGTCCACAAGGGCCTGCGGGAACTGCGGGAGGAGGGGCTGCTGGACACCGGGTACCGGACCACCGTGATCCGCGACCTGACCCGGCTGCGCGAACTGGCCGACCTGGCCGGCTGATCCCGGGCGCGCTCAGCCCGCCAGCCACGGGCGCAGCAGCAGGCTCAGTCCGGCACTGACCCCCATCAGGGCCGTACCGGCCACCGAGACGTTCAGCCAGCGGTACTTGGCGACCGCTACACCGGCCAGGAACCGTACGGCCTGGGAAAGTTCTCGACGCTCGGCCTCATGGTCGGCGGTCTGCGGGTCGGCGGCCTGCGGGCCGGCTGCCCCCTCGTGTGCGGGGGGGTCGGCGGCCTGCGGGCCGGCTGCCCCCTCGTGTGCGGCTGCCCCCTCGTGCGCGGCTCCGTGCTCGGTCGCCGCGCCCGCCGGTGGATCCGTCTGTCCGGCTGCTGCTGCCCGGGGCAGGATGTCCGGCCCCGCCGACAGGTGGCGGAAGCTGTACGGATTGGCCCCGTCCGGCTGCCAGACGCGCGGACGCAGGGCCAGCGCCAGGGACCCGGCCGCGCTCAGCAGGCCCGCCGCGAACAGGACCAGCAGGACGCCCGCGAGGGCACCCGGCACCCCGCCCCGCTGCCAGCCGGCAACCGACCGCCCGCTCCAGGCCGTTGCGGTGGTGACCAGCGCGGCCTGCACCGCCGCCAGGATGCCCGCCTTGGAGTCCGCGTGCTGGTGCGTGCTCTGCAGCGTCCCCAGCATCAACTGGGCCGTGCGGAAACGGTCGTGCGGGTCCGGTCCGAGGGGCCCGTCCGGGCCGCCGTGCCCGGACGTCCGGGGCCGGTGCGGCATGAATCCACCTCCTGGGGGAACGAATGCGTTCGTCGCACGTCCCAAGTAGGACTCCGTCCGCCTGCGCGGACCAGCCACTTCTACGGGATTGCCGCTACCGGCCCGGATCCGGCCGAAACCCGTACTTCCACGAGGTGTCGCCGGCGTGCGCCCGGTACCACTGGCCGTGGGCCGGGGGTGCTCCCCCGGGAAACCGGGACAGACTCGGGACGATTCCGTACGCCAGTTGTAACGGCCGCACCAGTTGGGGTGGTTGGCAACTAAAGGCATTCTTTCTCCCCTCGATGTTCTCGCCCCCCGTCAGCAGGCGTAGGAGTGTGTGTGATGACAGTTCGCGGCACCGACGGCGCCGGCGGCACCCTGTCCGGGGTCAGCCGCCGGCTCGTACTGGCCGTCGATGCGAAGGGCTACGGGCGGGCCGCGGCCCCCCTACAGCGCCAGTACCAGGAAGGAATCCCCCTGGTGCTGGGGCGGGCTGCAGAAGCCGCCGGGCTGGACCGGGACCGGTGGATGCGCCAGTTCGCCGGGGACTCCGAATTCGCGGTGCTCCCGGAAGGTGCCTCGGAGCCGGCTCTGGTCGACCGGTTCATGCGGTCACTGGAGGCCGAGTTACGGGCGTTCAACGGCACTCGACTGCGCGGGGCCTGGCTGGAGTTGCGGGCCGCGGTGCACGTCGGCCTGGTCTCGGCGGGGGCCAACGGGGTCATCGGGGAGGTGCCCGTGGAGGTGGGCCGCATCCTCGACAGCGCCCCGCTGCGTGCGGCGCTCGCCGGTGTCGAGGACGCCTGCCTGGCCGTGGCGCTCTCCCCGACCCTCTTCAACGACGTGGTCGCCCAGGAGTACACGACGATCCGGGTGGCCGAGTGCCGCGAGGTGCGGGTCCGGGCCAAGGAGCACGACGGGCGGGCTTGGATCTGGGTTCCGGGCCACGACATCCGTGGACTCGACCTGGACCCCGGTACCGGTGCCGGCCCCACGGAATCCGGGGAGGAGCCGCCCGCCGCGGCCCCGCCCGACGGGCAGGGGCCGGACGGCGGGGCGGGGGAGCGGCCGGGCCCCGTGCGGGGGGAGGGGCCCGGCCGCGAGGGCGACCCGGCACCCGCCCGGGACCAGGTCGTACAGCACTTCCACGGCAGCGTGCACGCGGCCGGCGCGGTCTTCGGGATCTCCAGGTGACCGCACGGCCGAGACACCAGGACGACGAGCGGTCCGGACCCGAGAGGGCCGACTCCTACGGGGCCGAATCCCACGGGGCCGACCTCGACGGGACTGCCGGCGGGCCGGAGTCGGGGCCGGAGTCGGGGTCGGACCGGCCGGGCGGGGAACGGCCCGGCGGCGAACGGCCGGGCGGGGAACCCCCCGGGGCCGCGCAGGCCCCGTCCCAGGGGTCGTTACCACCCAGGGCGCACGAAGACGGCGACCTGCGTCCGGAGTACGCGGCCGTGTTCAACTACGTCAGCCAGTCCTTCAACGGTCCCCTGCACGCCCCGCAGGCCCAGTTCGGTACGGCGTCCGGGAACGGTGGCACCGCCACCGGAGCGCAGCGCCGGGCGACGGGCCGGATCGGCGCCACCGAGGTCGACGCCCTGCTCGCCTCCTACGTACGACCGACCCCGTTCGACGGAGCCGCGGTGGCGCTGGCCGAGGACAAGGTCGTCGTACTGACCGCCCCGCAGGGGTCCGGCAAACGCTCCGGCGCCGTTGCGCTGCTCCGGGAGGTCGCCGGGAACGCGTCCCTGGTCGTACTGTCCCCCGACAACAGCCTGGAGCAACTCGCCGAGCGGCCCTTCGAGCAGGGGACCGGATACGTCCTGCTCGACCGGGTGAACGAGCAGTCGGGCGCGGCCCGTACGGCCGATTTCGACTGGCGCCGGGTCCGTGACCAGGTCCGCGCGCACGGCGCCCACCTGGTCGTCACCACCGCGCACCCTCCGAAGGGCACGGCGCCCGAGTCCGTCCAGCACGTCGCATGGGCCCCGCCGGACTTGGAGTCCGTACTGCGGCTGCGGCTGCGTACCGGTGGCCACGAGGAGGAGGAGGCGCTGGCGCGGGCGGTGCAACTGATGCCTGCGGAGTGCACCGTCGGGGAGGTGGCGGCCGGAGCAGCCCGTATCCTCGCCGGCGCCGCCCCCGAGGCCGTCTGGGCGGATTACGGCAGCCAGGCCGCCCGTCCGGTGCGCGAGTGGTTCGCCGTCGACCGGAGCCGCCGGGAGATCGCCGAGATCACCACCCTGGCGTTCGTACCCGGGGTCGGACGCCGCACGTTCGAGGCCCTTCAGGAGCTGCTGGAGCCCTGCATCGAGGCGGCCTTCCCGCCCGAGCCGGAGCCGCAGCCGCGGTCGCAACCGGTGTCCGCGCCGGGCTCCGACGGGACCCCCGCGGAGGTTGCTCCCGCCTACGACCCCACCGTTGGTCGGCCGTACGCCGACCGCAGGCGCTCGCTGGGCCGCAACGCCCTGGTCACCACGGAGAAGCGAGCCCCCGGCCAGGGCACGCCGGTCCGTACCGTCGTCGTCTTCCCCTCCCCGCAGTACCGGCTGTGGGTCCTGGAGGAGCTGTGGGCGCACCACTCGACGGCGTACTGGGACGGCGTACGGGAGTGGGTGGACCAGATCGTGGCCACGGGTCCCGAAGGGGACATGCAGGCGTCGGTGGCCATGGGCCTGGCGCTCCTCGCGCGCCCCGCGTTCGACGAGGTCGCGATCAGTTACCTACTGCCCTGGGCCGGTGGCACGGCGGGGCGGGCGGGCCGGCTCATGGCGGTGCAGGTACTGGCGTGGATGGTGACCGACTCGACCCTGGCGCCGGTGGTGCTGGCCCTCGTCCGCGGCTGGGCGCAGTCGGGGAACCCGGAGCTGCGAACGACCGCGTCCCTGGCGTTCAGCGTGGTGGGGCTGACCTTCCCGACCGACGCGGTCAAGTGGCTCTGGCACCTGATCAGCCAGGCCGCCGCGCGGGGTGCGTCCGCCGCTGCTGCCGCGTCCACCGGCGGGCCGGGCGTGCGGCCCGCGGACCGGGAGGTGCTGCCGTGGGAGCCCGTGCAGGCCCTGGCGCAGTTGTTCGCCTTCCTCGTCGAGTACGGGGAGGACGTACGGCCCGTACTGGACGTACTGGTCTACCGGCTCGACAAGCAGGCCCGGACCCGGGTCACCGGCCACCTGAAGCTGGTGACCTTCGCGACGGTGCTGAGGGTGCTGGCCGCGAGGGTCCCGCAGAGCGGGACGCCCACGCTCTCCGTGCTGGCGGGGCGTGATTCCCCGGGGACCGCGAGTGCGGCCGAACTCCTGGCGGGCGTGCTGTGCTTCCGGCCGTACCGCGGCACCGCACTGTCCGTCCTGCACTCCGTGCTGCGCGGACTCCCCGCCGCGTGCGAAGACCCCTGTGCTGCGGCCGAACGGCTCGGCCGGCAGACGGCGGCGCACCTCGCGCCGCACGAGCGGACCCTGCTGGCGGAGTCCCTCCGCCGGGTCGCGACACAACCCGGGCTGCGGAGCGCCGACGTGGTCGACGCGTTCCTGGCAGCTGTACGACGTACCGAGGACAAAGGACTGAGACGCGATGGCTGACACATATCCGCTGGTCGAACAGCGCGAGTTCGGCCCGCCCGAGCAACGCGGGGGACTGCTGCCGCGCAAGCCCCGCCGGGAGCAGGCCGATCTACCGAGGATCGCGGCGCACCAGGTGCTGGTCTACCGGGTGGGCGAGGAGTACGTACTGGACCACGGCGCCCGCCGGCCCGATGACGCGGTGGTGGTCTCGGCGAGTTCGGTGAGCGTGGTCGACCGCCGCGTGGGGGTGCCGCTGGTGGTGGAGACCGCCGTACCGTCGGCGGAGACGGACGCCTTCACCCTGCGGGTCACCTTCCACTGCACGGTCACCGATGCGTGCGCCGTCGTCCGCGACGGCGTCGTCGATGCCGAGCCCCTGCTGCTGGGCCGCTTGAGGGAGGTTCCTGGCCTTGCCGAAGAAGGCAGGGACCTGCCGGTGATGCAGACCGCGGAGCTGCGCGACCGGGTGTGGAGCCGGCTGCGGGCGTACGAGGAGATGGTGCCGCACGTCGTGTCCGGTGTGCGGGTCAAGGCGGTGGGGGTGGAGGCGCTCACCGCTGCGGAGGTCGCGGCGTTCCAGCGGGCTCGGGAGGAAGCCGAACGGGCACGCCAGCGCGACCGGTTCGAGGCCGAGCTGGCGGAAGAGCGGGCCAAGGCGGAGCACGAACGCAAGCTGCTGGAACACGATCTGCGGCGGGAGCAGCACTTCATCGAGGAGCGGCACCGCCAGGAGAAGGTCCTCGCGGAGGAGCGGCACCGGCAGGAAATGGCCGACCTGCGCGCCCAGTTCGGGCGCCGCACGGACGACGACCAGGAGGAGCACCGGCTGCGCAAGGAGACGCGGGCCAACGCGCACGACCGCAGGGAGACCGTCGCCGACGTCGACACCTTCGGCTACGACCCGCTCGCCGCCCACCGGTACGCCATGCGGCGGGGCGAGATCAGCGCGGACGAGATGGCGACGCGACTGGATGCCGCCGAGGAGACCCGCTACGGGCGGCGGCTGGCGGCCGACGAAGTGGCCCGGCTCCGGCTTGAGCGGCAGGAGGAATGGGCCCGCGAGGACGACCGGGCGCGGCTGGAACGGGGCGACCGGCTGAGCGAGCTGGAGCGCAAGGACCGCCGCGAGGACGCGCACGCCCTGCGGCACGAGGAGACCCGTCGCTGGGACCTGGAGCGGGAGGACCAACTGCTGCACCGCCGGGAGGAACGCGACTGGCAGGACCGGGTGCTGGATGCCAAGCGGGACCTGACGAAGCAGGTGATCAACCGTGGGCACGGGGACGGTGGGCACGTCGATGTCACGCATCTGATCAACGACGTCGGCTCCCCGCTGACCGCCGCTCCCGGGCCGGCGTACGCACTGGAGGAGGGCCCGAGCGAGGTGCGCGTGGAACGCGCCGACGCGGTGCCGGAAACGCAGGACGCAGCGGTCGCGGAGGACGACGACCGCGGATACGCGGGGAGGGAGGAAGGTGTCGGCTGACGCTCCCACCCGCCCGGCGGACCCGGAGGAACTGACCCCGCCGGCCCCGCCGGCCCCGCCGACTTCGGCCGTGCAGGTCGGGGTGGCGCGCCGCAGGGCCGTCGGACCGGCGGTGCTGCTGCGCCGCCTGATCGGAGTTCGTGAGGAGGTGCTGGCCTGGGTGCCGCAGGAGCGCAGCCGCTACACCTGGTACGGGGCGATCGTCCTCAACACGGCTCTGCTCGGTGGCGCCTCGATGGTGCTCGCGATCACCACCGTTCGCGGGGAACTGCCGCTCGCCGCGGCGCTCGGGATCGGTGCGATCTGGCTCTGGGTGGTGCTGGCGCTGGACTCCTGGCTGGTTTCCAGCACCCACGGGGTCCCTGCCCGGGGGACCGTACGGGCACTGCTGCCGAGGCTCTTCCTGTCGGTTCTGCTGGGGCTCGCCATTGCCGAGCCGCTGCTGTTCCAGATCTTCGACAAGGAGATACGGCAGGAGATCACGGTCGGCAACGAGAAGGACGTCGATGCCCTCCGAAGCAGCCTGGTGTCCTGCAACCCGCCGGACGGCAGCCCGACGGACGGACGTCGGGAGTGCGACGGCCACCGCCTGGGCCTGGCCGGCGCCCCGGCGGAACTGGCCCGGCAGGTCACCCAGAACGCGGAGCGGATCAAGGAGCGCCAGGCCCAGGTAGAAGCCATCAACAAGACCCTGTCCGACAAGATGGCCGCCGAACAGCGGGAATGCGACCGGAAGAAGTGGATCTACCGCAACGGGGTCGCCGATGTCACGGAGACCTGTGAGCGGGCCCGGGAGGACACCAGCGCCTACCGGGCGAGCAGCCAGGTCCAGAAGCACGAGACCGAGCTGACCCAGCTGATCGATGAGGGCCGCGAACTGACCGCCAAGGCGGCCGGGGCGGGCGACATGTACCGTCCGGCGCTGGCGAAGGCCATCGAGGACCGCACCCGGCTCCACGCCGAGTCCTTGGACAGCGACGGCCTGTTGACCCGCGCGCACGCGCTGGCCGCGGTCGCCTGGTCGGACTGGTACGCCGGGTTCGTCGCCGTCCTGCTGCACTTGCTGCTGCTGGTGGTCGACGCGATGCCGGTCCTGGCCAAGCTGATGAGCGGCCCCACCAGCTACGACCGGGTGCTGGCCGGCAGCCTCGAAGCGGACCGCGGCCGGCACGCGGACGAGCTCGCCGTCCTGCGGGCCTGTGCGGCCTTCGACCACGAGGCCCGCCGACACGCAGCGGAACAGGAAGCGTCACACCGCATGGCCGAGGCGGCCCACCACTACGGCCTCCGCCGCTCCGAACGCGCGGCGGCCTTCGAGTCCGAACTGACCGCCCGCGCCAACCGCCTCCGAGCCCACTGACCCGCCGCGCCCCATGGCGGCGCGACGGAGACGCCGAAGACCCCCGGCCGTGCCCGGCCGGGGGTCTTCCGGTTCGAACCGGCACGGGCGCCCTGCACCATCCGGCGCGGAAAAGCCCCCCAACCGATCACGACTGGAGGGCCTCGTACCGCCTGCGAACTGCGGTTACCTTCCGGTGCCCCCGGCAGGATTCGAACCTGCGACACCCGCTTTAGGAGTTCGTCCGGCTGCCGGAGTTCCGTACCGCCGCCCTCATCGCGACGACCGGACAGGGCTGTGCAAGTGCGCCCCCGTCCGGTGTCGTTGATGTCAGCCGTGGATGTCACTGGCCTTCAGGCCGCTCCGCCGACCTTCGCTTGCAGGCGACGCGAGCCTCGGCCCGTCACCCAAATGGCTAGCGCTAACGCGACAGGTTTCATGGAACGAAGAAAATAGAAGATAACAATGCGCTTGCTGTAGTCACTTCATGGAGCTATTGATGTCACTTGACTGGGGAAGTGTTCCTGCATGGTTTAGTGGCGTACTGACGAGCGGGTCATTTGGCTTGGGCTTCTATATCCTCTTGCGGGATCGCAGAAAAGAAGAGCGAGAGCAGGCGTCATTGCTCTCCTGCTGGGAGGAAGCAGCCAGTAATGCGGAGGGGAAGATATGCATCCACAACGCCTCTGAGAGGCCGCTTTCCTATTTTAGGATCGTAGCTCGTGCTGTTACTGATGGGCAAGCTGGTTATGACGACTACCCTGGACCAAGTCTCGTGTCGGCAGGGGAGACGCGCGAGGTTGAGTTCATATATCAAATCGGAGATGCGAGAATAGCGCCATATTGCCTCACTTTCCAAGATGCCAATTATGTTACGTGGGTGCGCGACATTCGGACAGGGCAGCTTGAGCGAATGCACCGCTACAGGGGAGGCCGTACTAACGAGCGACGTTCAGTTACGCATCCGGCGCGATTGCTTCAAGATAGGCGACGCCGAATATTGTTTTGGCGCCTACCTGGGAAAGATTAAAGGCTCCAGGAGGTTAATGTCAGGATTGAAGGGCGGGAGTTTCCCGGCCGGTCGTTCCAGCTGACGAGCATCTGTTCGGGCAGGCCATTTGGCGCTCTGTAGGAGGGAGGGGGTCGACGTGACTACCCACGGCCGGCCTCAGCAAGCAGCAGATTCTCAAGCTTGGCTATCGCAGATGTACGCAATCGCGTGGCAGCAATACATGCACGAGGATTCTCTCGGGCAAATGAGGAATTCGGTATTCCTTGCCGCCAATGCTGCATTGGTAGCGGTGCTTGCGGCGGTTAGCCCGTCTTTGGCCGATATGGATCCTATAGTTATGCGGGGTCGTAAATTCTACATCGGCTTGGCGATCCTGGGCCTACTCGCCATTGTTATAGGAGTCTTCTCGATCGGCATTGCTTCTCATTGGGGCTCCGCCATCAAAGCTGGTCGCGCTTACGTGAACCTCCGGCATGCTGTCGCCAGAGCCATAGAAGAACACGTGAATGTACCTCCTATCGCTCTAGCTCAGGTGGAACATCGATGGAGAGAATTCTCAATGTCTACTGCCACCGGTGAATTTGTGCCCTTCCCTGATATTTTCAGCATGTCGGACGTGAGGGTCCGCCGCCGCCCCAAGGTCAGCGGATGGGAATCCATCCTCCGGACAGCTAAGATCGTTAGCGCGATGGGTTATGTCATGTGTGTGTCCGGCACATGCCTGCTGATTGGCGTTTATATATTGGCTACAAAAAACCCCTAGCGACACGTAATCCGCGAGTTGCTGGTGTGGCGCTGGCGACAGGGCCCGGCCGCCCAATATTTGAGCTCGGCATGGGCTGGGCAGCTTCTGAGGTTCCTGGTCGAGGGGGCCGCGACATGGTCGTGGCGCCAGCCACAGCGCACCCTTGCTGTCATCCCGTCTGCCGTCGACCCACACGGAGTGATAGCAGGGCAGGCTTCTGGGGCCCAGGTGGAGCGCCCTGCTGGACGAACGACCTGGGCCCCAGAAGCCTGGTCTGCTATGGCTTGCCTGGGTCGACGGCAGGCGGGATGACAGCTCCCCACCCGCACCCCGAACCGGCTGGCAGTCGTAAGACAGGCCCCGGTCATCCCGGAGCCTGAGCGCCCCCGCCGGAGGCATCAGTCCTGACGGGCAGCCGACCGATCAGGCTGGGATCTTCCCATCAAGCCCTTAGCCACACTGGCGCGCGGCCGGCGCCCCGGGCTGGAGCGGGGCGCAGACAGGAGCGCAGGCCCGGGGCGACGGGCGCGCGACGCCGCCTTGGCGGCGGAAGCGCCCTTGATGAAGTAGGGAAACTCTTACCGCGCCTCGCGGCTCAGAGCGCGAACGGCTTGTATGCCATGGCTCGGTCCACGACCTTCTCGGCGCTCAGTGCGGGGTCGAAGTCCCAGTAGATGTAGTCGCTGACGTGGGGACATCGCAGTCCCTGCTTCAGGGCGTCCAAGGTCGCGTCGGCTTCGGCCTCATCGGTGATGCTGCCATCCACGAGCCGTTGAACAGTCGGACCGCTTCGTCGCGCGTCACGCCGTGATCAGCTGGCGGCCGTCGTGGCTGCGGACGTGGGGGCCTGCGTCGTCCAGGGCGTCTAGGAGGCGGATGGCGAAGACCTCGGACATCTGCTCGGAGACCTCTTCTGGGGTGAGCCACGCGACCGCGGTCGATTCCTCCGAGGTGCGCTCGGTGCCGCCGGACGGCTTGCAGCGGAAGACCAGGGCGACGATGCCTCGGGCCGTGTTCTTGTAGACCCCGGTGAGCTCCTGGACCTGGACCTCGATCCCGGTCTCCTCTAGGACCTCGCGGCGGACGCCAGCCTCCGGGGACTCGGTGAGTTCGAGGACTCCGCCCGGCAGTTCCCAAGTCCCGTTGTCTGCACGACGGATCGCCAGCAGTCGGCCGTCCTCGCGCAGCACTGCCCCGGCTACGGACACGGAGTGCAGTGGCGTTGACTTGACCTGCGGGGAACCCGTACTCATGTACAGGAGCATAGGAGGAAGAGAAGGACTATGGGAACCGCAGTAGGAGGTGGCCGAGGCGCTGTGCCGCGCTACGTGCAGATCGCCGACGACATCGTTCAACAGATCCGGGCCGGCGCATTGAAGCCGGGCGACATGGTGCCGAGCGAGTCCGAGCTGGTGGAGCGCTACGGCGTCGCCGGTGGGACGATCCGCAAGGCCATGGTGGAAGTGCGGGCCAGTGGGCTCGTGGAGACCCGGCACGGGAAGGGGTCGCTCGTGAAGGCCCGGCCGCCGGTACGGCATCGGTCCTCGGATCGTTTCCGGCGTATGCATCGGCAGGAGGGGCGGGCGGCGTACCTCGCCGAGTCCGCGCAATCTGGGGCCGAGGCCAAGGTGAGCGTGCTGTTCATCGGGCCCATGGAGGCTCCGGAGGAGATCGCGACGCGGCTGGGCGTCACCGCGGGGACTCAGGTCCTGGCCCGGCGACGGCTGTACTTCCGGAACGGGACGCCCGTGGAGACGGCCACTTCGTATCTGCCGTGGGACGTGGTGAAGGACATCCCGGAGCTGTTCGCCGAGAACCCCGGTCCTGGTGGGATCTATGCGCGCCTGGAGGATCACGGGCACATGTTCGCGGAGTTCGTGGAGACGCTCCAGGCCCGGCCAGCCGCCAAGGCTGAAGCGACCGAGCTGTCGCTGAGCCCCGGCGCTCCGGTAGTGCACCTGCTCCGCGACGCAGTCACGGAGGAAGGTCGGGTAGTCGAGGTCTGCGACACCCTGATGGCCGCTGACCAGTTCGTTTTCGAGTACCGGATCCCTGCGCGCGACTGACGTCCGCTCAACTCTCCACAGCCCGCTGCGAGTTTCTCTTCGTAGCGGGTTGACTCATGTATAGGAGTCAGGCACTCTTCTTCATGTCACTCATATACATGAGTGACGGAGTCGGACCTCTATAGAGGAGTGATCTGCTGTGCGTCAGATTCCCGTCGACACCAACGGTGCGACCGTGATGGTTGCCCAGCCTCCGCAGCTGAAGATGCGCGACAAGAAGACCGGCCAAGTCGCCGTCGACAACGACAGCGGCAGCAACCTCATGACCGTCGACGTGCTGTTCGTGATGAACGGCAACGCCGAGGTCGTGTCCGTGACCGTCGCCGAGCCTGACATCTCCGGCGAGCTGGTCATGGGCACCCCCGTCGCGCTCACCGGCCTGGTTGCCCGCCCCTGGGAGAACGAGTTCAACGGTCAGAAGCGCCACGGGATCAGCTTCCGCGCCGTCGCCGTCACCTCGCTTGCCAAGGCGGGCTGAGCATGACCGCCTTATGGGTCACGCTGCTGGTGGTCCTCGTGCTCGCGCTCGTACTGCGCTGGCGGCGGCCCACCTGGTACTGGATGACCTTCGGGGTCACCTTCGCGACGATCCGGGTCCTGATCCGCTACCGCTCGGTGATGGACGCCTGCGGGCTGACCGTCCCGCCCTCCCGCTGGCGACTGGCGCTTGCCCGGGTGGCCAACCGCCCTGTTCCTGAAGCCCGCTCGCCGCGCATCCTGCGGCTGCGGCCCACCTCGACCGGCCTGGTGCTGCGGTTGAAACTCCGGCCCGGTCAGGACGCGTTCGACTTCTCCGCCTCCTCGGACCGGCTACGGCACTCCTTCGCCCTCCACAACGTTGTCTCGCGCGAGATCCGCTCTGGCGTGGTGGAGCTGCGGATGACCGGATACGACGTGCTGAAACGGGTGCGGATGCCCGCGGTACTGCCCACCGAGGTGCTCCGGGTGCCGGTCGCCTTGCGGGAAGACGGCGAAGTGCACCACCGCGACTACCGGCAGGTCCCGCATGCCTTGAACGTCGGTGCGACCAAGTCAGGGAAATCGGTCTATCAGCGCACGCTTGTAGCCGGGCTCGCATCGCAGAACGTTGCGCTCGTCGGTATCGACTGCAAGAACGGCGTGGAACACTCGCCGCTGGCATCGAGGTTCACTGCCCTTGCCGACAACCCGGGCGACGCGGCTCATCTCCTGGCCGCGCTCGTCCAGTACATGGGCAGGGTCTATCCGCTCATCCGCGCTGAGCAGCGCATCAGCGTCGCCCTGCCGGATGCGGAGATCACAGCCGACATCTGGGACCTGCCTGCGCACCTTCGCCCGGTACCCGTCGTGCTGTTTGTGGATGAGGTGGCGGAGCTGGCGCTCGCCGCGAACAAGGTTGAGGAAGTCCGGCGGGACCAGATCGTCACCGACCTGGTCCGACTTGCCCAGCTCGGCCGCGCTGCCGGCATCCACCTGGAGGTCTGCGGCCAGCGCTTCGGCTCCGAGCTCGGCAAGGGGATCACCATGCTCCGCGCCCAGCTCACCGGCCGTACCGCCCACCGCGTCAACGACGAGACCTCGGCGAACATGGCTTTCGGGGACATCTCCCCGGACGCCGTCCTCGCCGCCGTTCAGATCGACAAGGAGCGTCCCGGCACCGCCGTGGCCGGTGACTCCTCCGGCGGCTGGTCCCGCATCCGGGCCCCGCACACCACGCTCCGCCAAGCCGTGGACGTCTGCAACGCCCACGCGCACCGCACCCCGGAGATCCCGGAGCTGGACCCCTTCCGGCCCGTGCTCCCGGCTCGCGTCCACATCGGCAAGGTCCAGCCGAAGACCGCATCGGCACCTGCCTTCTAAGCACTCGTCCCACCCGGTCGGCGCGGCCTCATCGCGCCAGGTCCCTACCCACCCCATGCCTGAAAGGAGGTGAAGACCATGACCCGCCTGGTCCGCCCGGACGCCGTCCTCGTCCAGGCCGTCATCGCCGGAGCCCTCTCCTTCGCCCACCTTCACGACCTTGCCGAAGCCGCCGGACAGGACGGCTGGAAGGCCTGGGCCTACCCGGTCAGTGTGGATCTGCTGCTCGTCGCCGCCTGGCACCGCCTCCGCACCCTGCGATATGCGGGAGAACCCTCGCGCTCGGCTTGGTCCTGGTTCGCGGTCGCCCTCGCGGCCTCGCTCGGCGCGAACGTCGCCACTGCCGGCCTTCTCGACCTGGCCGACGTCCCGGACTGGCTCCGCATCCTCGTCGCCGGATGGCCAGCGCTCGCCTTCCTCGGAGGCACGCTCCTGGTCCACCGGCCTACGTCGCCCAGCGCGCCGGACCCCGAGCCTGAGCCCGTCCCGGTGCCCCCGCCGGTCATCGAGCGGGAACCGCAGGCAGAACCCGAGGCCCCGCCCGAACCTGTCCCCGCCCTGCCTGCCCTGGTCTCTGCACCTGCACCTGCGCCTGCGATCGCGGCACCGCCCGCCCTCGTCGCCCATGCCCAGAAGATCGCCGCCGACCACCGCACTCGTACCGGCTCGGACATCGACACCGAGACCCTGCGCGCCCGGCTCGGCGTACCGCCCTCGATGGCCGAGGCCATCGCCGCCCAGCTCGCCTGAGAGGAGATCCCATGCCCGCCCGGATCAACTTCCGCTCGCTCATGAAGATCGGCCCCGTCCAGATCGGCACCTACCGCGACCGCCACGGCCGCAGCAAGGACGCCGCCGTCTGCACCACCGACGGCTGCGGCTGGTCCTCCGACTACAGCTCCTCGACCGCCGCCCAGCTCGCCGCCCGCTCCCACCGCTGCCGCGTCAGCTGACCCGAAAGGCCAACGCCATGGACGTCCCGCTCTGGCTCGCCCTGCTCGTCGTCGGTGTCCTCGGCTACAAGCTCATCCGCCCGCCGCTGTGGCTCGTCGCCGTGATCCTCCTCGGCGGCTTCCTCCTCGCGGACAGCTTCCTCGCCCCGGCCATCGACACCGCGATCAACAAGTAACCCGCCCCGGAAGGAGAACGGACGTGTTCAAGCCCAAGTACCCCAGCCCCGACGCGTACACCCCGGCGACCATCCGCCCCACCCCGGTGTCCGCCGCGCACTCCGAGTCGGCCCCGGCCCCCGCGAAGACCCCGATCGCGCTCGGCGGCCTGGTCCAGAACTCGCCCGGTACCGCACTCGCCCTCGCCGCCGGCGGCATCGCCGGAGTCCTCGCCCTGGCCTCCGTCGCCGTCTCGCTGCTCCTGGCCGTCGCGGTTACCGCGGTCGCCCTGTCCGTCAGCGCCGTCGTCCTGCTCTTCCTGGTCCGGGCCCTGCGCCAGGAGTTCAAGAGCCACTGACCGTATGGCCTCCGGGCGGCGCCACAAGCCGCCAAGCATCGCCGCCACCCGGATGCCCGCCCATCACTCCCGACCGCACGAAGGAGCATCGTGGACACCCAATCGCTCGCCTTATGCCTGCCCCTCGTCGGCTGGGCCGCGCACGCCGGCCTCCTCACCCGCCGCCTGGCCGATGCTCGCCGCGACCCGCTGACCGGCTTGCGGACCCGCGCCGGATGGACCAACCGAGCCGAACGCTTCATCCGCCGGCACGACTCCGTTGTCCTCCTCCTCGACCTGGACGACTTCAAGCACCTCAACGACACACACGGCCACCCCGCAGGGGACGCCGCCCTCGCCGCCACCGCCGCCCGCCTCACCGCCTGGTGCGGCCGCCACGGCATCGCCGGACGCCTCGGCGGAGACGAATTCGTCGCCGTTCACCGGCACCCGGACTACTCCAGGGCCCTCGACGACCTCACCGCCGCTCTCAACGTCCCGGTGACGTACGACGGCCGCACTCTGCCCGTCTCCGTCTCCGTCGGCTCCTGCCGCGTCGCGGACCTGCCCCTGCGAAGCCTTCGCGACGCGCTCGCCGCCGCCGACGCCGCGATGTACGCAGCCAAGGGCACCACGGGCCGCCGAGGCCAGCGCCACACCTCTCACTGACCGGCCCCCGGGCGGCGCACAAGCCGCCAAGCATCGCCGCCGCCCAAACGGACCGGCCCCTCCCAACCGCAATCGAAAGGACCACCATCATGGCCCCGGCCAACCACATCCCGCCCCAGGTCTGCCCGAACTGCGACGGTTTCCCCGCCGTACACATCACCCTCGGCGGACGCGACCGCACCGGCGCCCTGCGCACGATCACCGCCCACTGCCCGGCCTGCCACGGCACCGGCAAGCGCTTCGCCCGCCGCATCATCGTGACCTCGGCCGGACGGTGACCACCATGCTGACCGACACCGACATGAACAACCCGCTGACCGCACAGACCGCCGTGTTCGCGGCCCTCGCCCAGCTGGCCGAACTCCACCCGGACCTGCCCGGCGCCTACATCACGACCAGCCACATCACGCCTGCCGAGGCGTCCGTCCTCCTCGACAGCCCGGCCGATTTGGAAGCTTGGCGTCAGGCCACGCACAGCGACGCGGGCGACGTGCAGCTCACCGACCTCAAGGGCGACAGGCAGCTCCGCTTCACCGCACCGTTCGGCCGGATCACCCTGAGGGTCTTCACCGTCTTCGCACCCGCGCCCCAGGCGGTGGCTGCGTGACCGACTCCGCGACCTCCGCGGACCTGGACCCCGGCCTCCTCGGCGACATGCTGAAGGTGGCCGGGGCTCCCGGTTACGCCCGCTGGGAGGACCAGATCCGCCGTACAAGCGGCTGCTCCGACCCGATCCACATCACCGGCTGGACCGTCGCCAAGGACAAGACCTCCGGCGAGATCCTGCACCGCTACTCCACCGAGAACGAACCCGGCGCCCGACTCCGGATCGCCTGCGGCAACCGCCGTGCCTCTCGCTGCCCCGCGTGCGCCTGGACCTACGCCGGAGACACGTACCACCTGATCCGGGCCGGGCTCGCCGGAGACGACCGCCGCGACATCCCCGCCACCGTCCGCGAACACCCCCGGGTCTTCGCCACCCTCACGGCCCCCTCTTTCGGCCCGGTCCACAACCGGCCCGCCGGCCGCCCCTGCCGCTGCGGCAAGCACCACCAGGAGGACGCCGCCGAACTCGGCACTCCCCTCGACCCGTACACCTATGACTACGCCGCCGCCGTCCTCTTCAACAACCACGCCGGGCAGCTCTGGCAGCGCTTCACGACCCGCCTGCGCCGCGAGATCGCCGCCTACGCCGGACTGACCCAACGCGAGCTGAAGGAGGAAGCCCGGATCTCCTACGGCAAGGTCGCCGAGTTCCAGAAGCGCGGCGCCATCCACTTCCACGCAGTGATCCGCATCGACGGACCGGACGGCCCGTCCAGTCCTCCGCCGCACTGGGCCAGCACCGAACTCCTCGATCGCTCGATCCGGGCCGCCGTTGCCCACGCGTACACGACGATCAAGGTCCCGCCCAACGAAGAGTGGGGCTTCGCGAACGGCTGGGAGCTGAGGTGGGGCCCCCAGCTCGACATCCGGCCCATCAAGGCCTTCGGAGACGGCTCAGACATCACAGAGCAGGCCGTGGCCTCATACGTCGCCAAGTACGCGACCAAGGCGGCAGAGAACACGGGAACCCTCGACCGTCGCATCGGCAACCGCGAGGCCTTGATCCTCCTCGACGTCCCCGACCACACCGCCCGCCTGATCCGAGCCTGCCTCGATCTCGACCCCGCCTATCCGGAGCGCAAGCTCCTTGCCTGGGCGCACATGCTCGGCTTCCGCGGCCACTTCTCCACCAAGTCCCGCCAGTACTCCACCACCCTCGGCGCCCTCCGCCAGACCCGCGCCGACTACCGCGCCGCCCAGGAACGCGAAGCCCGGGGACTCGACGACCTCGAACCGGACACCGTCCTCGTCCTCGCCTCCTGGCAGTACGCCGGCCACGGTCACACCCCCGGTGAGTCCGTCCTCGCCGCCACCATCGCTCGCGATATCCAGCTCAACCGCCAGACGGCCCGCGAAGCCCTGCGCGACCAACTTGCCTTGGAAGGAGCCGAGTCATGACCACCGCCACCGCCGAGCTGCTGACCGTGCCCGAGGTCATGGAGCGGCTCAAGCTCGGGCGCTCGACCGTCTACGACCTCATCCGGTCCCGGCGGCTCGTGTCCATCACCATCGGCCGGGCTCGGCGCATCCCTGCTGACGCCGTCCGGGAATTCATCGACCACGAGATCGGGGAGGCTGCCTGATGGCCGTACAGCGCAAGCGCAATCCCAACGGCGCCGGCACCATCACCAAGCGCAAGGACGGCCGGTACCAAGCGGCGGTCTACGTCCTCCAGCCCGACGGCACCCGTGCCCGGAAGTTCGCCTATGGCAAGACCTGGGCCGAGTGCGATGCGAAGCGGCGTGACCTGCTCGCCAAGGTGGACCAGGGCGTACCCGTGCCCACGCGGTCCGCCAAGCTTGCCGAGTGGTTGCCGTACTGGCTCGACAACATCGTCAAGCCGCGCCGAAAGCTCAGTACATACGACAAGTACGAGATGCACGTCCGCCTATATCTGCTGCCGATGCTGGGAACCAAGCAGCTCGAGTCGCTGGGCGTCGCGGACGTCCGTCGCTTCCTGCTCCAGCTGGAGAAGAAGACGACCGCTGCCACAGCCAAGGAGTCGCACCGTGTGCTGCGGACTTCCCTGACTGCCGCGTGCCGGGAAGAGCTGATCACCCGAAATGTGGCCACACTGGTGGAGCCCCCGCGCGCCGATTCCCGGGAGTTGAGCCCGTGGTCACTGGACGAGACCCTCGACTTCCTCGCCGCCGCCCGCCGTGACCCGCTCTACGCGGCCTTCGTCCTCGCCATCACCATGGGGCTCCGTCGGGGTGAGCTGGTGGGCCTGCGTTGGCCGGACATCGACCTCGACAAGCGCGTGCTCTACGTCCGGCAGCAGACTCAGCGGCGCCGGGGCGTGCTCTATGACGATGATCCCAAGGGGCGTCGTCGCCGAGCCGTGCCGCTTCCGGCGATGTGCATCGCCCCGCTGCGCTGGCACCGGATGCGGCAGGCAGACGCCCGTGTGCGTGCCGGGGACAAGTGGGAGAGCACCGGTCACGTCTTCGCGACCCGCACCGGCCGCCCGGTCGAGCCGCGCAACGTCTACTGGTCCTTCACCCGCGTCGCCCAGGGCGCCGGCCTCCGCGTGATCCGACTGCACGACGCTCGTCACGGCTGCGCGACCCTGCTGACCGCTGCCGGGGTCGCCCCGCGCGTCGTGATGGAGATCCTCGGGCACAGCCAGATCAGCATCACCATGGACGTGTACACGCACGTCGTCCAGGACACGCAGCGCGAAGCGATCAGCCACATGGACCGGCTGCTCAAGAGGCGTCCCGACCGTCAGTGATCGCTGCCGTTGATGTCAGGCGTAGATGTCAAAGACCCCCAGCCAAGATCGGCTGGGGGTCTTTGCACTGGTGCCCCCGGCAGGATTCGAACCTGCGACACCCGCTTTAGGAGAGCGGTGCTCTATCCCCTGAGCTACGAAGGCGGGGATCTGTCGGAAAACGTGTAGGAAATCGGGGTGAACCCCGCGATGCCAGACACGTCGTCCCAGGATCTTGCGCAGTGCACAGCCAGGGCTGCGCACCGGCGCCAGTGTAGCGGGTGGGGGCCGTAGGTTGCTGTCGGATTAGGGGGATGTGATCTTGCGGCGGCGCGGTGGGGCCCGGGGCCCGCAGCGAGCTCCGCTGGCGGGACCGCGTCGGCCGCAGCGCGGTCAGGCGGATGGGCCCGCAGCCGTGGCGAGGGAGATGGAGTTGATCATCCAGGCGAAGCCGAGGTAGACGAGGAGGGCTGCCTGCGCTCCGTACGCGGGGACGCGATTGTCGCGGTGCGAGTAGTCGAGCGTACAGTTCCCCGATTCGCTGTCCTGACGGAAACCGAGGAGCCTGTCGCCGTAGTCGGTGTTCGGGGGTACTTGGCGCAGATGCTCGGTCCTGTTGAACTTTTTTCGTTTGGTTCTAGGGTCGATCCTCTGGTCTTCCTGTGTTTCGTATACGGGGATGCGCTCGGTGTGCGCTCCTTGGCGGCAGGGGATTTCTACTCTGTGGTAGAAGCGCCAGGTATTTCCCGAGCGCACTTCGAGTTCCCGGACGGGTAGCGGCGAGTACATCGTTTTCCCGTTGACGGTGATCTGCCGCTCGCAGGCACGGCCGGCTGTGGCGTAGATGTCGTGGGTGCAGTCCTGGTAGCGGAATCGGTCGAGTGGGTGCGGCTTGATGCCATCGTGCTGTCTGGTGAAGACGATGATTCCCCGGCGGACGAGTCCGGTCCGGTGGACGCCTCGCCATGCGGTGTCGAAGCTGGCGGCGATGACGCCAGGGGCGCGGTCGATGATCTCGTGGGCGAGACGGAGGGCTACGGAGGCCTCCTCCTCCCTGTCCGGATCTTCTTCGGGAGAACGGTGGCGTGCGCTGTCGACGTTCAGGAACCAGCGGCTGTGGGGCTTCCCGGCGACGCGGGTGGAGAAGGCGACCAGCTTCTTACCGTAGATGCTGTTTCCGTCTCCTTCTGTCTGGATCCCAGCGTCCGGGTCAACGCGATGCCTACGGATTTCTCCGGTCTTTTTGTCGACGCTGAACTCTTCGGTCTGGTCGGAAGGGGGACGGACTACGGTGCCGTCGCCGTTGATGACCTGGCTTCGATCAGGGCGAAGCCAGCTTCCACGGGGTCTCTCCTCAGAAAGGAGTCCCTGTGCGATCGCTTGGCGGATCCACGTGTCCCTTGAGATTTCCCGGAGCCGAGGCAAAGCTCGGATCATCTTCGGCTGGAAGTCCATCCAGTGGTGGCGCTCGGGCCCGGTTTCGGGAAGCAAGTCGGCCTCCTTGTCTCCCAGGCAGTGGCGCACACCTTCGACGACGATTTTCCACACGGAGCCGAGGCGAAAATTCGCCTCGACAGAGCGGGCACTGCTGAAGATCGAGATGGCGGCAACGAAGATGAGGTAGATGTACGGCGGGTAGTGCGCAGGCCGGCCGGCGTTGCCAGAGGTCTTCCGCGGGAAGACCTCCGCGGCCACCTCGTACAGGGCTGGGTTGGCCACGAGGAACGCCAGACGCTCGAGGTCCGGGATGTTGCGGGCCTCGGCTCCTTTGGGCTCGGGCCGGAAACCGACGGGACTGAGTGCATCCTGCGGGACGGCGCCGAGGATCCAGTCCGGTTCCTTCTTCCTCGGCTTGGTCCGGGCGCGCTTGGACGCATTGGCCGGCATGCGCCGACTGGGAGCCGCAGGGTTCACAGGATGCCGTCCTCGGTGGTGAGGGGGCGCCACTGGTAGTCGGCGAGTTGCGCGGCCCGGTCAAGGGACGACAGCCCGAAGCGCAGCGCGACGTCAGCGATCTGGCCGGTAGCGTCGAGGACCTTCCCGGCGAGCCAGCTGGAGACGTCGCGTGGTCTTGCGGATTTGCCATCGGGAGCGGTTCCGCTGCTGCGAACGATCTCACCGAACGCCGTGCAGACGCTGGCCTGCCTGCGGTAAGCGGGGGAATTGGCGATCGTGGCCAGGGAGCGTGGGGCGCCACGGTGCGCGGCCAGGCCGCTGATGAAGTCCGAGCGCAGACGCAGCACTTCGCGAGCCCACTCATCATCGAGAGGGCAGTAGCGGGCGGTGACATGCGTGGCACCCAGCGCCCACACTCGGGTGTGCCCCAAGTCGAGGTCAGTGGTGCTGGTGAAACCGATCTCGCTGGTGTGCAGCCCGGACAGAAGGAGCCCGAGGACGGCGGCGTGCCGTGTATGAGGCATGCCTCGTTCGGAGTGGAAGCGCAGCGCGTCGATGTCGCTGTCGGACAGGACGCCGGTGGGACGTAGTGCGGAACGGGGGATGGGCGGCAGGTCGAGCAGTGGGGCCCGGGTGGTCAGGTCGAGCCGGCGTGCTTCCACGAAGAGGGCGTCGATGCCAGCTTTTCGGACCCGGCGCGTGCTTTCGGCCGGGACGGGAACCATCCGTCCGTGGCGGTCGTGGCCGGGAGCGTCGATGAACCCCTGAGCGACGTTGTCGCTGATGTCGTCCAGGTGGGTGAGTGCAAGGGCCGTGGCGTACAGCAGGAGCCGTTCAGAGGTGGCGATGTAGGACTCGGCGGTCTGGGGGCTGAGGGTGCCGGCCCGTGTTCGCAGGTCCCATTCGTGTACGACTTTACGGAGGGCGGAGCGGAGGGTGGCCCTAGCCATGCGGGCCTCCAGCGGGGTGGCCGGGCCCTGACCACGGCGTACTCATGATCACGGTATTCGCGGAAAAGTATGGGGAGCGCGGTTCAGTCGCGCTACGGTGGTTGATGGCTCTCGCCTTGGGTGAGGGCACGCCAAAGCCCCCTCTCTCGCGGGCGTATGCCTCGCGGGGAAGTGTCGGGTTGCGGTGGGGGTCCGGAGGCGTCTGTACCGGCCAAGGAGCAGGACGCCTCCGGACCCAGTCTTTAGACGTTCGTCGACTGCCTCCTCAGGGGCGCGGCAGTGCTCATCTGGCGGGCCAGATAGTGCGTGTTGAGCCATTCAGCCCGGTCCATGGCGGCGATGTCAGCCAGGTTCCAGGGGGTCAGGAGTGCGGCGTTCAGGACCTCGCCGTGCTTCAGGAAACGGGTCCGCATCGCCGACAGAGTGGTGAGCAGTCCAGTGAGGTGGTCGTGCAGGGCAGCCGCTTCTTCGGGGGTCAGATGACACACGTCACCCAGGTCGAGCTGCCCGGCCAGGAGCTTCCTCGCATCGTGGTCGTGGTACGGCTGCCCTGAGCCGCTATCGGCGGCGCGGCGAGGACCGGGAACGCCGGTGCTCGTCTCCGTGTGTTTGTTTTCCCCATGGCCGGAGCAGCGCTCGTCCTGGCCGGCCCCGGATTCGTACTCCGTGTGGTTCGCCGAGGAATCATCCGCATCCGAGGCGGGTGTCTGCTCGCCCGCCTCGGGAACGTCCTGCCGAGTCTCGGCTTGTTCCGGTTCCAGCTGCGCTTCGGGTTGACCGTCCTCGGCCCTGGAGGCGGGCTCTGCCGCGTCTGCGTGCCACCTGATGTACCCATCGGCTTCCTCCAGGAGAAAGCCGGTTGCGGTCATCAGGTCCAGGAGCCGGTCGACGCCCTGCTCGTGGCCTGCTGTCTTGACCTGCCTGAGGAACTGGAGCCGTAGTCCGGCGCGCAGCCCGGCGCCGTCCGCGAGGCGTTCGCGGGCGGCACGGACGAACCAGAGTCCCTTCCAAGCGTCGTGCAGTGCCCGCTGGCCTTCGTCCGGGCTCACTGACCAGGCGCGCGCGACAGCGACACCCTTCTTCGTGGCACGGTAGGTACCCCGAGGGGGGACGCGCTCGGCCAGTTCGCAATCCAGCAGGAACTTCATCGCGATTCCGACCTGCCACGAGCCGATGTTCGTGCGCTCCTGAATGTCTCTGACATGGCAGGGCTGGGGCATGGACCCGATGGTCTTGATGATCGCGATCTGCCTGTTCACCGGAACCCTGAAGTGAGGCAGTGGTTTGGCTGGTTCGGAAGCTGCCGAACGACTGCTGGCGGTGGGCACGGGTTCCTCCTGGGGCATGCGCGTGGGCGGCGCTTGCGCAGCGTAAGCCACCGCAGTCTTCCTCCGCAGGAAAACTGTCGATCTTGCATGGCGTTGCAAAGCTGCGTGTTTAGGGGCCAGTTGACCAGCACGTCCTCGGCTCCGGCAGCGCAGCCTGGCGAAGGTGGAAGCAAGGGTTCATGCATCAACGGTAGTTAACGACCATGCAGCGATCGTGAATGCTGGCGATCTATGCAGTGGCTCTGAGGGCCGTGCTGTGGTCCGGGTCGGCTGAGGCTTGCCCGGTAGTCGGCCGAGGAGATGCAGGGCGAGAGGGGCACCTGTATCACGCTGGCAGTAGGAGCGTGCTGCCCGTCTTCCAGTGCCAGGATCCCGGGCCGGTTCGGCTGACCCCTGGCAGTGCACCTGCATACTGCGTCCGGGTTGGGGCCATGGCTCCACGCCGCATGGCGTGCGCTGCGCGATGCCCGGCCGGACGCATCCACTGCATGGGCAGCAGGCGGCCTGGGGACTGCTTGCGGCTCGAAGCCTTTCATGGCGGGGAGGGAATCGGTACACGAAATCACGCGCAGTCCTTTCGCTGGTTCCCTTCACCAGGGGGTGCTACATCAGTAGCATGGGTGGGGTGGGTGCGCATTGCGAGCGTGACTCCGCCACACTTGTCAGGTGCCTGGAGGAACGAGACGTGCGAAGAGGCCGAACGAGTTCGTGGGCGGCGGCGAGTGGCCGCATGCCGTGATGCAGGCGCACCGTGGAGCCCTCGTCGCCCAGGCCATCGCCCGCTCGCTTTCCGAGGCCATGGCGGAACGGGGCATCAGCGCCAACGCGCTCGCTCGGAAAAGCGGCGTCAACCGCCAGGTGATCGCGAACGTCCTCAACGGCACGGTCTGGCCGGACATGCTGACCGTGGTCGATCTGGAGGGCGCGCTGGGCGTGATGCTGTGGCCAGTTCACGTGGAGTGGCGCATCTCTGCGCCTGGTGAGGCTCCCGGGGGCTACAACGATGAGGCGGAGGGGGCGTCCTCCGCAGGCTCGAGCGCATCGGACGGCGTTGGGTAAGCAACGGTGCCAGACCGCTGTTGACGGTCGGATGTGGCGGTAGTGGGTGATGAGAGCCCCCGCCCAGACTGCTTGCCTGGCAAGCTCAAGGGGATCAACCGTATCTGCGTCCCGGGCAGCTCACATCACGCCAGCATCGTCTGGCACTCCTCGCACCGCCGCACCGTCTGCCGCACGGTGTTTCCCTCTGTCGCGGTCGCCGGGTAGCTGCTGCTCAAACCGGTCCCAGAGGCCGGTCGGAGGTTCACCTCCCAAGCCCACCCTCACGTCGTATTAGGTGTCCACACGGTAGACGATCTTCCCGTCGAACTCCGCGAACCCCAACGACTTGTAGAAGGCGCGCGCGCCGGGGTTGTCGTGGTCCGTCATCCACTCGACCCGACTGCATCCGGGACGAGCGGAGGCCAGGGCACGGAGCTCGTCCATGAGGCGCGCGCCGATGCCCTGGCGGCGGAGGGTGCCGCGGACATAGAGCTCTTTCAGGAACAGAGAGTGGGAGGAGCCAGCCGCCGGCCAGAGGAACGAGTAGGCGGCGAGCCCGACGAGATCACCAGCCTCGTCCTCGACCAAGAGAGCGGACGCCAATGGCGGGGAGCCGAAGAGGGCCTCCTCCACCTGGGAGCGGCGCTCCTCGAGCGGCTGGATCTCGGTCGATCCGTAGAACTGTTCGATCTCCTCGATCAGATCGGCCACTGCCACGGTGTCGCGCCTTTCGGCGGGGCGGATCGTCACGGTCATCGACATCTCCTGTCGCTCTTTCATCGCTTCACTCGTTCGTTTCAATACGTGATCCTGGCGTGGCGGCACGGCTCGTGGCTACGGGGGCGTCAGCGTCTGAGGAGCCCAGCCGTGCTGGTGCAGGGAGCCCTGAACATGCCGGATGAGGTACTCCAGATCCGCGCAGTAGACCGAGGGGTTTCGGTAGCCGCGGTCGGTGCTGAAGCGGTGCGGTAGATAGCCCCCACCGCACACCTCTACCAGAGGACAGCTCTGGCACTGATCGGCGAGCGCGGCCTTCCCGTTCTGCCGGTGCAGGAGCTTCGGATGGTGAAGGACTTCATCGAAGGACTGGCTGAAGACGTCGCGTCCCAGCCAGGAGGCGCCTTCCTCGACGGACCGCAGGGTGTCCACGCCCTCGATCGTGCCGTCCGACTCGATCACTATGCTCGTCGGCGGGGCCAGGCCGAGGGACTCCACCGAGCTGTGCACCCCGGAGCTCAGCGCCACGATGTCCTCCAGCATCCGCACGCTGTGCCGCTGCTCCGGCCGGGCGAGCCAGGCGTCGTAGACGCGGCTCATCCACAACCCGTACTCGGGCGCACTCGGGTCGTCGCGATGCGGCGGCTCGTCGTGAGTCCCGTGCGGCAGGCCGAAGTCGATCACAGGCGGCTCGAACGACGCCAGGTAGTCGTGGACCTCGACCGGGTCGTTGGCCAGGTCGACGACGGCGAGCAGTCCTGCGAACAGGTGCGGCCGGGACCGCAGGAGTTCGATGCCTCGTACGGCCGAGGCGGCGCTCGATCGCGAGGCGTGTGTCAGCCGGTGGCGGTCATTCGCGGTCGGCGGTCCGTCGAGGCTGACGCCCACGACGACCTCGTACCGCTCGAAGAGGTCCAGCCACGGCTTCGTGAGGAGCGTCCCGTTGGTCTGAAGCTCGAAACGGACCGCCACACCGGCCGGAACACCCTCCTGCACGGCGCCGAGCAGGTCTGCCATGTGCCGGGGGCCGGTGAGCAACGGCTCACCGCCGTGCAGTACGACGTGCACGCTCCGCAGGCCGTGCACCGCTGCGTGCTCACCGATTCGCAGCCCGGCCGCCCGGGCCACGTCCGCACTCATCCGGGCAGGCAGGTGCCGCCACGCCTGGTCTGCGGAGTTGAAGACATAGCAGTAGTCACAGTCGATGTTGCAGCGATTGGCGACCTTGAGGATGAACGACCGGAAGGGGGCGACGTCGGCGCGCGGTGTCATCGAGCGGAACGACTCAAAGAGGCCAGGTCCAGATCAGCGAAGCCTGGTGACCACCCTCGCCTGCGCGGTTTGATGCCGCCTGCTCGGCCGCCAGCCGCTGCCGTACGCGGACGGCGACACGATCCAGGACGGCCGAACCGTTGACGGACTCCGCGACGACGGGCGCCGGAGCATGCGGTGCGGGAACGGGCGTACGTGACGGCATTCGACGCTCCTCGGGACAGTGCAACGGCGATTGAGGCGGCAGACCAGCCCGCAAGGTAGCAGCGCCGCTACCCTCGGCGACATATCGAATCCGGCCACGTGCCCGGCTACTCGGCTCGCGACGCAAGTAGCCGCTCGACGACATCTGCAGCCCCGCCCACGCCCAACCGTCGGTACACATCGAGCGCGTCGCGCAGCGCCCCTTCGCCCCGCGCCCGCTCGCCAGCCGTCCAGTCGCAACGGCCGATCCCCTCCAGGGCCCGTGCCTCCTCAAGCGGGCAGCGGATGTCCCGGGCCAGCCCCAGCGCCTGCTCGAAGAGTCCGCGGGCGGCGGCCCAGTCACCGGAGGAGTGCAGCAGCGTCCCCCGGTGGTTCAGGACCTCCGCCTCACCGCACCGGTCGCCGAGCTCTCGGAGGATGTCCAGACTTCGCAGGAACGACTCGACGGCACCGTCCTGCTCGCCGGCGACCCCGAGTGCCACACCCAGCTCGCCCAGAGCGGCGGCTTCGCCACCACGGCTGCCGAGATCGCGGTACGAGCCCAGGGCGTCATCCAACAGCCGGATCGCCTCCGTGACGTTCCCGTCCAGGCGGTCCAGCACCCCGAGGTAGCGAACGCTGTTCGTGCGGCCGAACCGTTCGCCGAGCTCGGTGAAGTACTCCAGCGCCCGGGTGTGAGCCTCCCGTGCCCCGGTGAGATCGCCGGTCAGGCACCGTACGACTCCGAGCTCGTTGAGGGCGTACGCCTGGTGGACCCGGTCGTCGAGCTCCTGGTAGATGTCGAATGCCTGACGGTGGCGCTGGGCAGCCAGCTGATACTCGCCCAGGAGGCGGTGCACGACGCCAAGGTCCCGCAGTGAGTTGGCCTCCCCGTACCGGTCGCCCAGCTCCTGGTAGATCGACAACGCTTCGGTCTGTGCCGCCACCGCTGTGTCGAACCGGCTGGTCTGCCGGCGCACCATGCCGAGGTCCGCGAGTGCGTTGGCCTGGCCGAGCCGGTCGCCGACTTCCCGATAGAGCGCGAGGGCCTCGGTCTGCGCCTGGGCAGAGGCGTCGTTGTCCGCGGTCATGTACCAGACGATGCCCACCTGGTTCAGGGCGTCAGCCTTGCCTCGCTTCTCGCCGACCGCCTCGTACTCCGTCACCGCCTCGTTCAGTGCCTCGATGGCCTCGGGGTAGGCCGCCATGAAGCGCCGTACGACTCCGAGCTCGGCCAGCGCGTTGGCCAGCGCCCGCCGGTCGCCGGTGTGCCGGGCGGCCTCGGCGGCGGTCCGGTGGAGGCCAACGGCTTGATCCCAGGGCCCGGCCTGCCGCAGGAAGGGCGCCATCGCCGCAGCCATGTGAATCACCAACTCGTGCAGCGCGAGGTCGTTCGCCCTCCGGATGCAGGCCAGGACGTTGGCCCGCTCGTCCTCCAGCCATCCCAGAGCCGCCGTACGCGACTCGATGGGCGGGGTCTCTACCTGGTCGGCGCCGTCCGGAGGATTCGGTGTAGAGGCGCCGTTGCGGGCAATGTGTCTGTTCGCGACAGCGAGGGCGGCCAGGTAGTAGGAGCACACGCGCTGAACGGCATGAACGGGGGTCATGCTGCCTCCCTCGTCGGCGAGACCGCGGGCATAGTCGCGTAGGAGGTCGTGAAGCCGGAACCGGCTTCCGGGGTGTTCCTCGATCAGATGGGCGTCGTAGAGCGTGTCGAGTCCCTCGCGTGCTGCCGCCACCGAGACCGAGCCGAGCGCGGCCCCGGAGAAGGCATCGAGCTCGGTTCCAGGGTAGAGGCCGAGACACCGGAAGAAGTGCTGCCGCTCAGGTGTCAGGTCCTGGTAGGACAGACTGAACGTTGCGGCGACTGCGCGCTCCCCAGCTCGGAGCTCTCCCAGCCGGTCCCCGGCGGTGACCAGACGCGCACGGAGATCCTCGGCGCTCCACGACGGGCGATGGCGCAGCCGCGCGGCGAGCAACGACACCCCGAGTGGCAGGTACCCGCACAGCTCCACCAACTGCCCAAGGACGGCCCGATCGAGCGACTCCGCCGATCGCCCGCTGAGGCGTACGAACAGGTCGACCGCATGCTCCGCCGGCAACGCCTCCACTGGCAGGACCACCTCCTCGTACGCAGCCAGCCGCTTCCGGCTCGTCACCAGCACGAGACAGTCGCTCCCGCCGGGGAGCAAGGGCTCCAGCTGGCGATAGCTGGCTGCGTTGTCGAGGATGAGCAGTGCCTTCTTGTTCGCGAGCTGGCTCCGCCACATGGCCGCCCTCGCCTCGGTGACCGCACCCAGGTCGTCGCCGACAGGGATCCGCTGCGCCGGCACTCCGGTCGCCGCCAGCAACGATGCGAGCGCTTCGGTGGCCTGTACGGGGGGCCTTCCTGTCGTGTGCCCGTTGAGATTCACGAAGAGCTGGCCGTCCGGGAACCGCTCCGACAGCACATGTCCTGCATGTACGGCGAACGTCGTCTTCCCGACTCCTGGCATTCCGTCGATCACATGCACAGGCAGCGCCTCCCCGCTCTCCTGCGAGTTCCGTACGGACCGCACCAGCGCCTCGAGCTCGGCGGTCCGGTCGGTGAACGCGGTGGTGTCGCGCGGCAGGGACCGCAGCACGAGGGCAGCACCCGGAGGCACCGCCCCTTCCTCTGGCTGGGGCGTCGGCGCAGCGCGGCGTTCCGGCGCCCCCGACTCCGACAGCGCGGCAAGCAGCACCGCCAGCCCGACCATGGCCCCGCCGAGCAAAGCGAATGAGAACCAGCCATGCCGCTGCAACCACCCCAGCCACCCGGGCCACTCCGACTCGGACACGGCGTTGGTGACGAGCCCCACGAGCATGGTCGTAACGGCTCCGCCGGCGGCCACGACGGCGACGGAAATCCCCCGCCGGAGCCTCATACGTGGGTCGTCTTGACGGAGCCGGGATTGGTCCGTTCGGGCTGGCCGCCTGTGGCGCGGCACAGCTTTCCAGCTGTAGCTCTGGTCACGAACGCAACCCCCGAATCCGACGCCCTATCGCGCACAAGCGGACCAGCTCTCACGGACCCTGGTCAAGGTCAGCTCCCCGCCACACAGCGGCTCGTATCAGCCAACCTGTGCGTGGCTTCTATGCCGGGCGCACCGACGCCGCCTTCACGTAGCCAGCCAGATGACCAGGTGAATGTGCTGCTGGTCGCCAGCAGAGAGTGATCTTCGGCAATGGGTGTTTAGTCGGCCTTTCCTCCCGGTGCTGCGAAACTTGGATGCTAGTGGCCATCAATCAAGGGGACGCGCCATGGGGGACGTTGAAAGGCCCGAGCTGCTACCGGACTGCGACGTGCCTGCTCGCTTCAGACAGGCTGACGATGTCGTCCAGACCTGTCTCGTCCGGTTGGCTGACGACTCGCTCGGCGAGAACTGGCGGACTTCGAGTCTGCGGGCGTGTGAGATCCGTGGCGGGGCGGCACTGGCGGCAGCGTCGTTCGTGGTCAAGACGCCGGGACCTTGGAACGAGGACTTGCAGCACATCCTGCGCCTGTCCGGGGTTGGTGTCGACCGGCCTTCCTATTCCTCTGCCGAATACGTCGTCGGCCTCTGCTATGTCGCGGGAACCAAGGGTCTGCCGAAGGGCATTCGTCACAGGGCTGCCGATGCCCTGGTGGAGCGTGGGCGTGATGTGGGTTACGGGGAAGCCCGATATCTGCTGCCCCGGAACGGATGGGGCTGGTTGGCGGATGCGGTGCGCCAGGGGTGGGCAGTGTGGACCGCGAACCTCTTCGCCGAAGACGAGACCGCCCCGATGAAGACCCGCATGAGGGTAGGTCTCGCTCTCGCTGAGTATGAGTACCCGGGCTCTTACGTTTCTTCGGCCGTGGAGCAGCTGGTAGCAGACCCGGCCGCCGCGAGTGCGGACCGACTTGCCCTGGCAGTGGCCGTTGCACAACGTGCTCCCAAGGAAGCGGTGAGCCTGCTGTGCTGCCTCGCATCGGACCCGCTCATCCAGGCTGGGCATCGCATGCAGGCCATCCGGGAGTTGGACGAGATCGACATCGTGGCGGCCGAGAAGATGCGTGCCAGTCAGACACGTCTTCCGACAGTCCAGGTGGCGCGGGACCGACAGCGTGAAGCAGCCGAACGGGCTCAGGGGGAAGCAGAGGCCCAGCGAGCCCGGGAGACGCCGGAAGCCGTGGTGGGCCGGCTCGAGTCCGAGGTCGAGGAGATTCTGGGAGGCCTTCGGAGTCGCGGGTCAGCCGATTGGCTGGCTGACGAGCTCGACAATCACCTTGCCGAGAGCGACTGGGAGGGAGTCTCCCAGGACGTGGCGGATATCTGCGGACTGGTTCGTGACGAAGAGGTCGAATCCGCACTCCACCTGCTGGAGGTTCTCACTCGCGTCAGGTACGGCGGCGAGGTGGACCCGGCACCGGACGAAGCTCCCTCGAATGCGGCGGCGGGTCAGGACTTCCCGATGCTTTCCCGGCGGGAGCTGGAAGAGTTTGCGCGGACCGAGGCGGAGCGCTCCTGGTTGGTCTGGAAGGGGCTCGTGGAGAAGCACGGCTGGGACGACGACCCGTCTGATGAACTCGATCACCAATTGCACGAAGTCGACCAGACGGTGGGAGCGGCGCTCTGTCAGAAGGCAGGCGATCATCTGAGGGAACTCTGGAATCACCTGGTGTGGGAACTGTGGCCTGCGTTCGTGGGCGCCGCGGAGGAGAGGGACTACGCCTGTGCCCGGGAGCACCTCGCAACTGCGAGACTTCTCGCGGACGAGGTGCAACACGCCCAGACCCTGTGGCGGGACACGTCGGCCGAGAACTACTCCTTCGACCCGATGACCATGTCGTGGCCCCGTGACTTCTGGCTGGTCATGGAGGACTGGCGCCGGGGCACAGGCAGGCAGTGACGGGCAGGGGTGGTCGGTCGCCTGATAAGTCAAGCGACCGGCCCCCACCGGCGGAGGTTCTCGGGGCCCTGTCGAGACACGTTGGTCAGGGGTTGACAGCCGTACGACCTGCCTCTTTACCCAACTCCGGACCCTGGGGGCGTGTTGGGTTACGAAGGGCGGGCCGTACCGGAAGGCGTGCACCGGCAACCCTCTGAAGCGCGACCCAAAGGCACCTGGCTACCGCCTCCCCTAAAGCAGGCCGCTGGAGGCTGCACCTCTGGGCCCCCGAGCCGTCGGCCCACTCCCGGATGCGCGGCAGGCAGATGAGGAGGGACCTGTAGTGTGCCCGCCGTGAAGAGCGGAGACCTGGTCATAAGCCGACCGAACGACGGTACGAATCAAGCTGGCATCGGAATCGTATGCCTCGTAGGAGACGCACGTGTGGTCGTGGAGTGGTCAGACGGTCAGCGAACAGAGATTCCGCTCCCCGCCTCCTCCGACATCGAGGTGGCGCCTGCCGGCTCCCTACGGCATCGCTCGCTACGAGATGCCGAGGCCCTTCAACGGGAGTTCGCCGAATCTCCGGTCTCCGTCCTGGTGACCCTCCTCGGAGAGCGGGGCGGTACCGCGTCCTTCGGTGACCTGCGCCGGTGGATTGGTGAGTTCGAGCTTGCGGGGGGATACGACAACACTTGGTGGGGCAATGTGCGCAAAGAGCTGGATACGGATCCTCGTGTCACCAAGGTGAGGGGAGGGACGCAGTGGAAACTGCTCCCGGCGGATCGCCTGCCTCAGGAGCACATGCCGTCTATCGCGGTTGCCACGGCTGAGCACGATGACGTCGAGGCAGCGGTGACGACAGAGCCCTGCTCGGGCAGCGCTCCGGAAAGCCCGATGTCCTCGCTTGCGGCGGAACCGGGCGGGACGGAGTGCGCCGTCGGCCTTCTGGACGAACAACCCTCTCAGGCCTGGGTACTTCCGGGTGGCCCGGTGGAGGAGGCCGAGGGCCATCACACGGATATCCATGAGCTGTCCGAGGCTAGCTTGGGCCTATCGTCTGACGAGCGCGATCAGTATGAAGCCGCGCTGAGGCGACAGGAAGCCGCCGCAGAAGAGCTCCGGACGGAACGGGACCGGTTGCGTCTCCGCGTCTCCGATCTGCAGGCCGAGCGCAACCGGTCCGACGAGCAGGCCGGCATTCTGAGGCAGCAGTTCGCGGACGTCTCCTCGACGCTGGTGGAGGCCAATCGGCGAGCTGAGGCCCTTGCCGACAAGGTGCAGCGGAGGGAAGAGGAGCTGCGCCAAGTACGTCAGGCGGGAAGAGCCGTCTCGCAGTCCCAGTTGCGGCAGGCTCGGATGGACGGGCTGCGGGTGCTCGCAGCCGTGTTGGCCGAGGTCGCGGACCATGTGGTTCACGCGGCGGACATGAGCGGATCCGCTGCTGCCGATGCTTTGTACCGCCGGGTCCTGACCCAGGCTGCGGCGGCGAATGTCGCGGATATCGGCGTCGTCGGCGAGGAGAAAGGCTTCGATCCTGTGCGCCATCGGTTCACCACGACCGGATCCGCCGCGCGGGTCGTCGTGGAGCGGCCAGGGTTCGCGTGGCAGCCCGGAACGCCACAGGAGGTCGTCCTGGTGCCGGCGTCGGTTCGAGCCGCCGAGCAGTAGGCATAAGCAAATTCTCGATATTGGCGGAGGGGCGCCGTCTCCTGGGGGCCTCCGCGGGGAGGGGAACATGCGTGGGTGAGGGAAGGCCCCTGGTGGGCATAGATTTCGGTACGGCCACCACACTGGTGACACAGAGGCTGGCGTACGGCTTCGCCGAGACCGTGCCGATCGGAATCAGTACCTCCTGGATCCCCAGCGTGGTCGCCGCCACGACCAGGGGAGAGCTTGTCTTTGGAGAGCCCGCAGAGGCGATCGGTGGTGCCGCCGCCGTGCGGTCCGTCAAGCAGTACATCACCGACGACATGCACGGACCCCTGTCGCTCGGCACGTGGGAGTTCACCCCGGACCGGCTGATCGCTTCCCTGCTCCGGCATGTGCTCCTACTGGCCAAGGCCAACGAGGCCGACACCGACGACGCGGAATTCCGCCTGGCCTGTCCCGCGATCTGGGACGGGCCTCGCCGGAGGCGGCTGGCCCGGCTGGCCACGGAGGCGGGCATCCCCGTGACGGTCGCCGACATCGTCGACGAACCGATCGCGGCAGGTCTGGCCTGGTCGGAGGGGAGCCACGAGCGCGACGGCCGTCCGCCCGAGGGCACCGTTCTGGTCTTCGACTACGGCGGGGGAACGCTGGACATCGCCCTGATGTCCGTGACTGAGGACCTGGACGATCTGGAACCGGAGTTGACGGTCCTCTCGGCACGCGGCGTTCCGGAGGCCGGCGACGCGCTGGACCGACGGATCGCGGCTGACCTGGAGCGAGATCTGGAGGCACTCGGCATGCGCGTCGATCGCCTGCCGGACCCTCGGACCGTACGAGCACTGCTGCTGCTGGCGGCCCGCCGTCTCAAGGTCCTGCTTTCCGACACCCGTTTCGACAGGCAAGGCGTGCCGATTGGCGGTGGTTTCACCTCCTTCCCCATGCTGGAGTACACGCGGCAGCGTCTGGAGAGCGCCTTCCGTCCGCAGCTGAACCGGGCTCTGGAGTTCGTGCGAGCCGCCCTGTGCGAGGCACGGCTGCGTCGTCAGAATGCGCCAGATCTGACCGCTCTCGCCCGGATGCCATTGGAGGAGCTTGCCAGAGACGTCGACTACGTACTCCTGGCCGGCGGGATGTCCCAGATCCCCCTGGTCCGTGAGGAGTTCTTGCGCTTCTTCCCGCAGGCTCAGGTGGAGTACGACCAGTCACTGGAAACTCCGGAGGAGTCGGTGGCGACGGGGCTCGTGGTGCGCTCCGATCGGTATCACCGGCTCAATCTCCCAAGACCAGGGTTCGATCTGGTGCTCGAATGGCAAGGCAGGGACGGCAGGACGTATCGTGAGCTCCTGTATCCGGCGTTCAAGCCGCTCTACTCCGCCGACCAGGTCTTCCGTAGGGAGAGCGACCTAGCCCACCGGTATGACAGCCAGGTACCTGGGCTTACAGGAGACACCACCGCCGCGCTCCGCGCCGTCTCAGTCGACGGCAAGGCCCTCGACTTCGTCGTGGATGGCGTTCCGACACCTCATCTTCCGATCAGTCTCCGACGGTTCGCCAACTTCACGTTCACGCTGAAGGTCTCCGGAGAGATCTACGTCAAGGACTGCGCCTACCGGGAATCGCGCTTCCGGGTGGAGCGGTGGCCGATTCTGCGAGCCGGACAGCGTGATTCCGTGAGCCTGAGTACCGTGCACAACGTGCTCCCGGATCAACGGGCCGTCAAGTTCACCGATCTGTACTCGCACCCTCACCAGTAGGCGTGAGGTGGAGTCCGCTGCCACGCTCGCTCCCCGCCTCCCGGCTCAGCCTTCGACCACCACAAGAGCAACCGTCTCGGTGGACAGGCTGAACCGGGAGTCGCGGTCCATCTGAGCGAGACGGGCGTCTCGCTGACCTTCCAGGAGTCCCACCCGGGCGGCGTGGAGACGGCGGATGGAGGTACTGTCCACCTCCTGCGCGAGCCGGCGAGCCTGCTCGATCTTGTGACGGTAGGTGTCCTCTACAGTCGCACGCCGACCTGCCGCGAGGGCCACGTTCTCCGCCTGGTAGGTCTGTTTGGCAGAGAACTCTCTCTCTGCCGCCAGATCCTGCACAGTGTCGAGTACATCCGGAAGAAGCTTCGAGATCCGGGCAGGAAGCGGCTCCGTCGCCCCTCCGAGCCCGCCATCGGCGAGACAAGTCAGGAGCGCGGTGCCCACCCCTGGCACCTCCTGGAGGGTCGCGGTGTCGACGGCCGTGGTCCAAAGCTCACGTCGAGGCCGGGCACCGTCCACCTGCGCCAGTCTGACTTCGACCAGGTATCGGGACCCCGGCGGGAGACCGGGCACCCTCACCCTTCCGTAACGACTGGTGGACTCGGTTCGTTCGGCGAACCACCAGTGGGCGGTGCGCACCAGCGGATGCCTCACGCTGAGCAGGGGGGCACCAGTCTCCGTGGAGGTCTGGGCGGTGAAGCAGGCGCGCAGCGACCGACGACGATCCGCGAGACTCGCCATCAGATCGCTGCCCCGGGAGAGGGCGAAGACCCCGGCGTCCTGAGCTTCGTACATGATCTGGCGCAGTAGGCCGCTGCCGGTGATGTCCATCAGGTCGTCGGCGGACGGGACCGGATCCATCCGGCCGACGCCGCTCTGGTGGAGGAACGCGTCGAGGAGCCCGCGGATCTCCCGCGGTCCCAGGTATCGGCCCCGCCCGGGGGTGTGTTGGTCGAAGCCCTCCACGAGCAGGTCGTCCAGGCCCGTGAGGTACTCCCGGGCCTTCTCGAGCGACGCGATGTCCTTGTCCCGGTCGACGCGGGCGACATCGATGCGGTCGATCTGGCGCTGGCGCTCCTTCTGGGTTAGATGGGGGTTCAGCACCACGCGATGGAGTTCGCGTAGGTGGCCGTGGAGAATCGGCTCCAGCTCACCGATGGAGTCCTGAAAGACGCCGATGCGCTGATAGAGGCGCTGGAAGATGTCCGTCTCGATGGTGCCGGGCACCTGCATGTTGAAGATGAAGATCTTTTCGTGCTTCTGCCCGAACCGATCGAGCCGACCGATGCGCTGCTCGACGCGCATGGGGTTCCACGGCAGGTCATAGTTGACCAGCACATTGCAGAACTCGAAGTCGAGGCCCTCGCTTCCGACCTCGCTCACCAGGAGAAGGTCGAACTTCCCCGCGCGGAAGTCAGCCATGATGGCAGTACGTTCCTGCGGTGGCACCCCGCCGTGCATCACCCGCACCCGGAATTCGTTACCGAGCCGCTCCTTCAGGTACTCCAGAGTGCGTTTGAAGAAGGAGAACACCATGGCCTGGCGCAGCCCCTTGGCCTGGGCCTCGCGCAGCATGCCGACGAACGCCTCGAACTTGGTGTCCTGGGCCAGCGGTCGCAGCAGCCCCGGCAGGACGGCGAGCTCCTCGCCGTCCTGATCGGCAGCCTGCTTGACCGCCTCGGGCGCGACTTCAGCCTCAGCGTCGTCAAGGAGAGCCGTCTCCTCATCAAGGAATCCGGGGCGGTTCGTGGGAGCCTCGCGTGTGCCTGGACCAGCGGGCGTCCCGGAGAATCGCTCTCTCAGCCTCTGCTGCATGGCGGGGATACAGCTCGCGGCCTGCCGGAGCCACATCTGCGCGGCGAACGCGGACGCCGTCCCGCTGCGGGCGGCACGTCGTAGGCACCAGTCGTGGAGTTGATCGTAGAAATCACGCTCCGCTGCGGTCCAGGTGACCCTCACGTCCTCGGGCACGCGTACGGCCTTGGCGTCGGGCGTGTCAGCCTTGCGCGTGCGGCTGACGATGCCCGCCAGGGCATTCAGCTCCGCAATGTTCCGTCTGGTCTCGGATAGCTGGTGCGCCGAGAGGGGCGTCGAAGTCGTCAGGATCCGGCGCAGACGCGTGAACTCCGGCCGCTTCGCGACCAATCTGCCGAAAGTGGATCCCGACACGCGGTCCAGCGTAGGCAGCAGACCGCTCGCGCCGCCAGGGGTGGAGCCGACCCCACCGGCCAGTCGGGCCGCAACGGTGTTGAGGTGTCGATTCGGCTCCAGCTGCGCTTCGAAGACGCGGGGATCGGGGAAGGAGCCCGGATCGAGTAGGTGGACCAGGTTGTAGAGATCCTGGTTTCCGAGGTTCAGCGGGGTCGCAGATAGGAAGATAAGGGCGTCTGCCCAGTCGGCCAGTCTGCTGACCGCCGCATGGCTGCTGGTCTGCGCATTGCGCACGTAGTGGGCCTCGTCGACGATCACGAGGTCGAAGCGCGGTTGGAGCTCGATGAGCTCGTCCAATTGCCCCACCCTGCGAAGGCGCTCCAAGGAGATCACCCCGGCGAAGGGCTCCTCGTCGTCGCCTCGGCGCAGCGTCTTGAGGAGCTCCTCCATGCCGTTGTTGTCGAGGAGGCGCAGCCGTCGATCGAAGCGCTGTTCCATCTCGTCCTGCCACTTCTGGACGAGCGCGGCCGGACAGATGACCAGTCCTCGGAAGTGTGTGCCGGCGCGACGTGCGGCTCGCCTCGTCAGATGGGTGCGCTGCTCCAGCTCGTTCCAGATCAGTCCTGCCTCGATGGTCTTTCCGAGACCGACCTCGTCCGCGATCAGAAGCCGCTGACGATCCGAGTTCATCAGCTTGAGAACGGGGCGGAACTGGTAGGGGCGGAACACAGTGCGGCTCGACTGGAAGGAGTACACGGTGTCCGTGAGCGGAGTACTGAGCTTGGCCAGGGTCAGCGTCAGCGCGGTCTCAGCCGCCGAGGCAGGTGATCCGAGTATCCACTGTTCGGGGTCGTCACACACTGCGGCGACGGCTTCGAGGTCTTCTTCGAAGACCTTGATCGATCGCCCGTCGACACCCCGCAGGGTGTACTGGACGACTTTCCCACCCACGGCGCGCGCACGGACGACGGTATAGGCGCTGCCCCGGCCCGTGACCCGCACGACGTCACCGACGGCGTGAATGGGCTCGACCGACGACACCTCGGGCTTGGGCATCTCGAGCTGAGTCCGGCACGCGCGGTACAGCAGGAGGGCGCGATGCAGCAGGTGACTGTCCTCGACGTCGCGCAGCCGCTTGCGTTGAGTAGGCACCGGTGCGCTGCCGTCGTACAGGGCAAGGGCCGCGGTACGGCCGCCAGACCGCCGTGACTCGAACAGGTACAGCCCCGCAGGCAGGTCCTGGCCCTGCCGGAAGGCCGCCTCCGAAACCTTGCGCATGTGCGGCAGGCCAAGTCGGTCAGCAGCTTCCGACGTGTCGTAGAAGACCTCGATCGTCTGACTCAGGGTCTCCTTGCAAAGGCTCGACTCTGCCCATGGCCGGTACTGGAGTATCGCCATGTCGTCATCGGCCGGTACCCCGCCCGATGCCCCATCGGACGCGCTGTCCGACGACGCAGGTGTGTTCATTTCCCACCCCTACCGAGCGCTGCTTTCGGCAGTGCCTGTTTACGGTGATCAGAAGGCCTGGGCGATGACCGCCGCTGAGTCCTGCGGGCCGCCTCCCCCGACCAGGCCCCAGCCAGAACCGCTACTTCGCGATGTCCCGCCACCACGCGGCGACGCGACTGTCCATCCAATAGAGCATTTCGGCCTTGCCCGTCGTGCTGTCGGAGCCGCCCTGGCTGTTCTCGATGGGCCATCGCTTTTCTTTGAACAGCTGGGTGGAGATACGGCTGAGGGCCGCGTGTTCGTTGCTCTGCTGGCGTTCCTGGAGTCCGGAGCGCTGGAGGATCTCCGTGAAGGTGATCTTCTCGTCGGGCCGTTCGGCGGTGGCCTCGAAGAGGGCTCGGACGCCTGGAAGGTGGTTCACCCTGTCCCACAGCAGAGTGACCTGCGCTCTCGTCCACAGTCCTTGGCGCCCGAGGTCAACGACGTCCGTTCCGTCGATGCCGGCGAGCAGGCCGTTCAACTTGGCGTGTAGCGATTCGACGTCAGCAAGCGCCGCGACGACCGCCGCGCGCATGGTCGGGTGGTCCATGACCGAGCCTCCAGCTTCGACTTCGTAGACGAATCCGTACATCCTGATGGTATGGATTCGTCTACGAAGTCGCAATGTCCTGGGGGGGTGCCCCGAGGCCACGCACTAAGGACAAGGAAGACCGGTACGCGTGGGCCTATCGCCTCGTACCGGTCCTCCCGGCTCCCGCCATGGGTCAGCTGTCCGGAGTGCCGTTCGTGGACCACTCGTTGGCGAAGTACTCCATCTGCTTCAGGACCAGCTCGATGGCCTCGGGCGCCTGGTCCGGCGGGTAGTTGCGGCGGGCCAGGAGGCGCTTGATGGAGCTTCGGAGGCGGGCTCGGACCGGAGGGCGGGAGAGCCAGTCCGGGGCGAGCTTGCTGCGGACCTCCACGACCAGCTCGCGGGCGATGCCTGCCAGTACTTCGTCACCCATCACCAAGAGGGCCGTGCCGTGGTCGGCGACCGCGTCGTAGAAGGCGAGCTCGCGCCAGTCCAGCGGCGGCTCGAACTTCTCGCCGCGCCGGACGTCCTCCATGACCGCCTTGGCCATCTCCACGAGACCGGCGATGTACTCCGCTCCCGTGCACTGCTGCCGCATGTACCGGACCATGAGGTCCTGCAACCGCTCGGAGAAGGTCGTGCGCCGGACGATGTTGTGCCGGGTCACCTCGCGCATCTTGCGCTCGATGAGCCGCCGCAGGGCCTCTGCCGCCAGGTGTGGGGTCTCGCTGCTCTGCAGTCTTGCGACGAGCGCGTCGTTGAGGTGCGTCAGGTCGACGGTCTCCAGACCGGCCTCGGCCAGCAGGTCGGTCACCCCGCCGGTCTCGACGACCGAGGACGTCAGCTGCGCGAGGTACAGCTCGACGTCACGGGCGACGGGGAGGCCGCGGGCCTCGCGGTTCATTGCGTCGATCTTCGCCATGTAGGCGCGGACCTCGACGAAGAACTGGATATCCCGGCGCCAGGCCGGGTGGTCCGGGAAGCGTTCGCCGATGTCGGCGGAGCTGCCGCAGAGCGCGTAGAAGCGCTCCAAGCAGTGGGCGTGCTCGCGGTAGCGCCGACCGAGCGTCTGTCGTGGGTCGTCGAGCTTCTCCGGGTTGTTGCCGGGGGTGGCCGGGTCCAGGAGGTAACTCGCGGCCCGCCTTGCGGCGTCGATGAACGCTGTCTTGGAGGGGACGTCCAGCCGAGCCCGCCAGTCGAGGCCGCGCAGGATGTCGTTGAGGATCCCGTACTCGTTGCGCAGCTCGTCCAGCGCCCGGCAGAGGTCCTGGCCGAGCGTACGGTCTTCCTGATCCGCATCCGTGTACTCGGCGATCGCCCGCTGGAGGTTCTCGGTGAGCGGCGCGTACCCGACGAGGAGGCCGTCCTCCTTGCCTCGGAAGCGCCGGTTGACGCGGGCCAGGGCCTGCATCAGGCCGGCGCCCTTGAGCGGCCGGTCCAGGTACATGGTGTGGACGGGCGGCGCGTCGAAACCGGTCAGCAGCATGTTGTTGACGATGAGCAGCTGCAGTTCGTCCTCCGGGTCCTTGGCCCGGTTAATGACGGCCTTGCGGCGGCTGTCGCTCAAGGCGTGGGCGAGGAGCCGCTCGGAGTCCTTGCGCGTGTTCGACGAGAACACGATCTTCATCGCGCCCTTCTCGAAATCGTCGCTGTGCCACTCTTTCCGCATCTCGCGCAGGGCGTCGTACACGCTGACGCAGATCTCGCGAGTGGCGCACACGATCATCGCCTTGCCGGGCGCGCCGCCCGTCTCCGAGACGCCGACGAACGGCTGCATTGCCGTACGGCGAGTCTCCCAGTGCTGTACGAGGTCGGCGGCGAGGTCCCGGATGCGGGCGGGCGCGCCGTACATCGCGTTCATCGTGGCGACGGCTTGCTCGACGCGGGTGCGCTCGACGTCGTCGAGGCCGTCGGTGATCCGGTCGGCCTCCTCGTCGATGGTCGTCGGGTCGACGTCCCGGTCCATGACGAGCTGGATGACCCGGCTCTCGTGGAAGACCTTGACCGTCGCACCGTCGTCGGCGGCCCGCTTGAGGTCGTAGACGTCGATGTAGTCGCCGAACACCTCGCGGGTGTTGCGGTCAGCCTCGGAGATCGGCGTGCCGGTGAAGGCGAGGAGCGTGGCGTGGGGGAGCGCGTCGCGCAGATGGCGGGCGTAGCCGTCGAGGTTGTCGTAGTGGCTGCGGTGCGCCTCGTCGACGACGACGATGATGTTCCGGCGGTCGGAGACGAGCGGGTGGTCCGCGCCGGACTCCTTCTCCTCCTTGGTACGCCCGAACTTCTGCAGAGTCGTGAAGAGGATGCCGCCGACTCGCTTCGCCGCCAGCTTCTCGCGCAGCTCGGCGCGGGTGAGGACCTGCTTCGGCGTTTCCGGGAGGATCTCGCTCTCCAGGAACGTCGAGTACAGCTGGTCGTCGAGGTCCGTGCGATCCGTGATGACGACGACGGTCGGGTTCAGCAGCGCCGGGTCCTTCATCACCATGGTCGTGGTGAGGACCATCTCCTCCGACTTGCCGGAGCCCTGCGTGTGCCAGACGACGCCGGCTTTCCCGTTGCTAGAGGCAGCGACTCGTACGGCCTCGGCGGCGCGGGTGACGGCGTGGTACTGGTGCGGCTTCGCGATGCGCTTCATCCGCTTCGACGGGACGAAGTTGACGAAGGACTTGATAAGGGCGAGGAATCGGTCCTGGGCGAACAGGCCGTGCAGTGCCAGGTTCTGGCCCGAGTCCCATATGCCCTCGGTGGAGAGCGGCTCGACGCGCTCGCCGAACTCGTCTGTGTTCCACGGCGCGAAGTGCTCGTACGGGGTGAACGGCGTGCCGTACTTGGCGGTGATACCGTCCGAGACCAGCACGACCGCGTTGTACCGGAACGCGGTCGGAAACTCCTTCACGTAGCGGGAGACCTGGGAGTGCGCGTCCTGGAGGGTCGCGTCCTCGTCGCCGGCGCGCTTCAGCTCCAAGACGGCGAGCGGCAGTCCGTTGACGTACAGCACGATGTCGAAGCGGCGCCGCTTCTCGCCGTCGATGACGGTGACCTGGTTGAGGACTCGGTACACGTTCCCGTCTGGATCGTCGAGGTCGACGAGCCGGATGGTGGGGTTGTGCTCGGCGCCGAAGCCGTCGTTGTACGTGACGGATCGGATGCCGGCGGTCAGGTGACCGTGCGCGGTCCGATTCTCCTCGTACGTGTCCTGGGAGGTCGGCGTCGCGGCGACACCGACCGCGTCCCGGACGGCGTTCGGCGGCAGCTCCGGGTTGAGCCGCTCCACAGCCTCCCGGAGGTCCGGGTACAGAATCAGGTCTTCCCAGGACTTTCGGTGCCCTGAGCCGGGGGCGAACTCGTTGCCAGGGGCAGGCTCCCAGGCGAGCTCGGCCAGCTCGTCGAGGGCGAGTGACTCCCAGTCTGCCTCGTGGGGGCGGTGGTTTGTCGTGGCGTCGGGGGCGTCGGTCATACGTAGTCCTCAACAATCTTCTCGGCGTCACGGACGCGGAGCCGGCCAGACATGAGCTGGGGGAGGAGGGTGTCACGGAGGGCGGCGAGTGTGAGGGATTCCTGCTCTGCAAGCAGTGCTCGATCCCATAGCGGACCGATCTTTCCATTCAGCGAGTGGAGCATCGCAGGCTCTGGGACGCTGACCGGTTCGTCCAGGTGCTTGCGTTGGATGTGTCCCATGGTTGTCGCCTTGGCGGCGGCAATGGTGCGGAATTCGTGGATTTTCCTGTTCAGCAACTGGCTTACGAGCCAGTATGGATAGCCATTTTTCGGTACACACTTGAAGATGTGCTGATTGATGATCGATTCGGGGCGGAACCAGCGTGCCACGGTGAGCGAGCCTGACCAGGCGAACAACACGTCTCCTGGTCGTGCCAGATGCTTCTCAGGCACATCGATGTCGTTATAGACGGTGGAGCCTCCGGGGCCGCTGTTGATCTCTGCGATGCGTACTACCATGCGGCCGGTTCCAGAGGCGCCCTTGGTGAAAGCTTTGCCGTTGATGAACTCTGACGTGTTCGATAGGGCCTGCTCGACAAATTCGAGTGGATTCTCAATGAACGCCTGACGGAAAAGAGATGTCGAAAGCTGATCGGCGGTGGTTGTGATGCGCTCGTTGACGGAGATTTTTTCGTCCAGCGCCCTGAGCACGGCGGCCATGGCCCATTGCTCCGACCTCGACGGACAGTGGAACCGAAAGTCCTCGATCTGTTTCGAGCTGATGTGCGGTACTGCAGTTCCGGTCTGCACGCCCTGCACGTAGTCAGTGAACTGCTTACTGCTGATCAGATAAGGTAGGAAAGACTGTTCCAGCGGCCCCTTGGCGCGCAGTCGCGCTACGCGTTGCACCAGTAGACAAGGGAGGTCGGAAGTACGCGCCTCTGCCCACTTGAGCCCCGATGAGATCCAGGGGCGGTCCATCGCAATGGTGACGTCGCCGGAGACCAAGGAATACCTCTTCAGGTCAAAGGTCTTGTCCTCGGGCCAATACCGGGCGCCGTCCCAGCGTAGAGTGCCGTGCCCGATGTTGTCACCGCGCAGAAGCCGCAGGCTGCTCGACGCCTTCTCCACGAACTCCGCACTTCTGAAGGGAAAACCGGTCAGAAGGTCGACCACATCCCCCAGTCTCGTAAGCTCAGCCACCGACATTCCCCAACTGCTCGCGAACCGTCTTCTCCAACTCTGCTGACCTGTCGAACAACCTGTGCAGCTCTCCCGTCAGGGTGGCGATCTGCGCCGCCACCGCCTCCGCGTCCTCTTCCTCCGCCTCGACCGCACCCACGTACCGCCCCGGCGTCAGCACGTACCCGTGCTCCCGGACCGTCTGCAGATCGGCCGAGAAACAGAACCCCGGCTCGTCCCTATACGCCCGCCCCTCTTCCCGCGCCGAGGGCGTGCCTCGCCAGGCATGGTAGGTGCCAGCGATCTTCGCAAGGTCGGCTTCTGTGAGTACGCGCTCGGTGCGATCGACCATCTCGCCCATATCGCGCACATCGATGAATAGAATCTGCCCCCGCCGGTCTGCGAGTTGCTTCGCATCCTGTGGCGACTTGTCCTTAGCCAGGAACCACAAACACGCCGGAATCTGCGTTGTACGGAACAGCTGGGCCGGCAGCGCGACCATGCAGGCCACCAGGTCGGCTTCCACCATCGCCTGGCGGATCTCACCCTCGCCGTTCTGCTGCGAGCTCACAGAACCGTTCGCCAGGACGATGCCGGCCGTGCCGCGCTCGCCCAGCTTGGAGACCATGTGCTGGAGCCAGGCGTAGTTGGCGTTGTTCCGGGGCGGGACGCCGTACTTCCAGCGGGCGTCGCTCTCGTCCCGGGCCCAGTCCTTGATGTTGAACGGGGGGTTGGCCATCACGAAGTCGGCCTTGAGGTCTGGGTGCTTGTCGTCGGCGAAGGTGTCGCCCCAACGGGCGGCCAGGTTGCCGTCGATGCCGTGGATGGCGAGGTTCATCTTGGCCAGGCGCCAGGTGCGCTCGTTGAGCTCCTGTCCGTAGACCGCGATGTCGGCCTTGTGGCCGCGCCCCCGGTGCGCATAGATGAACTTGCTCGCCTGGACGAACATGCCGCCCGAGCCGCACGCCGGGTCGTAGACACGGCCCTCGTATGGCTCCAGGATTTCCACGATCAGCCGGACCACAGACTGCGGGGTGTAGAACTCGCCGCCCCGCTTGCCCTCCGCGCGCGCGAAGTTGCCGAGGAAGTACTCGTACACCTCGCCCAGCACGTCCTGCGCCGGCTTGTCCTCCGTGCCGCCGAAGCGAGCGTCGCTAATGAGGTCGACGAGTTCGGCCAGACGCTTCTGGTCGACGTTGTCACGGTTGAAGATCTTCGGGAGGACACCGGTCAGGGCGGCGTTTTCCCGCATGACCGCGTCCATCGCGTCGTCGAGGAGCTTGCCGACGCCTTGGCTCTTGGCGTTGGCCGCGATCCAGGACCAGCGGGCGGTCTCCGGAACCCAGAAGACGTGGGCGCCGGTGTACTCGTCGCGGTCCTCCAGAAAGTCGCCGATCTGGTCCTCGGAGATGCCGTCCTCGGCGAGCTCCTTGGCCAGCTCGTTCCTGCGTTCTTCGAAGGCGTCGGAGACGTACTTCAGGAAGATCAGGCCGAGTACGAATTCCTTGTACTGCGCGGCGTCCATGGAGCCGCGCAGCTTGTCGGCGGCCTTCCACAGGATCGCCTGGATCTCCTTGGGCGTGGAGGCACTGAACAGCTCCTCCTGCTCGGTGGGCTTCTTCTTGCGCGGCGGCATGAGGTGGGCCGTCTCCTTCAGTCGTTGGTTCCGGGAAGTTCGGGCAGGTTCTGGATGGTCAAGGTGCCGTCGGCCATGCCGGCGGCCGTGATGAGGGCCAGGTCGTCGAGCGCCTCGGACTGTTGTCGAAGCAGCTCCGCCCGGCGCTCGATCTCTGCGAGCACGGCCTCGTACCGTTCCAGCTCCTTGCGCCCCAGGTCCGGGACGTTCAGGTCTTCGATGCCGCGCGACGCCCGTACGGCCCCGCTGCTGCGGCCGTGGTCGGAGGCGGAAGCCCGCAGCAGTGCCGCCAGGACCCGGGGCCGTACCGGGGGGTCGGCGTCGGGATGGACGCGCAAGATGCGGGCGGGGGCGACGACGACCGACAGGCCCTCGGTGTCGACGTGGACGCCGAAGCGCGGGCTGGTGGTGACGACGAGGTCGCCGGGCTCGGTGAACTGGACGTGTTCGTACGCCGTGAGGACCAGGCCCCGGTCGATGCGGCGGCTGCCGAACCGCGAGGCGCCGAGGATCTCCTCCGGCCCGATCACCGCGTAGTGCCCGTCGGCCGCGAGGTGCTCGGGGGCGATGCGGTGGCCGGGGCGGCGGCGCAGGCGGCGGTCCTTGAGGAGACGGCGGACGGTCGTGCGACGGACCGGCTGGTCTTCGGAGCGGAGTACGGCCCCGGTCTTCAGAGAGCCGTCGATGCTGGCCCGGCGCGTCGCATGCTCGACGAGTTCGGCGAGGTGCTGCTCCACGTCGGAGATGCGGGCGGGGCGTTCTACGACGGCTCTGGTGTACCGGGATTCGGGTGAGCGGTGCTGGGGCGTGAAGGCCGAGCCCGGCCGGTCGTCGAGCTCCTTCGCCGGCACGACGACCGCGTGGCGGAACTCGTGGCGGCGGTCCTCACGCCATCCGGAGGCTCGCCAGATGGCGATGTCCTCGGCGAGCACGTCGAGGACCGGCTCGGTGAGCGGCTGGGCGGAGTAGTCGGCGAGGAGGACACGGCCCGCGCGCTCGTCCTCGGGGGTGCGGGCCAGGATCCAGACGGCGGATCGGTAGCCCGGGCGGTAGGCGAAGGCCCCGTCGGGCAGGCTGATTGCTGCCTTGAGGAGGCCCTTGTCGAGGAAAGACCGGCGCAGCCGGTCCGCGTCGCCGTGCCGGGGCAGTGGGCGGACCAGCGCGTCGGCCGGGCCGAGGACGACGGCTGTCGAACCCTCGGCGAGGTAGTCGGTGAGGTCCTGGATCCGTTCCAGGACCTGGCGGGCACTGCGAGTCTCGCCCGCCTCGTACGGGAGGGCGCAGACCAGCACGTCGGGGTCGCCCCAGTCGTCTGTGGACAGCTCCTCGCCCTCGGTGACGTCGAGCGAGAACTCGAACACGCCCCGGACGAGCATCCGGCGCCGGACGAGACGGGCGAGCGCCGGGTCGGGCTCGGCTGCGAGGTAGGTGTGGCCGGAGTCCTCGGGCGCCGCCGAGTGCAGGGCGGCGAGCAGGTCGCCGCTGCGGGCGTACGGGGTGGCGAGGACGGACTCGTCGGCCAGGGTGTCGACGCCGGCCAGGGCCGCGAGGGCGCGGGCCACCACCGGGGTGGGTTCGTCGGCGACGAGGTCGTGGGAGCCGAGGCGACGGCGGGCATCCAGAACCCAGTCGAAGGCTTCGGCGGGGGTGTAGGCGGCCTCGGTCAGCTCGTCGGCGAGCGCGCCCAAGGCCGGGCCGAGGCGGTCCGGATCGGGGACTGCCCGCAGCTCGGAGAGGAGGAAGGTGTCCTCCGCGTCGAGGTCGGCGGCCTGGGCGAGGAGCTCGCCCCAGGCGTGCTCCCCGACGGGTGCGTCGTACTGCTGGTGCAGGCAGATCAGGGCCGTCAGCGCGCCCACCAGTACGGGGGCGGAGAGGCCGGAGGACCGCCAGGCGGAGAGGGTGTGTAGGGCCGCCTCTGCCCGCAGGCGGCGGGGCTCGGCGTTGCCGCGGCCGGTCCGGACCAGCCAGTCCACGACCTCCCGGGCGTCGAAGAGCGGGCTACCGCTCTCGCGGGTCACCGGTGTGGGGAAGTCGGGGTGGCGCCGGCTCCAGGTGGTGGGGACGGGCCGCTTTACCTGGGCGAGGGCGGCGATCTCGGCGTAACCGATACGCCAGGACAGCGGGCCGGGCAGGATGGGGGAGTCCTCGACAGGCGTCGGGCTGCTCATCGGTCCTCCTCCCGTGCCGTGGGCCTTCGCGGACGTCCACGGAGCTCCGCGGAATCGCGTCCGCCGTGAGGGCTTCGGGAGCCGTCGGCGACAGACGACAGAAAGCCTACCGCCGATCAAGGAATGATCCATCGACTGCCTGGTAACCCCTCTTATCAAAGGGATGGAGTCGATTCCTTCGGGTGGAGTGGCAGGTTCCCCTTATTCACAGGCTGATCGCGACGACCACGCGATCCCCGGAAACCAGGGAGCTCCGTCATGACCGGCATATCCCCCATGCAGCCCGGCCCCCCTCACTCCGGCCCCGTGCCGCCGCCGATGCCGTCGGTCCCCACGCGCAGGCCGTCCCGGGCGAAGACGTGGCTGACCCACGGCGTGACGGCGTTCGTCGCCCTGATCATCGGCGTGGCGATCGGTAGCCCCGACGCCACCGAGGACGAGGCTGGCCGGGAGCGGCCCGCGCCCACGGTCACCACGCCCTCCCTGGCCGCCGAGACCATGCGCGCACACGAGCCCCTGGCCACCGAAACGGCGCCCGCTCGCACGACGGCCCCGAGCACCCCGCTTCCGTCCCCCGAGCCGACCGCGAAGCCCGGCCCGGCAACCTCCTTCAAGGGGGACGGTCAGTACCTGGTCGGCGAGGACATCGAGGCCGCCACGTACATGACCGCCGGTCCGGCGGACGGCCTCTTCCCCAACTGCTACTGGGCCCGGCACAAGGACGCCTCCGGCGAGTTCTCGTCGATCGTCGCCAACGGAAACGTCCAAGGGCAGACCCGTGTGACCGTCCGCAAGGGCGAGTACCTGGAGGTCAAGGGCTGTCTGCCGTGGAAGAAGGCCGGCTGAGCCACTGATCCGGGCTTCTGCCTTCGCTCCGACCCGAAGCGACCGCTTCCCTCGTCCCGAACCGGAGGAACCGTGGGCCGCCGTTCTCCCCTTGCCTGTCCGCGGACCAAGGCCGTGCCCGGGCCCGTGGTCCTTGCTACCGATGCTCCCGCCGCGCCCCCGATGGAAGGACTGTCCGAATGGCCACCCCTCCCGAACAACCGCCGAGTATTCCAACGCTCCCTCCGGAGCCGCCCGTGTCCGGGGGTGAAGGGTCGGCCCCCGCTCGCAACGCCCCGGCGGACGCATTGCGTTGGTCCCGGCTGTCCCGCCCTGCGATCCTCGCCGTCGGCCTGGCCCTCGGCGCCGCGGTCACGGGCGGCTGCTGGCTGATCGTCTTCCTGTCCGGCGGCGCGGCGTCCTCCGCCGAGAAGACCTTCGGGACGAGCGGCACGCTCACCCTCGCCGACTCCTCCCTCTCCTTCCTTGAGGAGGGAGAGCGCTGCACCGGGCTGGACGGCTACTCGGACATCCAGCGCGGTGCGCAGGTCAACGTCACCGGCGCAGACGGCACTCTCGTCGCCACCGGCGAACTGGAAGGCGGGAAGAAGGCCGCGCTGGGATGCGAGTTCCCGTTCACGATCGAGGGGATACCTCAGGGCTCGAAGTTCTACACGGTGGAGGTGTCCCACCGCGGTGGCCTCACCCAGACCGAGGACGAACTGCGTTCCGGAGGGCTCGCGTTCACCCTCGGGCGATGACTGAACGACGGCACGGGCCGGACGACTGCCCTGGCGGCTCCGACCGAGCTTCCCGGCGCCAGGGCCTCGTTACGCCAAGGAGTGTGAAGGAGGCAGCGGCGGAGCTCAACATCGCTTCTGGAGCGGAAAGTTGATAACCCCGATTACCAGCCAGTCGTTGAGGATAAGTCTCGCCATCTCTCTAACGTTCCGTCCTGTCAGCAGGTGGTGCACGACACCGCCCCATCCCGCCACACCGCGCAGGAGGCCCTTCGTGACCGAGACGGAACAGCACCAGCAGAGCGCGCTTTCCCTCGCCGAGACGGTGGCGACGCGCCTGGCCGAGTCGGCTCTCCCCGACCCCGTCAAGGCCCTGCTCCGCGACGCGCTCGGCAGCGGCACCGCCGACGCCGGCACCACCACGTCGTCCGCCGCCTCGGGGCGCGTCTACCTCGACTCCCTCGCCGTCAACGGCTTCCGCGGCATCGGCCCCCGTGCCCGGCTGAGCCTCAGCCCCCGTCCGGGTGTCAACCTCGTCGTGGGCCGCAACGGTTCCGGCAAGTCCAGCCTCGCCGAAGCCATCGAGGTCGGCTTCACCGGCACCCGGGTCCACCGGCCGGGCCAGGACGCCACGCGCGGCGGCCACTGGTACAACCTCCACAACGCCGACAGCCCCAAGATCGAGCTCAAGCTCGCGATCGAGGGCGACAGCGGCAACAGCACCCTCACCCGCACCTGGACGAGCCAGGAGTTCGGCAGCTCCGAAGCGACCTTCAAGCGCCCGGGTCGCGGGACCGTCCCCGTGGCCGAGGCCGGCTGGGACACGGCCCTCGCCGACCACCGGCCGTTCCTCTCGTACACCGACCTCGACCTCATGCTCACCGGCAAGCCGTCCGAGCGGTACGACGCGATCGCCACCATCCTCGGCATGGACCTGCTCTCCACCGCGACCAACAGGCTGAGCGCGCAGGAGAAGGCCCTCGCCACCGTCGCGAAGGAGATGAAGGACGCCCTGCCCGGCCTGAAGGACGCCCTCTACGCCCTGGAGGACGACGACCGCGCCGTACGGGCCCTGCTCGCCGTGGACACCCCGGGCGCCCCGGACCTCGACACCATCGACGCCCTCGTCGCCGGTCTCCCCCCGGCCGACGACAGCCGGCTCGCCGAGCTCCGGAGCGAGGCCGGGGTGCAGGGGCCCAACCTGGCGGAAGTCGAGGAGGCCGTCCGGCGGCTGCGGATCGCCCTCGCCGACGTGGAGGACCTCCACGGCACCGACGCCGAGAACGCCCGGGTGCGCGCCGACCTGCTGGAGAAGGCCCTCGCCCACGCAGACCGGCACCCCGACGACGACTTCTGCCCGACGTGCGGAACGGAACGGGTCCTCGGACGTGAGTGGTACGACCGCGCCTCCCGACAGGTGGCGGAGCTGCGCCGCGAGGCGAAGACCGCCGACGACGCGCACGCCGCCGTCCGGACCGGCAAGCGGAACCTCCACAACCTCATCGAGAACCCCCAGCGGATCCCCGCGGCTCTGGCCGGCCCGTGGAAGGTGTGGACCGACTGCCGGCAGATCACCCACCCCGCCGATCTCGCCAGGAGCGCCGAAGAAGCCGCCACGGTCCTCGTCGACGCCTGCGACACCGTCAGGAGGCACGCGGCCCACGAGCTGGAGGAGCGCGACGAACGGTGGCGCGCGCTCGTCACCCGGCTCGCCGCCTGGGCGGACAAAGCCCGCGAGACCGAACGGGACAAGCCCCTGCTGAGCAACCTCCGCAAGGCGGTGAAGTGGCTCAAGGACCTCTCCACCGAGCTGCGGGAGCAGCGCATGGAGCGCTTCACCGGCGCCACGCAGGGCATCTGGGAGCGCCTGCGGCAGGAGAGCAACGTCGATCTCACTGCCGTGAGCCTGAAGGGCAGCGAGAAGGCGAACGTCCGCAAGCTCGTCATGGCGGCCTCCGTCGACGGCCAGGACGCCCCGGCGCTCGACGTCATGAGCCAGGGGGAGCTGCACTCCCTCGCGCTCTCCCTCTTTCTGCCGAGGGCCACGACCGCGGACAGCCCGTTCGGCTTCCTCGTCATCGACGACCCTGTGCAGTCCATGGACCCGACCAAGGTGCACGGACTCGCCCAGGTGCTGCACGAGATCGGCAGGCACCGGCAGATCGTCGTCTTCACCCACGATCCCCGTCTGCAGAAGGCGTTTACTGACCAGGAGCTGCCGGTCACGGTCTTCCAGGTGACGCGCGGCGAAGGGTCCCGGGTGAAGGTCGACTGCGTCGACGACCCGGTCGCGCAGGCCATCGGCGACGCCCGGGCCATCGCCGCCACCCGGGGCCTTCCCCCCGAGACGTACAGCCACGTGCTGCCCGGCCTGTGCCGTATCGCCCTGGAGAACGCCTTCCTGGAAGCCGCGTGGATCCGACACCACCGCACCGGCGGATCGGAACACGACCTCCAGACCGCGATCGACAGCGCGGAGAGGTTCCTGGAGGTCGCGGCCTTCGCCCTCTTCGGCGACGTGACGCGCGGTGCCGACGTCACGGGAGAGGTGCTCCGCCGCTACGGAAGCCCGGCATGGTCGCTGATCCAGCAGTGCCAGAAGGGGTCCCACTCCAGCGGCGCCTCGATCCCCGACCCGCACCGCTTCGTTTCGGACGTGGAGAACCTGGCGCAGAAGATCCGCAAGCCGGAGGTGACCGCATGACCACCCCTGCCCCTGCTTCCGTCGAAGGCCTGCTGCTGACGGCCGACCGCCTCCTCGACGGCGAACTCGCCGACGCCACCACCGCCGGCCGGCACCGCGGCGCCTGCCTCGCGCTGCGGACCGCGCTGGAGCTCTGCGTCGACCGGGTGCTGGAAGCCGTGACGCCCGGTCTGTCCCGGACCACGGGGCGCGCCAAGCTGCTCCTCCTGCACTCAGTCGCGTCGGCCGAAACGGCCCGACGGGCGAAGGCGCTCTGGTCCCAGCTGAGTCTGGGGTGCCACTACCACCTGTACGAGCTCGGGCCCACGTACGACCAGGTGCGGGCCTGGCGGACCGAGGCCGACGGCCTCGTACGGAAGCTGAGCCACTGACCGTTCGTCACCGTCTGGTTTCTGATAGTTGTTTCAGCGGGGTACGGGCGCATGCCCGTGGCGGTGTCCCCCGGCACCGCAGGGAGGGCGCACGTGAGCACCATCACTCGGGACGAGATCCTCGCCGGCGAGCAGCGGGCGGTGGACCACGCGTACGACTGCTACACCACGAAACTGGCTGAACTGAGCGGAGCCTCGACGGCCACCGCCTCGGCGAGCGGTAAGGACGTCATCGCCAATCAGGCCGAGGCACAGGCCCGCTCCGAGGCGTACGGAGGGCTCGACGACAAGAGCCCTCATCTGCCTTGGTCGACGGTGTACAGACACCTCAACGAGACCCAGGGCCTGTTCTTGCCTCAAGAGGACCAGGATCACCAAGGCTGACCGCTGCCTGGCGGTAGAGGTGAATTACCAACCCGCAGGTGGCCTGTGCAGTCGACGTCGGACACCGGCCCCGCACTGCTGCGGCTTCACCCACGTGTCGGCTGGCAAGACATCGTGGACCCAGCGATCACAGTCGAAATGGAGAACCTCAATGAGCACTTACACCGACCCACTGGTCGACGGTGCAACCCCGATGACTGCGTACGAGGGGCAGGTATGGGACACGCTCAATGAGCACTGGCAGCGCCGTAACAACCGCCGTGGTCTGCCGAACTGGGCAAGCGCCGCGCTCGGTCGTACCGGTGAGGTCGCGGGAAACGCCGTGAGACGGGTCAAGGGCGCTGTGCCGGAGACGGTCACGGAACCGATCCGTCGCGTAGGCGACGCGGTCGCCGACACGGCCCTGCGGCCGGCGCTCGCAGGCGCGGCAGCATTGCTCGAGCTGGTCAACGACTGGGCCATGGATCTCAACAACCCGAAGAACGTTGAGGACCTCGCCCGCAAGCACGGCTTCGAGATCGACAGTTTCTCCGAACTGCGGCAGCAGGACCTCCAGGTCTGCGACCGGCTGCTGACCCGCAACACCCTCAAGTGGCGGACTGCCGGCGCATTCGAAGGCGGAGCCATGGGCCTGCTGGCCATGGTCCCCGTAGCCGGTATCCCCGCCGCGATGACCGCGGACATCCTCGTCATCCAAGTTCTGAGCACGTCGATAGCAGCGCGCATCGCGTACTCCTACGGTTACGACGCCAAGGACCCCAAGGAGCAAGACTTCATTGAACGCCTTGTGCAGCGGTCCTTCATGGCGCAGGCGGCTAAAGCCAAGCCGTTGCGTGACGTCGCACGGGCAGCGGACGCGGTCAAGGGGCGCGTGAACTGGTCACAAAAGCTCCGCCAGGACCACCGTCTCCTGGCCGCCCTTGAGAAGTTGATGCAGCAGTTGGGCCCGGCCGGCTCCAGGGTGCCCGTCAGGAACATTGCCAAGGTCGTGCCGTTCGTGGGCATTCTCGTCGGTGCCGGCATGAATTCGGCGGTCCTCGGAAGCGTGGCTGCCGACGCCCAGCGGTACTGCCAGACCCGGTTCCTGTGCGACAAGTACGGGCTGCCGCTGCCGGCGGCACTGGCGACCGACCGGGACGACGACCCCCAGACCAGCACCATGTAAGTGATGGCCGCCGGCCCATGCCCCCCGGCGTGGTGTCTGCGGAGTCGGCTGCGCCCCCTCGCCTCCGCCGCCGGTGTGCATGATGGAGCTGTCCTCCAAGGCCGCCGCGTCCTGCCGCCATCGGCAGGGGGCGACGGGCAGCTCGGCGCGGTGGTGGTCGGGCATCGCTCAGCAGCATCCCAGGGAGGGCGCGGTGAATCGCCGGCCAGTCAGGTCGGCGGTGAGCACTGCCTTCCACTGATTGATCCACTGACTGATCGTCACTATCTGGTTTCTGATAGTTGTTTCAGCAGGGTACGGGCGCATGCCCGTGGCGGTGTCCCCCGGCACCGCAGGGAGGACGCACATGAGCACCACCTGCGGGAGCTCCAGCGGTCGCGCGGTGGTCGGATGAGGGACATTCTCGAGACCATTTGGCGTGACCAGATGGAGCTGGTCACCGGCTCGCCCTCGGACATCCTCTTCGTGCAGGGCGGGTTCTGACACCCCGATGAAGTGCTGCCCCCGGCAACCAGGGGTACAACTCGCAGGAGCTCAACAAAGAGAGATAGGGCCGCCGGGAATCCACCCCTCGACGTATCCGGTGGTCAGCAGGACGATGCCCTCAGGGTGGATCTCCCGCCTCCGCCTTCGTAGGTCCGAGACACCCCATCGAGCGTGTGCGGGCGATCTCTGCACGATTGCCGCCCCCTCGGCGTCGCTGATGCGGACGATGAAGACGCGTGCCGCCGTCACGCGATCGAACTCCCAGTTGTCGCCGGCGCGCGACTGTCGGACTCCGTAGACGGAGCCGAAGCGTGGATTCGTCAATCCGAATTGCTCGTCCAGGAATCGGACAGCCGACTCCACGAACTGTGTTCCGCTCGTCATGCGGACCTGCGGGACGGTCCAGCCGCCGCAGCATCCACCGCACAGCAGGAGCCTGCGCTGGTCGTCCAGCAGGAGGAGATATGCGCGGCGATCGAAGCGGGGCCAGGGCACCCAAGGGGCGGCGTGTGGTGTCACGTCCCAAGCCTCACGTACTGCTATTTGAGTAGCAATCCCTGCGGTGCCAGATGGGTGAGCTGACGTGTCCAGGGGGTCGGGCTGAGGTGCTCCAGCCAGCGCTCCAAGTGGCAGCCCGTGGAGGACGTGGGGCCTGGCGTGACCTGCGCGAACCCGGAAGATCGTTGGGAAAAATGCCCTGGCGCGTTTGGTGGCCTGCTAGCGCATTCACCCTGATCTGCGGCGATCTGATTTCCCACAGATCCCACGAAGGCGGGGCTTGTCGCGAACCTTGTCGGAAACCCCGCTGGGGCCGCCCGACTCGGACGGACAAACGTCCTGGTCAGCTTGCGTGCGTATGCGGATCGGGCAGTGTCCTCGCGGACACTTTCCCGGGCACACGCCTGGTAGCCGACTGACCGCTGACAGCCTAGCGGATCAGGCTGGCCGAGGTCGCCTCGATTGCCGTGTGCCTCGGGCACGTCCATCTCGGGGCCTGTGACCTGCGCGTTTCGGTGATGTCGGGTGCGCGGCGCCTCTGTCGGGGCGGTGGGGGCGTTGGCCGAGGCGCTTCTGGATGTCCGTCTCGCGTCCGGGGTGGCTCTGGTCGTCCGTGAGTCCGGGCCACGAAAGACGGCCGTGCCCCCTGTGGGCACGGCCGTCACGCTGTCCGTCGGGTCTGTGGATCTCGGTCTATGGGGCCTTGCTGAGATGGAGCTGGTGGCTGGTGGCGTTCTGGGAGAGGGCGTAGCCCAGGACGAACGCCTTCTGACGTTCGACGCCGTAGGCGATCATGCGGCGGTTCCAGAGGCTGAGGTCGAACTGGCTGTGGACCGACTCGGAGTCGGCCCGGTACGGATAGGCGAGTTGGTGAGCCAGGGTGTCTTGCGGCAGGTACACCGTGACCCGCGCCGGCACCAGCCGGACCCTGCGCTGCACCGCACCGGTCTCCGCCAGCACCGCGTCGACCATCTCGAACGGCACGATCCGGGTCAGCTCGCCGATATGACTTGGCGCGAACCCCCCGGCCGCTACCCCGCCCGGCCTTGGTATGACAGCCTGTTCCAACAGCGGAGCTCCTGTAGTGAGGATGTCTGGGAGGACAACCCTCTTCTACAGCAACTCCGCTGCCTCGTTCACCGGCCTTGACGAACAACCCCCACGCCTAACGGAACGGCGTTGGAACTAGACCTCGGATGTCACACGACCGGCAACGACGGGGCGGTCGGCGACGGAACGGAAGGTGCCTTCGTCAGTTCCCCAGCGGTATCCGTGGAAGTTTCCACTCGTGTCGGCATACAGCACCATGAACCTGTGCCCGGCGCCGCTGTACTCCGTGGAACCCACACTGCGCGAGTCGTCGCGATCGAACCACGGCGGTGTGCCCGGTCCCGCCGCTCGCGCCCGCCTCGTACTTGATCGCGAGGATGTCTCCGGCCGCGAGCCCGGTCACCTTGGAGATCTTGCCCATGTGGTCCGCTGTGTCGGCGTTGATGCGGTCGTAGTACCGAGCACTGTTGGGACTCGTGCTCCCGCACTCGCTCCTGAAGTACGAGCTCGTCGCCCAGGTGTAGGTGTGCACGAGCAGTTGGGGGACGAAGGGCGCGCACTGGCTTTCGTTGGAGTAGCTCGTGGGAGTTCCTGGCGTGCCCCAGGTGACAGTGGCTCCGGTACATCCGGAGCCGCAGTACCTGTTTCGCGACGCCTCGGTCGGCCAGCCGATGGAGTCCAACGCGGCGACCAACTCCTGCGCTTCCACGAGGTGATCGGTCACCGGAAGGGCGAACTCGGGATGCGGCGCGAGTGTGACGGCACCGATGAGGGACGCACTGATGAGGGTTCCCAGCCTCCGGAGTCCCACTGCATCTCCAATGGCAGTCGATCCTGCATTCGACCGAAACGCTATGTCCTTCACGACACGTCAAGAATGAGTAGCTGATACTCAAATCACCTACGTGTGGCCCACTGCAGCCGCCCTCGTCGTCATGGGCAGCGGTCGGAGATCAGGGCCGCCGCAGCGAGGTTCGCCCTGCCCTCGGGGGTTCCGGAGGAACTGCAGCCCATCCACGGCCCCGGTATTGCAGCCGTATCACCAGCCAAGCACATCGGGTTCGCTCTGCGGAGCTACGGCGTCAGCCCCTACGGCCGAGATCGCGAGTGTGTCGGCGCAGTCCACCGCAGACGTCCTTGCTACTGTCCACTTCACCTAAATCGCCCGTAAGGGAATTATTCGCGCCTACCGGTGGCCGAGAGGAAAAAGGCGGACTATGAACGACTTTTCCCGTCGCAAACTACTCAAGGCGACCGCGGTCGCCGGTGCCGGCGCGGTCGTCGCGCAAGGCGTCACGACCGCGGAGGCCCACGGTGCGAGCGCCGTGAACGAGGCCCCCAAGCACACGAAGTGCCCGCCGGCGAAGCTGACCGGCCGCATCGTCCGCCCCGACGACGCCGGGTACACGAACGCCCGCCTCGGCTGGGACCAGCTCTTCTCCCACTACCCGCTGGTCATCGTCTTCGCCCAGAACACCCAGGACGTGGTCAACGCCCTGACGTGGGCCCGGCAGAACGACGTCGCGGTACGGGTCCGGAGCGGCCGCCACAGCCTTGAGGGCTGGTCGAACGTCGACAACGGTCTCGTGATCGACATCAGCGAGCTGAAGTCGGTCCACATCGACAGCGCCGCCCGTATCGCGACGGTCGGCGCCGGACTCAGCCAGCTGGAAGCCGTGACCACGCTCGCGGAGCAGAACCTCGCGGTGACGACGGGGACCGAAGGCACCGTGGGCCTGTCCGGGGCGACACTCGGCGGCGGTTTCGGCTTCCTCACCCGCTGGCTCGGCATGGCCTGCGACAGCCTGATCGGTGCTGAGATCGTGGTTGCGGAAGGCGCCGAGTGCGCCAAGGTGGTCAAGGTCGACCTGCATAACCGGGACCTGCTCTGGGCGCTGCGCGGAGCCGGCAACGGCAACTTCGGGATCGTCACCTCACTCACCTACAAAGTGGCCCCGCTGAAGAGCGTTACGTACGTACAGGCCACTTGGGACGGAATCGGCGACCTGCGCAGGATCTTCGACACCTATCAGCGCACTGCGCCGTACACCGACGACCGCCTCGGCACCCAGCTCGAAATCCACCGGAACCAGATTCTCCTGTTTGCGGTCCTCGCGGAAGGAACGCCCGCGGAGGCGAAGAAGCTGCTGGACCCGCTCCTGTCGATCGACAGCCCGCAAGTGGCGGTGCAGGTGGGGAACTGGGGCGACGTGTATGCCGGCTTCCAGATCCCGACCGCGGACGAACCCGCGAACTGGAAGTTCTACTCCCAGTTCACCAGAAAGCCGTTCCCGAGCAAGGCGATCGATGTGATCGTCTCGTTCATGCAGGACGCGCCCACGGACGACAGCAACTTCTTCACGCAGGCGTTCGGCGGGGCGGTCAGGAAGAGCCCCCGTGGCGGCACCGCGTTCCCGCACCGCGACGCGCTCTTCTACTCCGAGCCCGGTGCCGGCTGGGGCACCCGCTCCGAAGAGCCGGGCGTCTGCGACCCGCTCACCCCGCAGGCCCAGGCCTGGATCGCCGAATTCAGCCTGGCCCTGCGCCCCTACGTGGACGGCGCCTACGTCAACGTGCCGAACGTGGGCATGCAGGACTGGGAGACCGCCTACTGGGGATCCAACTTCGACCGACTGCGCACGATCAAGGCGGAGTACGACCCGCGCAACGTCTTCAAGTACGAGCAGAGCATTCCGCCCGCGTCCTGATGAACGAGTAGGGCCTGCGCCCCCTCCCCCGACCGGTGAGGGGGCGCAGCCGCGTCGACGGCCTCCGCCGGGTGGTGAACGGGTCCCGCACGGCTCGGCTTGGACGGGCGGGCCCCGTTGCCCGAGTTGTTTGCCAAGGCGTGCGGCTGGTCCGCAGCGGGGAGGGGCCGAAGGCCTGAGCGGGCGGCACAGGTCTTCCAACGGCGGCAGCGGGATGCGCTTGGGAAGTTGCGGCCGTTCGTCGCGAGTTGGTGCACTGCCCACCGATCGTGATCGCGATCGGATGAGCATTTCCATGCATATACCGATGAACACAAGAGCGTCGCCATATCGGCGCGGTTCACCCAAATCTTGACATTTCCGACATTACCCTTTCAACGTTGATCAGCGACGTCGAAAGGAACGCTGTGCCCCTCATGCCCAACCACGGCCGTCAGTCGGCCGCGAAGTCCGCGCTCCCGCGCTCGAAGTCCCGCGCCGGCAGGCGCCTGGGACGGCTCCGGGCCGTCGTTGTGGCCGGTGCCCTGCTTGCCGGGCTGAGTCCGGTGGCGGCCGCTGCGCCGCAGGCCGCCGCCGGGCCGGAGCACAAGGGTGATCCGACGCAGTACTGGAACAAGGTCCTGCTTCAGACCTTCCGCAATGCGCGGGGCTGGGACGCCTCGCCCGGCAAACTCTCCCGATCCGGGGCCATGGTCTTCGCGGCGATCTACAACGCCGAGAGCGCCTACCAGAACACGTACGGAACCATGAAGTACGAGCCGTACCTCAACCGGCCGCTCAAGTACGCCACCGACTCGTCGAAGCCGCGCGCGGATGAGGAGGAGCGGCTGATCGACCGCACGGCGTACCGGATGCTCTCCGAGCTGTACCCGGGCGACCGGGCCTTCATCGACGCCCGGTACGAGGCCCGGACCGGCCGCTCCCCCCGCGCCCACGACCCCCTCGACCGCCTCGTGGTCGACCGCGTGGTGAGGCAGATCAACAAGGCCCGGGCGAACGACGGTTCGGACAACCCGGAGCTCTACGACGGCGACACCACCACACCCGGAGCCTGGCGGCCGACGGGCGAAGAGGCGACGGCTGACGAAGGGGCCTGCCAGGAGCCTGGCGACGCGGTGACCCCGAACTGGGGCAAGGTGAAGCCGTTCGTGCTCCGTTCCGGTTCGCAGTTCCGGCCTCCCAGCCTGCGCGGCTTCACTTCCTACGACAAGATGGTGAACAGCCCGGAGTACGCGCGCCAGGTCGACGAGGTGCGACGCGTGGGTGCCGTCGACTCCACCGAGCGCACCCGCGAACAGACCGTCATCGGCTGGTTCTGGGACCACGACCTGAACGGCACCTACCACCCCCCGGGGCAGCTGCTCCAGCTGACCGGGACGGTCGCCAAGAAGTTCAAGCTCGACACGTACGAGACGACCCGCTTGTTCGCACTGTCGGCGCTAACCCTCGCGGATGCCGGGATCACGGCCTGGGACAGCAAGTTCGACGGGCCAATCAACGAATGGCGTCCGGTGTCCGCGATCCAGGCACTGGGCGGAGAGAACGCGAACTGGCAACCCCTCAGCGCGGACCGGGCGGGAAGGCCGTGGACCCCGTGCTTCATCGCCTGGACCTCCGGGCACGCCAACTTCACCGGTGCGTGGGCAGCCGCGATGCAGAACTTCTTCGGCCGTGACGACGCCTCGTTCACCGCGCAGTCCGAGGACCCGCACACCCTCGAGCGGTTCCGCCGGATGAACAGCTTCAGCCAGGTCGCCGAGGAGGGCGAGTTCAGCCGAATGTGGCTGGGCGTGCACTTCCGCTGGGACGCCGAGGACGGGAGGGAGATCGGCACCAACGTCGGCGACTACGTGTTCGCCAACGCGCTCCAGCCGACGCGATCGAGCCGTCCGCATCAGCAGTGAACCGACGCCCCGGCCCGCGCCAGCGGAGAGGCTGCTAGTACCAACGCCGTTCAGTTGAGGCGGGACTGGGTTAGTCAAGAGTCGGTTGTGAACATGTTGGTGGCGGCCTTGTAGGTGGTCCGGTCGATGGCGGGTCCACGTGCGTTGTACTTGGAGATCGCTCGTTTGACGATGCGGTCTTTGGTGCGGACCCGCCGTTCCGGCAGGAGTTAGGCCAGCACGCTGCGGCCGATGGCCCCGACCAGGTCGATGACGGTGTCGGCGATGATGCCCGCGGCGAGAACGAGCTGGTCACGGGCGGCGGCGAGGGTGGCTGTGAAGCCGGCCCGGTCCGGGTCGGTGCCCGGGACGCTGTCGGTGGCTTCGGTCATCGCGGTCAGCAGTGTCTGGTAGGCGGTCAGCAGTGCCCAGACCTCGGAACGAAGTTGGAGTACCTACACCCGGCTCTGTATGCCGGCGAGGCGGCGCGGCGATGGCCACTTCCCATCACCCGGCCGAGCTGAGCCAGCGGGGCTATCGCAAGGCGGAGCCCGAAGGCATGAAGAAGCGGGAGACATCCCAGGTGCTCACCAAGGTCTTCCAGAGCCTGCGGTCCACGGGGATGAAGCCGGCGGCGGTGGCTGCCGAGCTGGGCCTCACCCCGGACGAGAGGAACAAGATGTTCTTCGGCCTGACCATGACGATGGTCGACGGAGGTGGCCAGCGGCCCGCATCGGAGCCTCGGCGCGCCCTGTCCCTGGTGCCCTGAATGGCCGATGCCCGAGACGGGCTGACAGCGCTGTCTCGGGCATCCGGTGAGCTGGATGTCGACGGTGTCGACGAGAGGGCTCTGAGCTGCAGCGATGTGCTGAGCGTTCCGAGAAGGGGAGCGGAGCGTTTTCGTCAGCTTCCGCGGTAGGCCTCTGACCTGGGCTTCTAGGGTTTCCCGCAAGCCCCACGAAGGCACGAAGGCGACGAAGGCGCTGGTGTGTGCAGGTGTCGGATGGGATGTCCGGGTGGACACTTTCGCCAACACGCGCGCAGTAGCCGACTGACCACCGACAGCCTAGCGGATCGTGCTGGGACTGGTCGCATGGATTGCCGTGGGCGTGGGGCTGTGGTGACGGCATGGCCGTGACCTGGGGGGTCTGGCGTCTGGGGGTGGGTCTACCCGGCAAATGCACGGGATACCTTCCTGCAGGCCAACAACGACGCCAACGCCGCCCGGGAGTCCGACGTCGTCTACGCCAACTACGTACGGATCGCTGAGGAGAAGGCGGAGAGGGACCGCACGAACGCACCCGGCCGCGAGGCCAGCCGTCCATACCGCTGCGGTATAGACGGTTCGGTCTCCTTCCTCAAGAGCCTTACGAAAACATGTTCTCGCTGCTTCCTCGCAGGGACGAAGATTCTCATGGCGGGAGGCGCCCGACGGGCCCGCGTAGCGGGACGGACGGCTCGACGGATCCAGCCGAATGACCTGCCTGCTGGGCGGGAGCCGGATGCCCATGGTTGCGCACCGCACCGATACGATCACGGGGCTCCGTCCCCCCCCCTGAAACGTACCGGTGTCGCGGACACTGCAAGAATTCCAGAGGTGTCATGTCCGACAGGTTCGTCCTCGCCGGGGACCGCGTTCCCGCGCCCGCCGAGGCTGCGCAGTCAGCTCCCGACCCCGTCCGGCGTGGGCGCCGGTCGGGGTGGCGGAGGGACGGTGGGGCCGGGCGGGCTGCCGGTGAGGCCGGGGTCGCGCGGGCGCCGCGAATAGCGGTGCTGGACGGCTTGCGGCTGCTCGCGGCGCTGTCGGTGGTCCTATTTCACTACCTGGCCGGCTATGGGGCGATCCCCTGGCAGCGGACGGCGGCCGAGTTGTTTCCCACGCTGCACCGGATCGCCCAGTTCGGCTGGTTGGGCGTGGTCCTCTTCTTCATGATCAGCGGGTTCGTCATCTGCATGTCCGGCTGGGGCAAGTCGCTCCAGCAGTTCTGGCAGGGCCGGGTCCTGCGGCTGTTCCCGCTCTATTGGGTGGCGGTCGTACTCTCCTCGGCGGCCGCCCGCCTGGGCCCGCAGATTCCGGGCGAGCCGAGGGTGACCGTCGGCCAGATGCTCACCAACCTGACGATGCTGCAGCAGCCCCTTGGCGTGGGCAGCGTGGACAACGTCTACTGGACGCTCTGGGTCGAGTTGCGTTTCTACCTGGCCTTCTCGCTGGTCGTCATGCTGGGCACCAGCTACCGCCGGGTCGCGAACTTCTGCTGGGTCTGGGCGCTCGGCTCGGTCCTGGCGCCGGGCTCGGGTATCCCGCTGCTGGACCAGCTCCTGGTGCCCCAATCGGCGCCCTTCTTCATCGCCGGAATCGCCTTCTACCTGGTCCGCCGGGCGGGCCGGATCGAGGGCGAGACCCTGGGCATCCTGGTGCTGTCCTGGCTGCTGATGCAACACCGCCTCCCGGCGGTCATGGCGGACGAGGGCCACGGCATCAACTGGAAGGTCTGCCTGACCGCGATCACCGCGATGTACCTGCTGATGGGTCTGATCGCGCTCGGAAAGCTGGACCGGATCCAGTGGCGCTGGCTGCCGGTCGCTGGCGCGATCTCATACCCCCTCTACCTCGTCCACCAGTCGCTGGGCGTACGGACGATCGGGCGATGGAACGAGCAGTGGGGTGCATGGCCGACCCTGCTCGGCGTGATCGCAGGCGCGGTACTGATCGCCTGGCTGCTGCACCGCCTGGTGGAGAGGCCGCTCACCCGCGTGCTGCGCCGCCTGATGGCCCCGCGGCCGACATAGGCGGCGGGTCAGTCCGGGAGCAGGTTGTGGCCCACCTCCGACGACACCACCCCGGGCTCTGGCCCGAATCGTTGGACACGTGTCTGTGCGTCGATGTTCGGCGTGCACCATTTCGTGGGAGTTCGTGATCGCGTCACGCGCTCATGAGGACCCGGCGGCTCAGGACCGTGGCCGTCAGGGCGAGCGAGAGGGCGGCGATGGCGGTGCCCATCGCTGCTGTCCCGCCCAGCTGCTCGACGACGAACCCCACCATGATCGGCGCCGTCGAGGCGGCGGCCGTGGCCGACAGGGCCACCACGCTGATGACCCGCCCCTGGATGCGGGTCGGGGTGGTCGAGGCGATCCTTCCGAACAGCGCCGAGTTCAGGGCGGGCGCGAGGAAGAGGCCCAGGGCGAGCGGCGCCACCATCGCGAGCCGTCCGGCCAGGGCAGCGCTCGCCGCGACCAGTACCAGCAGCAGGGAGAGGGCGACCGCCAACAGCCGGTGGAACGGGAGGGACTTCTGGATGCGGGCGGCGCCGAGTGCGCCCACGAGTCCGCCGATCGCGATGCAGCCCTGGGAGACCCCCAAGGCCCGTGAGCCGTGCCCGGCTTCGGCGAGGATCAGGACGGTGGAGAACTGTGCGCCCGTGAGGGCGAAGTTGACGGGCGCCGCCGCGAGGATCACGGCGCGCAGGAACGGACTGCCGGCCACGTGTCGAAGCCCCTCGACCATGTCCTGGCGGAGCGACGTCTTGCCGACCTCCTCGCTCGTGGGGTGCGACGGCCTGCGGACGAAGGAAAGGGCGAGACCGGAAAGCACGTAGCTCACCGCGTCGAACACGAACGGAACGGAGCGGCCCAAGGCGTAGAGGAATCCGCCCAGGGGCGGGCCGGCCAGGGTTGCCCCGTACGAACGTGCCTCGTTCCTGGCGAAGGCCTCCGAGACCTGCGACCGCGGTACGAGCTGACTGACGATCGACGTCTCGGCGGCGCTGAAGAGGACGTCGAGGATCGCGGCGGCGCCCGCGATCGCGAAGACCGCCGGGAGCGACGCGTGATCGAGGAGGACGACTGCGGCGAGGACCGCGAAGAGACCGGCGCGGCCAGCATCGCAGAGCTGCATGAGGCGCTTCCGGTTCCACCGGTCGGCGAAGGCACCGGCCGGCAACTGGAAGGTCACCCGGATCACTGCTTGGAGCGTACCGAGCGCACCGGCCTGGACGGCGGAACCGTCCAGGGACAGGACGAGGAGGGGAAACGCCAGAAGGGATACGGAAGAGCCGAGCTGGGAGACGCTCTGGCTGCCCCACAGCAAGGAGAAGTCCCTGTTCTTGCGTAACGGGGGCGGATCTTCGAGCGCGCGCCCCGGCCCCGTCACTACCTCGGTAGCCATGCCCATGCCTGCTCCTCTGGTCATCGGTCGGTCAGTAGAACGGGTGGGTGAGGACCACCACTTCGATCGGCACGGCGCCCGCGGGGCGGGTCGCGGGGTCCTGGAGCCGGTCGCGGTACCGCTGGAGCAGGTCGTCGATCTGTCCCTGGAGCTCCGCGGCCTCGTCCGGGGTGACCCACCACACGGTCTGCGCGTGCCCTCGGGTCGCCCGGGGCCGTGGCCCCTCGGGTGCGGGTGCGGGTGCGGGTGCGGGTGTGGCGTCACCGCCGTGTGCCCGGTGCCGCTGCAGCTGGCGTTCCAGGGTCATCCCGTCGAGGTGGCGCGCCGCGACGGCGTGTTCCTCGTCGTCGCGGGCGTCGGACGTGATCCAGCCCAGACGGGTGATGCGCCAGGGGCGCGAGCGGCCCGGCATCGGGCCCGCTTCCTCCACGAACCCGTACTTCGCCAGTTGGCGGAGGTGGAAGGAACAGGTCGTCGGGGACTCGTCGATCAGTCTTCCGGCCTGAGTCGCCGTCAAGGCGCCTTGGAGGGTGAGGACTTCGATGAGCGCGAGCCGGACGGGGTGGGAGAGGGCCCGCATAGAGGCGGGGTCGGTCAGGCGGCGTGGTGCGTGGTGCGGGGCATCGCTGGACGGCATGCGATGAGAGTGTCCTGTCGAGAGAAGTGTGTCAATGGCTTTGGTGGTCCGCCCACTTGGCCGTACCGAGGGTCCGTACGGCGGCCGGCGTCGCAGCGCTCCCCGGGGGCGCGGGTGCCAGCGGCCACCTCGCACCGGGGGGAATCGCAGGGGAATCGGTTTGAGGGCGGGCCGGCCGGTCCATGGGACCGGTGACCGCCGAACGACGAATGAGAGCCGCTCATGGACTTCCTTCGCCCCGCCAGCTGGGAGGAGGCGCTCGCCGCCAAGGCCGAGCACCCCACGGCCGTGCCGATCGCGGGCGGTACCGATGTGATGGTCGAGATCAACTTCGACCACCGTCGGCCGGAGTACCTCCTGGACCTGAACCGCATCGCGCCGCTGCAGGAGTGGGAGGTCGGCGAGGACGCGGTCCGGCTCGGGGCCTGCGTGTCGTACACGCAGATCATCGAGAACCTCCGCACGGAGCTCCCGGGCCTCGCGCTCGCCTCGCACACGGTCGCGTCCCCGCAGATCCGCAACCGCGGCAGCGTCGGCGGCAACCTCGGGACCGCCTCCCCGGCCGGGGACGCCCATCCTGCGCTGCTCGCGGCGGGCGCCGAGGTCGAGGTGGAGTCCGTACGCGGCTCGCGGCTGATCCCGATCGACGCGTTCTTCACCGGCGTCAAACGCAACGCGCTCGGCGCCGACGAGCTCATCAAGGCCGTCCACGTCGCCAGGGCGGACGGCCCCCAGCAGTTCTCCAAGGTCGGCACGCGCAATGCGATGGTCATCGCCGTCTGCGCCTTCGGGCTCGCCCTGCACCCCGCGACCCGGAGCGTCCGTACGGGCATCGGCTCGGCGGCGCCGACCCCGGTGCGCGCGAAGGTCGCCGAGGAGTTCCTCGCCGCAGCCCTGGAAGAGGGCGGCTTCTGGGAGTCGGGGGAGGTCGTCACTCCTTCCGTCGTCAAGCAGTTCGGCGACCTCGCGGCGGCCGCGTGCAATCCGATCGACGACGTCCGCGGCACGGCGAAGTACCGCCGCCACGCGGTCGGGATCCTCGCCCGCCGCCAGCTCGTCTGGACCTGGGACGAGTACCGGGGCCGTGGAGCTACACCCCCATCGGGGCGTGCAGCTCCACGGTGACCTCCACCTCCACGGGCGCGTCCAGGGGCAGGACCGCCACGCCCACCGCGCTGCGCGCGTGGATGCCCGCGTCGCCGAAGGCGGTGCCGAACAGCTCGCTGGCTCCGTTGACCACCCCCGGCTGACCGGTGAACCGCGGATCGCTGGCCACGAAGCCGACCACCTTGACCACGCGTTTGACCGCGGACAGGTCCCCGGCGACCGAGGCGATCGCGGCCAGCGCGTTCAGTGCGCACTGCCGGGCCAGTCCCTTGGCCTGCTCCTCGGTGACCTCGGAGCCGACCTTGCCGGTCAGTGGGAGGGCGCCGTCGATCATCGGGAGCTGTCCGGAGGTGTACACGTAGTGCCCGTTGACCACGGCGGGCACGTACACGGCCACGGGCGCGGGGGGCGGCGGGAGCGTGAACCCGGCTTCGGCGAGGCGCTCTTCGGGGGTGCTGGTCATCGGGATCTCCTCGGTGTCGGGTCCGGGACGGGTCCGGGGTTTCTCAGGGGCGGGTGATCCGGACCTGGAAGCTGCCGTTGCGTAGTTCGCCCACCACCGAGATGCTGACGTCGGCCTTCTCGTCGGTGAAGGTTTCGCCCGGCCGGAACGGTGCGTCCGACAGCTCTCCGTGGATGTTGGGCCGCCGGGTGCAGCCGCCGCTGCCGATCGCGCTGTCGGAGACGGTGACGGGCCCGCGCCCGGTGTCCACCTGGGAGTCCACCTTGTAGATGAGGACGCCTGGTTTGCAGATGGCCTCGTCGTTACCGGCGCGGGTCCGCACTTCCACCGCGTACCCGGCGCTTTCGGACAGTGGTACGAAGGCCAGCTTCGTGCCGCCCTCCCCCGCCAGCGGCGTCAGGACGTGGTCGCTGACGCCCGCCTTCGAGGCGCAGCTGATCTGTGAGCTGTCCAGCCAGCCCAGCTTCCATTTGTGCCAGCCCAGCAGGTCGTTGTTGGCGCCCCAGTCCTCGCTCATGATGTCCCAGTGGCCGACCGCGCCCCCGCCGTCGAAGGTGTACAGGTCGGGCAGTCCGAAGACGTGCCCGTTCTCGTGGGGGAGTACCCGGTAGCCGGTCTCCCGGTAGGAGCCCGAGCCGTCGTCCTGGCGGCTGTAGATGAAGGACGCGTTGGCGAGCGGCACGCCGTCGGCCATCGGGGCCTCGGCGTTGCCGGAGAAGGTCACTGAGAGCACGGTGTCCAGGGCGGACGGGCCGGCGTTCGGCGTGACCAGGATGTTGACCAGGTCGTAGCGGCTGAAGTCCACTTCGGAGTCGGCGGCCTTCACGATGTGCTCGACGAGTTGCTTGTAGCCCGGTTCGTACGCGGATCCGCGCTCGATCCCGTACGCGGCGAAGGGCATGGGCATCCGCAGCCAGGTCCTTATCGGCGCCTCGGCCTGGTAGCGCAGCCGGCCGTACGAGCTGGTGCGGAACCAGTCGGAGGTCTGGGGGAAGAACTCCGCGAGCCGGTCCAGCGCGGTGCCCTCGCCCTTGGCGTCCGGGAAGTCGATCATCAGGTTCAGTGCCCGGACCTCGCCGGTCGAGCGGGAGTACCCGGTAGGCGTGGGCAGGCCCTCGGACATCTGTACGCCCATCGTGCTGGTGATGCGGCAGGGCGCCAGTGCCAATTCGGCGCTCCTGGCCACGGACCCGGCCGCGGAGTGGTTGCGGGTGGACATCCCGGTGCTCGCGGTGGCCGTGACGCCGAGGGCCAGCGCAGTGAGTCCGATGTACGCGCCGGCGCGGTGTGTTCTGCGTATCCGGTGGCGGGTCTGCGGCATGGAGATCGCCTTCGGGTCCGCGGCAGCCGGCCGGGCCCGGACTGCACTCTGTGCGATCACCCTCTGTCGGCTGCGGCGCGCCCGCGCGCCGGGTACGGCCGAACGGGAACGGTGGTGTGACCCGGGTCACGCATGGGGGTGAAATAACCGGGGATGCAATCCCCGTTTGTACCGGAGTCCCGCAAAGCGGGGACCGGCTCCCCGTTTGAAGGGGTCGGACGAGCCCAGCCCCAGGGAGACCCCGCATGAAGCGCCCCACCACCGCCGCGCCGACGGCGACCGCCCCCGATGCGGTCGCGGAGCCGGCGGTCGGGGCGTCCGTGCCCGCACGGCTCCCGCGTCCGCGCGCGGACGCCGCCCGCAACCGGGAGCGGATCCTGACGGCGGCGCGCGAGGTGCTCGTGGAGCACGGCTCGGGCGCACCGTTCGACGAGGTCGCCCGCCGGGCCGGCATCGGCAACGCCACCCTCTACCGGCACTTCCCCGACCGGGCCGCACTGGTCCACCACGTCGTGCTCTTCGTCATGGACCGGGTCACGGCCCAGGCCGAGGACGCGCTATCGGGAGAGCCGGACGCCTTCGTCGCGCTGTGCCGCTTCACGCACGCCGCAGCGGACGAGCGGATCGGCGCCCTGTGTCCCATGCTCGCCGGCGACTTCGACCGCGACCACCCCGAACTCCTGGCCGCCAGTGAGGCCTTGACGCGTGCCGTCGAAACGCTGGTGACCGCGGGCCAGGGTGCCGGCCTGATCCGTACCGACATCGGCGTCGGCGATCTGATGGTCGCCCTGTCCCAGCTCAGCCGTCCCCTGCCGGGCGTGACGTGCGGCGACGTGGACCGCTTCGTCCACCGCCACCTCCAGCTGTTCCTGGACGGGTTGCGGGCCCCGGCCCGCTCCGAGCTGCCGGGCGAGCCGGCCACCTTCGACGACCTCAGGCAGAAGACCATGTGACGCACCGGGCCGCGCTCCTCGGCGCCGTAAGACCCTCACGCGCTTGCCTCGCACGCTTGCCGCACACGCTTCGGTTTTTTCGTTCCATACCTTTTCAGTCGTTCCGCACCGTGAAGTGGGTACCCCCATGCCAAAAACAGCCGCGACGCTCCCCCCGGCTGCTGACCCCAGTCGATGGAAGGCGCTCGTCTTCATCGCCCTGGCGCAGCTGATGGTCGTCCTCGACGCGACGATCGTGAACATCGCCCTCCCGTCCGCCCAGACCGACCTCGGCATCTCCGACGGCAATCGCCAGTGGGTCATCACCGCCTACGCGCTGGCCTTCGGCGGACTGCTCCTCTTCGGCGGCCGGATCGCCGACAAGTGGGGCCGCAAGAAGGCCTTCGTCACCGGTCTGATCGGCTTCGCCCTGGCCTCCGCGCTCGGCGGCGCCGCCTCCGACGAGGCGATGATGCTGGGCGCCCGCGCCCTCCAAGGCGCCTTCGGTGCACTGCTCGCGCCTGCGGCCCTGTCCTTGCTGGCCGTCATGTTCACCGACGCCAGGGAGCGCGCCAAGGCCTTCGGGATCTACGGTGCGATCGCGGGCGGGGGCGGCGCCGTCGGCCTCATCCTCGGCGGCTTCCTCACCGAGTACCTCAACTGGCGCTGGACCTTCTTCGTCAACATCCCGTTCGCGATCGTCGCGGCGACGGGTGCCTGGCTGGTCGTCCGCGAGCCCGCCGGCGGTCGCAACCGCGCCCCGCTCGACGTCCCGGGCGTGCTCCTGTCCACCCTCGGTCTCGTCGCGCTCGTGTACGGATTCACCCGCGCCGAGTCGGCCGGCTGGTCGGACGGCCTGACCGTCACCATGTTCGTCGCCTCGGTGGCGCTGCTCCTCGCGTTCGTCGCCGTCGAGTCGCGAGTGAAGTCCCCGCTGCTGCCGCTGCGCGTCCTGCTGGAGCGCAACCGCGGCGGTGTCTACCTCTCCCTGGGCCTCGCCGTGATCGCGATGTTCGGCCTGTTCCTCTTCCTCACCTACTACCTCCAGGTCGTGAAGGGCTTCTCGCCGGTCAAGACCGGCTTCGCCTTCCTGCCGATGATCGCGGGCATGATCACGGGCTCCACGCAGATCGGTGCCCGCCTGATGACCCGGGTCGCCCCCCGGCTGCTGATGGGGCCGGGCTTCCTGCTCGCCGCCACCGGCATGCTGTTGCTGACGCAGCTGGAGGTCGGGTCCTCGTACCCGGCGCTGATCCTTCCGGCGCAGCTGCTGCTCGGCCTGGGCATGGGTACGGCGTTCATGCCCGCCATGTCGCTGGCCACGTACGGGGTGAACCCGGCTGACGCCGGTGTCGCCTCCGCCATGGTCAACACCTCGCAGCAGGTGGGCGGCGCGATCGGCACCGCGCTGCTGAACACGATCGCCGCCTCGGCGACGACCGCGTACCTGACCGAGCACGCTGCCGCGGCAGCGGCGGGCGGTCCGACGGCGAAGCTGGTCCAGGCCCAGGCGATGGTGGAGGGCTACTCCACCGCCATCTGGTGGGCGGTCGGCATCCTCGCCACCAGCGCGACCCTCGCCCTGACGCTGATCACCACGGGTCGTCCGCGGGTGGGTGGTCCGGTCGCCGCCGGCGCGGGCGCGGGCGCGACGGGCGCGGACGCCGAGGTGAAGGTTCCGGTGATCGTCCACTGACGCGACTCTGGGGACCCCGGGAATGACTGACGCCCCCATGTCGTTCAAATTTGAACGACATGGGGTTAGTCTTGCACCAGGCCCCGTGCTGACGAACGAGGAGCGCCCCGTGACCACGATCCCGACCCCTGCGCAGGACCCGGCCCGCATGCCGGCGCTCTACCTGAGCCACGGCGCTCCGCCGCTCGCCGACGACCCCGTCTGGCCGGGAGAGCTGGCTGCGTGGTCCGCCGCCCTGCCCCGCCCCCGGGCGGTCCTGATGGTCTCCGCGCACTGGGAGGAGGCCCCGCTCGCCCTCGGTGCCACCGAGCGGGCCCCCCTCGTGTACGACTTCTGGGGCTTCCCGGAGCACTACTACCAGGTGCGTTACGACGCCCCGGGCGCCCCCGCGCTCGCCGCCTCGGTGCGCGCGCTCCTCCAGGCTCCCGGCACTCCCGTCCAGGACGTCCCGGACCGCGGCCTCGACCACGGTGCGTACGTCCCGCTGGTGGAGATGTTCCCGGAGGCCGACATACCGGTCCTCCAGATCTCCCTGCCGACGCTGGACCCGCGCCGCCTGATGGGCATCGGTCGCAAGCTGGCGCCCCTGCGCGACGAAGGCGTGCTGATCGTCGGCAGCGGCTTCTTCACTCACAACTTGGCCGCGCTGCGCCACGCCGGCAAGGGGGTCCCGTCCTGGTCGGCGGAGTTCGACGCGTGGGGTCACGAGGCACTGACCGCGTCCGACGTCGATGCCCTGCTGGACTTCGAGGCCAAGGCTCCGGCCGGCCGCCTGGCCCACCCGCGTACGGAACACTTCGCGCCGCTCTTCGTCACCCTCGGTGCCGCGGACGCCTTCGGAGACCTCGCCCGCCGCTCCGATGCGGTCGAGGGCTTCTGGATGGGTCTTTCCAAGCGATCGGTCCAGTTCGGCTAGGCGACCGCCGGGTGCGGACGGTCGTTGCGCACCCGGCGTGGACGGGTCGTGGCGTACCCGGCGATTCCGACCTTGCGGGCCGTTCCAGCTATTTACGCCATTCGGGTCGTTCGCTCGTCAGTACAGGCAACCAGACGCGGGTGGGGGCCGTCTTCAGGGTGGGAGTGCAGCAGTAGGCGGCACTGTCCCGGGGTGGGGGGCGACCGTGCCGCACGGCCGTGCCGCATGTGACGGCGGTCTCATCGGCGTGGCGGTGGCGCCGGTCGGCGAAGGCGTGCGGACCGCGCGTGACCTCGGGCCTGACCTGCACCTCTTCGAGGTCTGGCGGCGTCCCGTCCCGCTGAGGGCGAGGGCGGCGGGGCAGGATACTGCAAGATCTCGAAAGAGAGGGACCGGCGCGGGAATTCTGTCCCGATTCCAGTCGTTGTTTCCTTCGAAAGCGGGCACTCGGGAGAGTGTCCAGGGACGCGGAGCCGCGTTCCAGCAGCCGCACCGCGACCTAACTCATTGCAAGGGAGCACGCATGGCAACCCGCGCCGTCGCCCGTCGTCAGTCCAGGGGCAGCGCTCGCGCTGTGGGCGGGGAGATCGCCGACCGCGACCTGGTGGGCATGTACCTGGACGAGATCGCGCGTACCCCGCTGCTCGACGCGGCCAAAGAAGTGGAACTCTCGCAGATCATCGAGGCGGGCGTGTACGCCCAGCAGATCCTCGACGGCGAGATAGAGCGCGAGGGCGAGACGCCCGCGCGAGAGGAGCTGGAAGCGCTGGCCGCCGAGGGGGAGCGCGCCAAGGAGATCTTCATCCGCTCCAACCTCCGCCTCGTCGTGGCGGTCGCCCGCCGCTACCCGCGCAGCGGCCTGCCGCTGCTCGACCTGATCCAGGAGGGCAACGCGGGCCTGGTGCGCGCCGTCGAGAAGTTCGACTACGCCAAGGGCTTCAAGTTCTCCACGTACGCCACGTGGTGGATCCGTCAGGCCATCACCCGCTCCATCGCCGACCAGTCCCGCACCATCCGCCTCCCCGTCCACCTGGTCGAGGAGCTCGGCCGGATCCGCCGGATCCAGCGCGAGTTCAACCGGGAGAACGGCCGGGACCCGGACCACGCGGAGATCGCCGCCGAGCTGGACTCGACGGAGAAGCGCGTGGGTGACGTACTGGACTGGGCGCGCGACCCGGTCAGCCTGAACATGGCGGTGGACGACGACGGGGACACGCAGTTCGGTGACCTCCTGGAGGACACCTCGGCGATCTCCCCCGAGCAGTCCGTGCTCTCCCTGCTGCGCAGCGAGGAACTGGAGGACCTGCTGGGCAAGTTGGACCAGCGCACGGCGTCGATCATCAAGATGCGGTACGGCATCGACGACGGCCGCGAGCGGACCCTGACGGAGGTCGGCAAGCAGCACGGCCTGACGCGCGAGCGCATCCGCCAGATCGAGAAGCACGCGTTGCTGGAACTGAAGCGGATGGCGCGCGACACGGGCTTCGACGCCGTGGCCTGACGGCCCGCGGCGAAGCCCCCCGAACGAGCCCCCGGTGCCTATCCCCCCCAGGCGCCGGGGGCTCCCCTGCGCCCTGCCCGAGATCCGCCCCGGCCCCAGCTCCAAGCCCCAGCTTCCGGCCCCAGCTTCCGGCCCCGCCCCGGCAGCGGGCTACGGGGCCGCCGCCGACGAAAGTCGCGCGGCCAGCGCCAGCGCCGCGGATGCCACGAAGTCCGGGGAGTGGACCGTGAACGGGAAGCCCGTAAGGGCCAGCCGGGCCGCCAACCACTCGGGCGAGTCCCCGCTGAGGAGGTGCACCCGCGTCCCGTCCCCGGCGGAGGGAACCGCGTCCACCCGCAGCCACTCCGGCAAGGCATCGGCCGGCGCCGCGAACGACACGTCCACCGGGTACGTCTCCCCGCCGCGCAGTCCGCGACGTACGAACTCCACCGCCTCCATCGGCAGCTCCCGCGGCGTGAACCGCGCGCCCGTCGCGAAGGGTTCCGCCACCCGGTCCACCCGGAACGTCCGCCAGCCCTCGCGGTCCAGGTCGTACGCGACCAGGTACCAGCGGCTCCCCGTGCTGACCAGCCGGTACGGTTCCACCAGTCGCCGCGATCCCACCCCGTCCCGCGCCCGGTACGCGAACCGCAGCCGCTCCGGCCCCGCCACCGCCGACGCCATCGTCGTCAGCGTCCGTGGATCCACACTGGCCCCGTCCCCGCGCGTCACCGCGGTCGTGGCCGACTGCAGCGCCCCCACCCGGTGCCGCAGCCGCCCCGGCAGGACCTGTTCCAGCTTGGCGAGGGCCCGTACGGAAGCCTCCTCCACCCCCTCGATCGCGTGCCCGGCGCCCGCCCGCAGCCCCACGGCGATTGCCACCGCCTCCTCGTCGTCCAGTAGCAGCGGCGGCATCGCGGCCCCCGCCACCAGCCGGTACCCGCCGTCCGCACCCAGCGTGGCCTCCACCGGATACCCGAGCTCGCGCAGCCGCTCGATGTCGCGCCGAATCGTCCGGGCACTCACCCGCAGCCGCTCCGCGAGCTCGCTCCCTGGCCACTCGCGCGGGGTCTGGAGCAGGGAGAGCAGGGTGAGCAGCCGTGCCGGGGTGTCGGTCATGGAATCCAGGTTGCCAGCGAAATAGGACACCACCTGACCTATATGCCGTCTAGGTTTCTCTGCATGACCACCGAGACGTCCAAGACATCGCCCGAAAGAGAGAACGGGCCGGTACGAGAAGAGCGGAACCCCACCGTCCCTGACGAAGCAGCATCCAGCTCGCCCGCCGACCGCCGCCGCTGGCTGGCGCTCGCCATCGTGATGACCGCGGCCTTCATGGACCTGGTCGACGTCACGATCGTCAACATCGCGATACCCCGCATGCGCGAGGACTTCGGAGCCTCCACGAGCGCGATCCAGTGGATCACCGCCGGCTATGCGCTCGCCTTCGCCGCCGGCCTGATCACCGGCGGCCGTCTCGGTGACATCTACGGCCGCAAGCGCCTCTTCCTCATCGGCATGGGCGGCTTCACCGCCGCCTCGCTGCTCTGCGGCATCGCCGCGACCCCCGACGTGCTCGTCGCCTCCCGCATCCTCCAGGGCAGCATGGCGGCCCTGATGGTCCCGCAGGTGCTGGCGATCATCCACGTCACCTTCCCGCCCCACGAGCGCGGCAAGGTCTTCGGCATGTTCGGTGCGATCATCGGCCTCGGCGCCGTCTCCGGCCCGATGCTCGGGGCCCTGCTCACGCAGTGGAACATCTTCGACCTCGAATGGCGTCCGATCTTCCTGATCAACCTGCCCGTCGGCATCGCCGGCGTGATCATGGGCCGCGCGTTCATCACCGAGTCCAAGGCCCCCAAGGCGCTGCGCCTCGACCTGATCGGCGTGCTGCTCGCCACGCTCGGCCTGGTCATGCTGATCTTCCCGCTCACCCACGGTCGGGAGAACGGCTGGCCGCTGTGGGGCTATGCCTGCATGATCGCCGCGCCGGGGGTCTTCTACGCCTTCATCGCGTACGAGAAGTACAAGATCCGCAAGGACGGCTCCCCGCTGGTCGAGCTCTCGCTCTTCAAGGTCAAGAGCTTCGCGGGCGGTATCGCCGTCCAGCTGACCTTCGGCATCGCGACCGGCATCTTCTTCCTGGTCTGGACGCTGTACATGCAGATGGGCCTCGGCTGGAGCGCCCTGCGGGCCGGCACCACCGGCATCCCGTTCTCCCTGGCCGTCTCGGCCGCCGCCGGCCTCTCCGTGCAGAAGCTCGTGCCCCGATTCGGCCGCAAGGTGCTCCAGGCCGGGGCGCTGACCATGGCCGCGGGCATCCTCCTGTACATCTGGGAGGCACAGCACTTCGGCATGGAGATCGCCTCCTGGCAGATGGCCGCGCCGCTGGTCGTCATGGGCCTCGGCATGGGTCTGATCGTCGCTCCGCTCACCGACACCGTGCTGTCCGAGGTGCCGCGCGAACACGCCGGCTCCGCGTCCGGGCTGATCAACACCACCGGCCAGATGGGCAACGCGCTGGGCCTCGGACTCACCTCCGTCGTCTACTTCGGACTGATCGACGATGACCGGGTCCTCGGTGCGCCGTACGTCGACGCCTTCCACGGCGCACTGTGGTGGATCGTGGCCGTGCTGGTCGTGATCTTCGCGGTGATGTTCATGCTGCCGCCGAAGTCGATCCCGACGGAGCAGCGCGAGGGTGGTTCGCAAGCCGGGGAAACGACCCCGGAGGCGGTGCCCGTCGGGTAGTCGTACCCACCCGCGAAAGGGCGTGTCCGCCTCTGTTGGCGGACATGCCCTTTTGTTTTGGTTCGGGGTGGGAGCGGGCGTACGGTGAGGCGTGATCCGCGGAGTCGGACACCGGACGTACGCGAACCCACCGGTGCGTACCGGCGCAGGCAGGCGGTGGTGCTGCTCGCCGCCTCCTCGAAAGCGGGGCAGGAGCCGTGCTCGTATGATCCTCACCGTCACCCCGAACCCCTCCCTCGACCGGACGTACGCGGTCGCCTCGCTGGACCGCGGCGCCGTGCTGCGCGCCACCGGCGACCGGATCGACCCCGGGGGCAAGGGGGTCAACGTCTCGCGCGCGGTGGCCGCCGCCGGAGTCCGTACGACGGCGGTCCTCCCGCTCGATGGTGCCTCGGGTGTGCTGATCGCCGAACTGCTGGGCGTACAGGGCGTGGACGTCACCGCGGTCTCCATCGCCGGGCAGACCTGCTCGAACGTCTCGCTGGCCGAACCGGACGGCACCCTCACCAAGATCAACGCGCCGGGGCCCGAACTCACCGCCGAAGAATCCGACCTCCTGCTGGAGACCGTCCGCACCTGCGCGGGCCACCCGACCTGGATCGCGGCCTGCGGCAGCCTCCCGCGCGGCCTGCAGCCCGAGTGGTACGCCGACCTGGTCGCCCGCGCCCGCGAGACCGGCGCCCGGGTCGCGCTGGACACCTCGGGCCCGGCGCTGACGTGCGCGCTGGGGGCCCGCCCGGACCTGGTCAAGCCGAACGCACCCGAGCTCGCCCAGGCGGTGGGCCGCCCGCTGGACACCCTGGGCGATGCCGTCCGGGCGGCCCGGGAACTTTGCTCCCGGGGCGCGGGTGCGGTGCTGGCCTCCCTCGGCGCGGACGGTCAACTCCTGGTCTGCGCCGAGGGCGTCTTCCACGGCACGGCCCCCGCGGTCGCCGTCCGCAGCGACGTCGGCGCGGGCGACGCCGCGCTGGCCGGATTCCTGATCGCCGGAGGTCCCTCCGCGGCCGCGGGCTCCGGGGGTGGAACCAGCCCCGCGGCCCTCGTCTCCGCCCTGGCCTACGGCGCGGCAGCGGTCCAACTCCCCGGCAGCGTCATGCCGACCCCCGTGGACCTCCACCCCGAGGCGGTCACCGTCACCGAGAACCCGCCCGAGGACCTCCGGCTGACCACCCCCGCCCGCCCCTGACGGCTACGGGACAGCCCTTTAGCGGTAGCGGACCGCCGGGATGCGTTCCGCCCCGGGTGCCGAAGGTTGCGGGGGAACCAGGTCCAGCGACTGCCTGCGGGGGGTGGCCGACCGGATGTCCTGCACTCCGCGGCGCAGGCTGTCGCGCAGGATGCGGCCCAGCGGGCGTTCGACGAGCCGGTGGATCATCCAGGCGAGCGCCAGCATGAAGACGGTCACGCCGATGACCAGGGGCACGGGCGCCACCTCGGCGCGCAGGTGATGGATGATCGTCAGCCCCGCCATCATGTGGATCAGGTAGAGCGGATAGGTGAGCGCTCCGGCGTGCGGGAGCCAGCGCCATCGGATGCCGTCGAGGGCGCCGAGCGCGATGGCCGCCATGACGGTGAAGCCGAGCAGGATGATCACGTGTGCGGGCCAGGCGGGCGTCTGGTCGGTGGCGCTCCTGCCCAGGTTGGAGATCATGCGGCCGTGCACGTAGTGCTGCGCGAGCAGGAACTGGGTGCCGACGACGGTCCACAGGACGGCGTTCGGCCGGAAGCGGCGCATCAGGTAGAAGGCGATGCCGGCGATGAAGTACGGGGAGGAGGACGAGACCGCGAAGAAGGACAGCACGCCGTTGTCGGCGGTGGGGGCCACGACGCCGGCGAGGGTCCAGATCCCGCAGAAGAGGACGCAGTTGCGGTAGGTCACGCCGCGCAGGACGACGACCGCGAACACGAGGTAGAACTTGAGCTCGACGAACAGGGTCCAGTACGCGTCGTCGATGTGGGGGACCCCGATGCCGCCCTGGAGCATCGACAGGTTCACCAGGATGTCGCTCGGCGCCTTGAGCTGCCTCACCTCGGGCCAGGTGGTCAGCACGAGGGAGGTGAAGGCCACGGCCACCCAGTAGGCGGGGAAGAGCCGGGAGACCCGGGACACCGCGAAGTCGCCCACGGTGCGGCCCCAGGCGCTCATACAGATGACGAACCCGCTGACCAGGAAGAAGATTTCGACACCGAGCCAGCCGTAGACGGCGACCCTGCGGGCGTGGGGGAAGATGCCCTCGGTCGGTTCGCCCCAGGCGCTCGTGAGGACCACGTAGTGGTACAGGAGCACGGCGAGCGCGGCGAGGAGCCGGACGCAGTCGAGGGCCGCCAAGCGCCCGCCGGGGCTTCCGGTCGAACTGCCCGCGCTCATCTCTCGACCGCCCCGCCATCAGTACGACTGTCCGATTACAGCCGTCAGGTCAGCGGAACTCTAGCGCGCTCGCGAGTGGTCCACAGGAGTGGCCGGCTTCGGGTCCTGGCCGCGACCACGACGAAGGGCGCCCGTCGGCTCGCGCATGACGACGAACCCGAACGCCCTTCCCGCGACGCCGTACGGGGCGGGGGGTCGCCCGGTCCGGAAGCCGTCAGCGCACGCGCGCGCGGAGCTGCATCGCCCCGCGGGCGACCGCCTCGCTCTCGTACACCTCGCACATGTGCCGTCCGTCCGGCGTCGCGGTGTGCTCGACCTCCCACAGGCTGATCTCGCTGCCGTCCATCAGCACGAACGAGTGCTCGTACAGGCTGAATCCGGCGACCCGCCCGTCCGCCGTACACGGCCGGGTGCCGAACGCCTGGGTGATCTGGTGGGCGTAGGCCGACCTCAGGAGCAGCGCCGTCCGCTCGCCGGGCCGGTCGGGGTTCTCCGCGCGCCGCAGCACCCGCCGGGCGTGGTCGGCGGACTGCTCCACCGTGTACTCCCGGTGCCGCTGGGCCGGCGTCGAGGCCCCGAACAGTGCGCTCAGCGCCGCCGCGTCGGCGTCCGGCTCCTCCTCGGCCGCAGCGAGCGCCGACTCCACCACGGGGTCGTACGCCGCCTCCCCCGGGGCTCCGCCGAACAGACGGGCCACGGCCAGGCAGGTGTCCGCCTTGCTCACGAAGACCTCGTGCCGGATCGTCCGGTCGCCCTCCAGCCGGTACACCAGCTCCCACAGGGACGCCGACCCGCCGTCGGACAGCAGGTACGTGTGCCGGTGGGTCTCCCGCCACAGTCCCGCCGCCAGGCTGTGGTGGGTGGTGTACAGGGAAGAACTGTGGGCGAGCGCGGTGCCGAGGCGCTCGACCAACCGGTCCGGCAGGTCATAGGAGTTGAGGGCGCGGCCCAGGAGTCGCTCGAGGTGCGCCTCGGTTGTCTCGTACGGATCGCTCAAGGTGGGTCTCCAGGCCGTCGCAGTTAGTGACTTCGTGGGAGCACAACGTAGCCCCTGGGTCTGACATCACGTCCGGGGTTCGGTAAAACGTCCGGGAAGCATCAGGGGTTCCCGCCACCCCTTCAGGTCAACTTGCCCAGAAATGAGCATGGTTCGCCCCGGTCTGTGCCGAAGCGGGGGACCATGGCCCGTATGGCAACGAAAACAGTGGACGTTCCCCGCCAACAGGGCGCGCCCCTCAGTCAACACGAGGGTGAACCGGACGGCACCCCAAGGATGTTGGCCTGGCTGCTGATCCTCACGGGGGCCGCCGGGGTGCTGGCCGCCTGGGTGATCACCCTCGACAAGTTCCTGCTGTTGGAGGACCCGGACTTCAAGCCCGCCTGCAGCCTCAACCCCGTGGTCGCCTGCGGCAGCGTGATGAAGAGCGAGCAGGCGGCGGTCTTCGGCTTCCCCAACCCGCTGCTGGGGCTGGTCGCGTTCGGGGCCGTCGTGTGCATCGGCGCGGGCCTGCTGGCCGGCGCCCGCTACCGCGGCTGGTTCTGGCTGGGACTGAACGCCGGCACCCTCTTCGGCGTCGGCTTCTGCAGCTGGCTGATGGTCCAGTCGCTCTACGAGATCAACGCGCTCTGCCTGTGGTGCTGCCTGACCTGGGTGGCCACACTGCTCATGTTCTGGGCGGTCAGCGCGCACAACGTGCGTACGGGCACACTTCCGGCGCCCGCCCCGGTGCAGGTCCTCTTCACCGAGTTCGGCTGGGCCCCGCCCGCCCTGCACATCGGCGTGATCGGGATGTTGATCCTGACCCGGTGGTGGGAGTTCTGGACCGGGTGACGACCCCGGGCGCACGAGGGCCCCGGCAGCTGGACGCTGTCGGGGCCCTCGTCACATCGCTCCACGGGCACGGACGGCCCGTACCGCCGCCGGCGGGGGAGTCGAAGTCAGCTGCCGATGGAGCCGTTGCCCGAGAGGACCGGGATGTTGTCCAGGATGTGCGAGAGCGACTCGTCGCCCTTGGCCTGGGTGGAGTTCTCGGTGCACTGCTGGTTCTGCGGGTTGGACAGGACGTTGACGTCCTGGATGCCGATCGGGGCGGTACCGGCCAGCGACTGCGCGTTCACCTTCACCGGCAGACCGATGCAGGGCTTGTTGAGGGTGCCCTGGACCAGGCCGAGCTGCGGGCTCATGTCGCCGTGGGTCTTCTGGTTGCCGTAGATCTGCGAGGATCCGTTGCCGTTGACGGTGTTGACCCCGTTGTCGTTGCCGATCGCCATGGCCGGGGCCGCAACAGCAGCGCCCGCGCCGACGACAGCGGCGGTGACCGCGGCAGCAGTCATGATCTTCTTGAGCATCATTGGTCCTTTTGTCGCACGAGTGCCCGCTAGTGGAGCGCCCTGGTCAACCGGCCCGCCGGGGGGTTGGTTCCGCAGCTTCACTCGAACGGCCCGCTCGCGCCGCGGATTTCCCCGCCCCGGGTGAGCTTTCTGCGGACGTGCGACCCGGTGTTGACGCCGGTGGAGATCGTGCCGGAGGCCCCGGCCTGCCGTAGCGGGCGGGCGAGGGCCGCGGCGGGCGACCGAAAACCGCTCGTGCTTACGACCGTTGAGCTGAACAGGTCTGATCGGGCGCGGGGCCGTGTCGTACGGGGCGCCGTACCGTTTCGCTCGATGTGAGCCCCGGATCGGGGCAGAACATCCAACAGAAGGTGCACTTCCCATGAACACTGCCAAGAAGGCCGCCCTGGTCCTGGCCACCGCTGGTCTCGCTGCGGCCGGTGCCGCCGGCTCCGCCGTGGCCGACTCGTCGGCCGAGGGCGCGGCCGTGGGATCCCCCGGTGTCCTCTCGGGCAACCTGGGCCAGGTCCCGGTCCATGTGCCGGTCAACGTCTGCGGCAACTCCGCGAACGTCACCGGCGTGCTGAACCCCACGTTCGGCACGGTCTGCGTCAACGGCTGACGCCAGTCGGTAGACCTGACTGTGGGCGCCACCGGCCTCGCCGGTGGCGCCCACAGTTTTTCCGGGGAGCGGTTCGACCGGCTCAGTGGTTCCCGCCGTTGAGCTGGACGCCACCGAGGAGCGGGGAGGCCTGCGTGGCCCCGTTCGCCAGGCCGAGCACCTTGCCCGGGGCGTTGTTGCGGATCTCGTTGACGCGCTGTGCGGTGCCCAGGACCTTGGTGGCGGTCTCGCCCTGTTCGGCCACCCCGTTGCTCACGGTCTGCGGGAGGGACTCGGTGACGGGGGCCAGCGCGTTGAAGGTCTCGGTGGCACCGCCCGTCAGGCTCATGGGCGGCATCGCGGCCGGGGAGTCGGCCGCGAAGGCGGGGGCGGAGGCGCCGAGCACGGCAACGGAGCCGGCGATGACCGCGGCAACCTTCGTGAGCTTCATTATCGAAATCCTCTTCTTTCATGGACAGAGGCGTCAGCGGCGACCGTCGCGCCGCTTTCGCCCTGGGTAACGATTCCGGGCCGCTGCGGAAACGCGTACGACGACGGCCGGAGAATCCGATAAGGCATTCCCCGGCCGAAATTTCTTCTGATTACCGGTATTGCCGGTCAGGCGATACGGGACCTGCGGTACAGAATGACGCCGCCCAGAATCAAGGCCGAGGCCAGGGCCGCCGCGGCGCCCGCCTGGCCCGCGCCGGTTTCCGCGAGCGTGGGCGGCGCAACCCGTTCCGGTACGGGGACGGGCGCCGGGAGCGGTACGGGCGTTTCCTGGATCGGCGCCGGCAGGGGAGCCGGCACGGGCCGTGGCTGCGTGTGGGGTCGGGGCCGCGGCCGTTCGGGTGCGGGGGGAACGTGGTGGGCCGGCGCCGGGGCCGGGAGGGTGTGCGGGTGGTCGTCGCACTCCTTCTCCGAGCCGTCGTAGCCGCCCTGCTCGCCGTGGCCCCGGCGCCCCGAGTCCCACGAGCTGTCGCCGCCCTCGTCGCGGGGTTCCTCGTGCCGGGGCGCCGCGTGCCGTGGCGCCTGGCGGCGGGTGTCCTCCTGCGGGGGCTCCTCGTGTCGCTGCTCCGGAAGCGCGTGCCGACCGCCCTGGCGGTCGTCGAGGTCCCGGTGCACGTCCGAACCGGTCGTGGTGGCGCAACTGTTCCCCATCGCGGGGTTGAGCGCAGCTCCGACGTTCACACTGTTGCCGCATACATTCGGCGAGAGGGTGATCGGTACCGAGACGCTGTTGCCGGACAGCACACCCGGCGAGTGCGAGGCCTCGGCCGTCGCCCCCGGGTGCGCGTAGGCCGCGCCGGTCGCGATCGACAGCAGGCTTGAGGCCGCCGCCGCCGTGAGCATCCCCTTGCTCAGTACCTGTCGGCTCAGTACCTGTCGCATGGGTCCTTCCCTGTCTACCGGCTCTCCCGCCGGTGCTGAATCGAAGGTGGCCTCGGAGTGCACCGCCGTGCACTCCGAGGCCACCCCGAGGAGGTTTGCCCTTGCGGGCGCAGGCGCTTCGTCAGGCGTTGACGCAGGTGTTGCCGAACGAGGGGCTCAGCAGGGCGCTCACGTTGCTGGTGTTGCCGCAGACGTTCACCGGGACGTGCACTGGGACCTGGATCAGGTTTCCGGACAGCACGCCGGGGGAGCCGATGGCTGCGCCTTCGGCGGCTGCGTCGGCCATGGCGGGGGAGGCGGCACCAGCGGCCATCAGAACGCCGGCGGCCAGCACCACTGCCTTCTTGTACGTCATTTCTTTTCGATCCTTTCCGCAGGGGCGTGTCCACTGCAGAAATAACAACGAGTGGGTCAGGGAAAAGAAACCGCAGATTTTCGCGGGTTGCCCCGCATTTCACTCCAATGCCGATCGGCCGCAATTTACGGTGGATTTGCGCCGTTATTCGAATGGGCCGACAAGCGGCGGGGCCGCCGCGACCCGAAGGTGCGACGGCCCTCGCTCCCGGCCGGGGCCGGAAGGTGCGTCAGCTGCCGGCGGAGGCGTTGCCGGAGAGGATCGGGATGTTGTCCAGGATGTGCGAGAGGGCCTCGTCGCCCTTGGCCTGGGTGGAGTTCTCGGTGCACTGCTGGTTCTGCGGGTTGGACAGGACGTTGATGTCCTGGAGGCCGATCGGGGCGGCGCCGACCAGCGACTGGAGGTTGGCCTTCGCAGGCAGGGCGATGCAGGGCTTGTTGAACGAGCCCTGGATGAGCGCCATCTGGGGGCTCATGTTGCCGTAGGTGGCCTGGTTGCCGTAGATCTGCGAGGCACCGTTGCCGTTCACGGTGTTGATGCCGTTGTCGTTCCCGATGGCCATCGCCTGCGGGGCCAGCGCGGCACCCATGCCCACGACTGAGGTCGCGACCGCTGCCGTGGCCATCATCTTCTTGATCATTATCGTCCCTTTTTTGCGGAATTGACCAGTACTGGAGCATCCGGATCAACGGCCGGGGTCGGGTCCGGGTTGCGTGGCTTCACCCGGATGCCGTCGTTTCGGACGGCACGGTTGACGTTCGGACAGGTCGTCGGACCGACGGTCGGGCGTGGACGCAGGTGTCGCTGAACGCCGGGTTCAGCAGGGCGATCACGTTGACCGTGTTGCCGCAGAGGTTGACCGGAACGTGGACCGACACCTGGAGCAGGTTGCCGCTCGGCACGCCCGCGGACCCCGCGGCGACGCCGTCCGCCGTTGCGCCGTCGCCGCCGTGCGCGGAGGCGAGGCCCGCGCCGCCCATCGGCAGCGCAGCGCCCGCGACCGCCATGGTGGTGCCGCGGATCAGCCTCTTCTTCATCTCCGCTTTTCCTTTCGGTCCGGACGGCGGTGCAACCGCATAACGACCCGCCGCCGGTGAGGGTGCGCGTTATCGCCCAAAAGGCCGCACAGGCGAGTCCGGCGTGATTTCCAGCCTGATTTCTGCCAAAGTTCACTCCTGTTTTGTCCCCTTGATCGAAATTGGAGACAGGGTCATGGGTTCCTCCCGCAGAATCCTCGGCGCGCTCGGTCTGCTGTCCTGCCTCGTACTTTCGGTGAACGTCCCCACTGCGGCTGCCGACGAGCCGCCGGGTCAGCCGGCGTCGGGGGCGAAAGAAAGGGCCAGGGTTCCGTTCACGCAGCGTTACCAGGCCGTGCAGCGCGGCGGGCTGGTCCGGGCCTCGAACTCCTCCATCACCTGCCGCAAGGCGGTGGCGCCGGACGTCGAGCCCTGCGCCGAGGTCAAGCAGGGTGCGCCCGGGGTCAACGGCGATTTCGACATGTTCTACAGCGAGGTGGACAAGGACCCGAACACCTACAACTCCACCCGGGCCGAGCTCAAGGTCCCGCAGGGCGCCAAGGTTTCGTACGCCCGCCTGTACTGGGGCGGGAACCTGCGGGTCGGTGAGCAGAAGCCTCCGGAGGACAACGGTCGGGTCCTGGTCGCCGAGCCCGGCGGCGCGTACAAGGAGGTCCTCGCCGACACGGTGATCGGCCACCACACGGACGCGGGCAGGGACGCCTACCAGGCCTCCGCCGACGTGACCCCGCTGGTCCGCAAGGGTGGGGCCGGGATGTGGACGGTCGCCCAGCTGAACATCGCCATGGGCAACTCCGAAGTGGGCGCCTGGGGCGGCTGGACGCTGGTCGTGGCCTACGAGCACCCGCAGGAGCCGGTACGCCGGATCTCGCTGTGGGACGGCTTCGAGGGGCTGGCCGGTGGGGGTGAGGCGGCGGGCGAGACGGTCGAGATCGCCGGTCTGGACGCGCCCGCCGGGGCTGCGGGGAAGGCCGGGGTGGTCGCGTACGACGGGGACCGCGGGGCCTTCGGGGACTCGCTCACGGTCACCGCCGATAGCGGTCGCCGGATCAACGTCAGCAATGCCGAAAATCCTTTTAATGATGTTATGAATTCCACGATCACGGAATTCGGTCGTCCCCCGTTCGTGCGACAGCCCGAACATATGAATAATCTCGGATATGACGCGGACGTGTTCGACCTGAGTCCCGCCCTGTCCGGAGGCGCCCGCAGCCTGAAGTTCAGGTTCACGGGCGAAAGCCAGGGTCAATTCCTCGGCGTGCTCTTCGTTCAGACAGACGCGCGCCGCTGAACGTAGGAGACCACTCCGCGTGCCGACACAACCTCCCCCTGCGCAGCCCTCCCGTGCGCAGCCCCCGCCCTCCCGCCCCCTGACCGTCCTGCACCTCGTCCAGCCCGTCGACGGGGGTGTCGCCCGCGTCGTCCTCGACCTCGTCCGCGCCCAGACCGCCGCCGGACTGCGCACCGCCGTCGGCTGCCCGCGCGGCGGACAACTCGCCGACGCCGCCCGCGCGGCCGGGGCCGAGGTGCTCACCTGGCGCGCCGGGCGGGCTCCCGGACCCGACCTTCCCGCCGAAGTGCTCGGCGCCCGGCGGGTGGTCAGCCGGGTCCGGCCCGACGTCCTGCACGCCCACAGTGCGAAGGCCGGGCTGGCCGGACGGCTCGCCGTACGCGGGTCCGTGCCCACCGTCTTCCAACCGCACGCCTGGTCCTTCGACGCCGTCGGCGGAGCCACCGCCGCGCTGGCCCTGCGCTGGGAGCGGTTCGGCGCCCGTTGGGCCGACCGGGTGCTCTGCGTCAGCGAGGCCGAACGCCGGGCCGGCGCCTCCGAGGGGATCGCCGCCCACTGGTCGGTGATCCGCAACGGTGTGGACCTGGAGCACTTCCGCCCCGCCAGCCCGGACCGGGACGAGGACAGGTCCCGGGCGCGCACCGAACTCCCCTTCCCCACCGCCTTCCTGGGGAACGGGCCGCTGGTCGTCTGCGTGGGCCGGCTCTGCCAGCAGAAGGGGCAGGACATCCTGCTGCGGGCCTGGCGGGAGGTGCTCGGCAACGTTCCCGACGCCCGCCTGGTACTCGTCGGCGACGGCCCCGACGCCGAGCGGTTGCGCCGCACCGCCCCGCCCGGAGTGCTCTTCGCGGGTGCCGCCCGCGACATCCGACCGTGGCTTCGGGCCGCCGATCTCGTTGTACTGCCGTCGCGGTGGGAAGGCATGGCGCTCGCCCCACTCGAAGCCATGGCCTGCGGTCGACCCGTCCTGGTCTCCGACGTCAGCGGTGCCCGGGAAAGCCTGCCGCCCGGCCAGGGACGGCTCTGCCTGGTACCGCCGGAGGACCCGACGGCCCTGGCCAAGGCCCTGGGGCGGCTCCTCGTCGAACCGCGGCTGCTCGCCGAACTCGGAGAGCAGGCCCAGCAGCACGCCCGGACCGACTTCGACGTGCGGCGGACCACGGACGCGGTCACCGGTCTGTACCACGAACTGCTGGGCAGACCCCGGCCCTTGAACCAGGAGCGCATCAGCCGATGACGATGGACAGCGCACCCGCCCGGCACACCGGGCAGGGCGGCACGGGGCCCGCTGGCACCGCCGCCGTCCGACGGACCGTGACCGCCATCCACCCCCCACGCCGGCCCAGGGTCGAGCAGGCCCGGCCCCTGGTGCGACCGCAGCGGGTCCGGCGTCGCGACGGGGTCGTCCCGCTGCTGACCGCCGACGCGCTGGCCGCCGTACTCACCACGACGGCCTTCGCCGGTCCCGGGACGGCCGTGCCGCCCGAGGCGGCCGGCCCGATCGCCGTGCTGCTCGTCGTGCTGCACGCGCAGGCCGGGTTGTACCGGCCGCGGCTCGCGCCCTCGGCGCTCCTCGAACTGCCGGCGCTGGCCGGGCGGGCCGCGGTCCTGTGGTGCGGGACCGCCGCCGTCGTGGCTGCCGTGGCACCGGGCCGGCCCCTGGGCTGGTCCGCGCTGCTCAGCGCCATCTGCCTCCAGGTCGTCCTGACGTGTGCGGGACGCGGCTTCGTCAACCAGCTCCGCCGCCGGTCCGCCCGGCGCAGCCCCGCCTCCGCCCTCGTCGTCGGCCCGGGCGCCGGTGCCAGCGCCGTCGCCGCCGCGCTCCACGGATGTCCCGAGTACGGTCTGCGGCCGGTCGGGCTCGCCGACACCGCCGCCGAAGAAGGCGGCGGCGGAGTGCCGGTGCTGGCCACGCACGAGGACATCCGGCGCGCCGTCATCCAGAACGCGGTCCGACACGCGGTGTTCACCCGTCCGCCGGAGGCCGACGAGCGCACGGCCTCCCTCGTCCGGCTCTTCCACGACCACGGCTGCCGACTCTGGCTCGCCGACCCGGCCGGCACCGCCAAGGTGACCGGCATGCGGGTGGCCCAGCCCGCCGACCAGCTGTGGGGGTACGCCGTACAGCCGCTGCTGCCGCGCCCGGCCCGGCCGGTGGAGCGGTGGGTCAAGCGGCTCATCGACGGGGTGCTGGCCGCACTCGCACTGATCGCCGCCGCGCCGGTGATGGGCTTGTGCGCGCTGGCCGTGCGGATCTCGGACGGCCCCGGGGTGCTCTTCCGGCAGGAGCGGGTCGGCCTGTACGGGCGGCCCTTCACGCTGCTGAAGTTCCGCACGCTGCGGGCGGACGAGCACGAGTCCGCGACCCGGTGGACCGTTGCGGGCGACACCAGGATGAGCCCCGTCGGCTCCTTCCTGCGCAAGTCCTCGCTGGACGAGCTGCCGCAGCTGTGGAACGTCGTACGAGGTGACATGAGCCTGGTCGGCCCGCGCCCGGAACGGCCCTTCTTCGTGGCGAAGTTCAGCAGTGTGCACCCCGGCTACGAGGCCCGGCACCGGATGCCCGTCGGTATCACCGGGCTCGCCCAGATCAACGGCCTGCGCGGGGACACCTCCATCGAGGACCGGGCCCGCTTCGACAACCACTACATCGACACCTGGTCGCTGTGGCAGGACCTGTGGATCCTCGCCCGCACCGCCGCCTCCTTCTTCCGCTTCCGGTTGGGGGGCAGCTGATGAGCCTCGCCGTGTCCCTGGGTGGCGCCCGGCCCGATGTGCCGGGGCTGCTGCGACGGCACTGGCCGCTGCTGCCGCTCGCCGCGACCGTCCTGATGCTCCTCGCTCCGCTCCCGGCGGGCGATGCGACCACCTCGGGCAAGGTCGGCCCGGCCGACGCCGCCTCGCTGCTGCTGGTGTTCGTGTGCGCCGTACAGGCACTGCGCGGCCGGGTGCGCAGGCTCAGCCCGCTGGGCGTCCTCGTGCTCGGCGTGCCCGCCGTGGGGCTGGCCGTCACGACGGCGACCGCCGGTGATCCGTACGCGGCGCTGCCCGGCTTCGTGCGCTACCTCCAGGTGTTCGTGCTGGTCCCGGCGGCGATCGTGCTGCTGGTGCGCGACGCCGGGGAGTTCCGGCTGGCCGCCGGGTGCTTCGTGGCGCTGGCGCTGGTGCAGGGCGCGGTGGGGGTCGTGCAGTACGCCACCCACACCGGGGCCTCGTACCAGGGCGAGGACATCCGGGCCGTGGGCACCTTCGGTCCGGGCGACGTGATGGGCATGGCCACGGTGGTGGCGTACGGGCTGGTCGTGGCGACCGCCGCGGCGCTCGCTCCAGGACTGCCGCAGCGGGTACGCCGGATGGCGGGCGGTACGGCACTGGTGCTGGTGGTGCCGCTGGTGCTGTCGTTCAGTCGGGGCGCGTGGATCGCCACGGTCGGCACGGCGGTGCTGGTGATGGGGCTGGCCGGCATCCGGCGGGCCCTGACGGTGCTCCTCGCGCTGACCGCAGCGGGCGTGGTCCTGGTGGGCGGGCTCGGGGTCGGCTCCGAGATGGTCGCGGAGCGGCTGACCTCGATCACCCAGATCTCCAGCGCCCCCGACCAGTCGGTGACCGACCGCTACACGATGTGGGCCGCCGCCGAGTCGATGTGGCGAGAGCGGCCCGCCGTCGGGGTGGGCCTCAAGGGCTTCCCGGCCAACCGGGACGGGCACTCCTCGCTGGGGCTGTCCTCCGGCAGTGACACCTCCGGTGCGGGGCAGGCGTACATCCGCCAACCGCTGCTCTCCCCGCACAACATGTACCTGCTGGTGCTGAGCGAGCAGGGTCTGATCGGGCTGGCCGCGTTGGCCGGCGGCTGGGCGGTTCTGCTGGTCGCCGGGATCCGCCGGTACGCCGCCGGCGAAGGCATCCGGGACTGCGGGCTGATCGCGATCGGGCTGCTCGTCTGGCAGTTGACCGACTTCCTGTACGCGGACATCGGCGGGCCGTCCACCGTGCTGACCGGAGTGATCATCGGCCTGGCGGCCTGGTGGGCCCTGCCGTCGCCCGCCCCGCACCACGCGGTAGCAGCAGGCTCCGGCCGGCAGGGCGCGCGCATCGCCGCCCGACGGGCATCCGGTCCGGGCGCGGCCACCGCCGCCACCACGAGCGGGCGCACCGGCCGCGTGGCCGCCCCGCGCGCCGGTTCGGGTGCGGACGGCCGGTGACCGATACGACACCCTGGCGGCCCGCCTCCGGCCCTCCGGCCGGGGCGGGGCCCCCCCCCGTCCCGGGGCCGCCCCCCCCCTCGGGCCCCCCCCCCCCCCAGCTAGGGAGGGGGGCGGGGTGGGGGAGGGGGTGGGACACACAGGGTAGGTGTGGGGGGTGGGGGGGGGA
>NZ_JBEXQA010000020.1:0-38162 GCF_040612395.1 Streptomyces sp. NPDC006430
TGCAGGGGGGACCCTGTGGGAGAGTAGGACGCCGCCGAACAATCATTGTGGGAAAGCCCCGCACCTTATGGTGCGGGGCTTTTCTGCGTTCAGGATCCGCGCGGTCACCAGTCGGCGGGGTAGCTCTTAGCGGGAGCTGCGGCCCGTCGCCGGAGTGGAAGACGTGCTCGCGGCGCTGACCGCGCACGAGGTGGCGTACTGCCTGGCCTCCTCCGGGAGTCACGAGCGCATCCGCGTCGGACACCGGGCGGCCGGGCTCGGGCGGTGGTTCGCCGAGGAGCGGATCTTCAGCTCGCAGGACGTGGGCAAGGGCAAGCCGGCGCCCGATCTGTTCCTGCACGCCGCACGCACCATGGGCGTGGAGCCCGCGCGGTGCGTCGTGATCGAGGACAGCCCGCTCGGTGTGCGGGCCGCCGTCGCCGCGGGCATGGACGTGTACGGGCTCACCGGGATGATGCCCGCCGAACGGCTGATCGGGGCCACCGGGTTCTTCGGGGACATGAAGGAGCTGACGGAGCTGCTCGAACTGCCCGTGTGAGATCTCTACCCACCAGTAGGCGCCGCGCCTACGCTGTGCCGCCATGACAGAAGACGTGTGGCTGCGCCGGGGGCGGCGCTCCCTGGGGTTCAGCTTCTTCGTGCAGGGCGTGACCTTCGCGCTCCTCGTCACGCGGATCCCCGCCATCCAGGAGCAGTACGGGATATCCGACGGGCTGCTGCCCGCCTTCCTCGCCGCCGTCCCTATCCTCGCCGGGGTGGCCAGCGTCGCCACCGAGCACCTCGTCAAGCGGGTCCCGCCCGGGACCGTACTGCGGTGGGCGCAGCCGCTCGTCCTGTTGTCCCTGCTGGGGGTCGGAGCCGGCAGCCGGATGTGGCACGTGGCGTTGGCGTTGGGGGCGTTCGGGCTGTCCGTAGGGGCGCTCGACGCGTCCATGAACATGCTGGGGGTGAGCCTGCAGCGGGCGTACGGGCGCAGCATCATGCTCGGCTTCCACGCCGCGTACAGCCTCGGCGGGATCGTCGGGGCGTCGGCCGCATGGGCCGGGGCGCACTGGCAGCTGTCGCTGTTCGCCTCGTACCTGCCCGCAGTGGTGGTCCTGCTGCCGCTCGTCTTCCAGGGGAGCCGGTTCTACGTCGACGGGGCGGTCGGGGCGGGGGCAGGCGCAGGAGCGGGCGCGGAGCGAGTGGCCGGGAAGGGGTTGGGGGCCGGCGGGTTCAAGCTGCTGCTGCCGCTGTGCCTGGTGATGGCGTGTGCGTATATAGGGGACTCGACCGTTTCGAACTGGAGCGCCAAGTACTTGCAGGATGTTTTGGGGAGCTCCGAGCAGTTGGCGACCGTCCCCTACAACGTTTACATGGTGACCACTTTGATCGGGCGGGCCGTCGGGGACCTGGGGGTGCGGCGCTTCGGGGCCGTGGCCGTCGTGCGGATCGGGACGCTGGTCGCCGCCGGCGGGTTCGCGGTGGTGGCTGCGGCGCCGGGGGCGTGGGTGGGGATGCTGGGGTTCACGCTGCTGGGGATCGGGTTGTGCGTGATCGTGCCGCAGACCTTCGCTGCCGCGGGCCGGCTCTTCCCGGGGGCGTCCGATACGGCGATCGCGCGGCTGAACATCTTCAACTACGTCGGCTTCCTGATCGGGTCGCCGCTCGTCGGCGGGATCGGGGACGCGTGGAGCTACCGGGGCGCGATGCTCGTACCGATGGTGCTGGTCCTCGTGACACTGGTGCACGCCCGCTCGTTCGGTGCGGACGGCGCCCGATACGGTGTCGGGCATGAGCGGCGAGCCGGTGACCGGGCTGTTGATGTGGGACGAGGCGGTAACGGGGTATGACTTCGGACCGAGTCATCCGATGGACCCGGTGCGCCTGGCGCTGACCATGGGCCTGGTGCGTGCCTTCGGGCTGGACCGGGAGATGCGGGTACGGGCTGCCCGGCCGGCCGGGGACTCGACGCTGCGGCTCGTCCACCGGGAGGACTACGTGGCTGCGGTGCGCGAGGTGTCCGAGACCCCGGGGGTCGCCGACGGGTCGTACGGGCTCGGGACGATGGACGATCCGGCCTTCCACGGGATGCACGAGGCCTCGGCGCTGATCGCGGGGCAGTCGGTGGCGGCTGCCGAGGCGATCTGGGCCGGTGAGGCAGCCCATGCCGTGAACTTCGCGGGCGGGTTGCACCACGCGATGCCGGGTGGGGCCGCCGGGTTCTGCGTGTACAACGACGCGGCGCTGGCGATCGCGCGGTTGTTGGAGTTGGGGGCCGAGCGGGTCGCGTACGTGGACGTGGACGTGCACCACGGGGACGGGGTCCAGGCGGCGTTCTGGGACGACCCTCGGGTGCTGACCGTTTCCGTGCACGAGCATCCGCGGACGCTGTTCCCGCAGACGGGCTGGCCGGAGGAGACGGGTGGGCCGGCCGCCGAGGGGGCGGCGGTGAACGTGGCGCTGCCCGCCGGGACCGGGGACGAGGGGTGGCTCCGTGCCTTCCACGCGACGGTGCCGGAGCTGTTGGAGGATTTCCGGCCGCAGGTACTGGTGACGCAGCACGGGGCCGACACGCATGTCGAGGATCCGCTGGCCCACCTTGCGGTGTCGCTGGACGCGCAGCGGGCGGTGCAGGAGGCCTGTCACCGGCTCGCGCACGAGCACGCGGGCGGCAGGTGGCTGGCGCTGGGCGGCGGCGGGTACGCGGTGGTGGACGTCGTACCGCGGTCGTGGACGCACCTGGTGGGGATCGTGGCGCACCGGCCCGTCGATCCGGCGTCGGCGGTCCCGGCGTCGTGGCGGGATGAGGTGTACGCGCGGACACGGCAGTTGGCGCCGGCTCGGATGACGGACGGGCGGATGGTGTCGTGGCGGGACTGGGAGGCGGGCTACGACCCGGCCGACCGGATCGATCAGGCCGTTCTGGCGACCCGCCGGGCCGTGTTCCCGTTGCGCGGCCTGCTCGTGTAGGCGGGGTGTCCGGATTCCCGCTGCGGTGCTGGATCGTTACGCCAACGGTGGGGCCGTGCGCCTGAATTGATGATCCGCCAGGTTCGGTGCGGCAGCATCGGAGGGTGTTGAGCACCGGCGCGCTGCGTGCGCATCTACTGGCCGCCCGGTTAGCCGGGCCCATCGCCACTTCGCGGGAGGAGAGCCTGCGCAGCTACCGGCTGTTCGCGGCGCGGGATCCCCGGGTGCTGCTCGGGCTGGATCCGGACCGGGGCTGGGGCCAGGGTGATCTGCTGAGGCTGATGGCGGACAAGTGCGGGGTGTCGGCGGATCCCGCGCACGTCAGCGGGCCGGACGTGATCGATCCGGAGCGGACGCTGGCCGCCCTGCACGCGTTCGCGGAGCGGCTGCGTGCAGCGGCGTGGGCGCGGTCGCCCGTGCTGTTGGGGACGGGTCATCCTCACCGTCTCCTGGGGTTCTACGCCAGTTTGGCGCAGGCGCTGTCGGCAGCCGGATGTGTTGTGCTCACCCCCGCGCAGGGGGTTCGTGTCGACATGGCGACCCGGTTCGGCGTACGCACGCACAGGATCGATTACGTACGGGGGGTCGCGTTGGTGCGGGAACCCGGCGCACGGCCGGCCGGGAGTGCCCCCGGCGTGCACACCCATTCACCCTTGCCGATTCGGATGGCCCTCGGGGCGCTCGCGGAGGCCGGCGGGCCGCTGCCGGAACTGGTGGTGGGGGATCACGGGTGGGTCTGCGGCGCAGGTCAGCTCGGTGTGGAGGCGATCGGGCTGGCGGATACGGACGACCCGGCGCTGTTCGTCGGCGAGGCGGAGGGGCGGGTCGCGGTGGCCGTTCCGCTTGATGACGCGGTGCGCGCGGACTACTACGAACCGCTCACACGCTATGTACTCGATCGGGCGAGCCTGTCGGGTGCGCAGGAGTGGCCGTAGCTCCTCTTCCCCACTCGTATCACACGCCCCTACTCTGGGGAGTGAGCGTGCGACGACGAGGAGTAACCGGAGGGGAAGCCGGTGCCCGTCATGCGCGGAAGGTCAAGGTGTGTCATGGCTGCTGGCGAGAGGCCTCTCAGTGAGGTTCAGTTCCTGACCGTGGCGGAGGTCGCCTCGGTGATGCGAGTGTCGAAGATGACCGTGTACCGCCTGGTGCACAACGGTCATCTGCCCGCTATCCGGGTGGGCCGGTCCTTCCGGGTCCCCGAGAACGCGGTTCATGAGTACCTCCGAGAGTCCTATGTGGGGGTGGAGTCGGCCTGAGACTGACGCCCCGGACATCCTCGTATCGGCTCGGATTACAAGCTCAGAGCTCGGGCGGGTAGGCTAGGCCGACGTAGGTCGTGTGGGCCCAGACGCCCCGCACCGAGTGAAGAGAAGTGAGCGAGGGTAGTCGTGGGCTCTGTTATCAAGAAGCGGCGCAAGCGGATGGCTAAGAAGAAGCACCGCAAGCTGCTCAAGCGCACCCGCGTCCAGCGTCGTAACAAGAAGTAAACGGCAGCTGTACGTGTTCTCCGCAGCCCCTCCACCATCCTGGTGGAGGGGCTGCGGTGTAGCCGGGGGACGACGAGGAAGGCGCTGAGCTCGTGGGGAAGGTCGTGCTCGTTACCGGGGCAGCCCGGCAGCTGGGGGGCCGCTTCGTGCGGCGCGTCCAGCGTGATCCTGAAGTCGAGCGGGTGATCGCGGTCGACGCGGTGGCGCCACCGCACCGGCTCGGATCGGCGGAGTTCGTCCGTTTGGACATCAGGCAGTCGTCCATCGCCCGGGTGCTCGCCGAGCACGCCGTGGACACGGTGGTGCATCTCGCCGTCACCGGGGGCAGCGGCGGGGCGGGCGGCACGGGCAGTGCCGTCAAGGAGACCAACGTCATCGGGACGATGCAGCTGTTGGGGGCCTGTCAGAAATCGCCGACGGTGCGGCGGCTGGTGGTGAAGTCCAGTACGCACGTGTACGGGGGCGCCTCGCGGGATCCGGCCGTTTTCACGGAGACCACGCAGCCCAAGTCCCTCCCGGCTGGCGGCTTCGCCAAGGACGCCGTCGAGGTCGAGTCGTACGTACGGGGCTTCGCGCGAAGACGGCCGGATGTCGCGGTGTGCGTACTGCGGTTCGCGAACATCCTGGGGCCGTACGCGGACTCCGCGCTCGCCGAATACTTCTCGATGCCCGTGATGCCGACGGTGCTGGGCTACGACCCGCGGCTCCAGTTCGTCCACGAGGACGACGTGCTCGACGTGTTGCGGCTGGCCGCGCAGGAGCCCGGACGGGGGACGTTGAACAGCGGGACCTTCAACATCGCGGGGGACGGGGTGCTGCTGCTGTCGCAGTGCGCCCGGCGGCTGGGGCGGCCGACGGTGCCGCTGCTGCTGCCCGCGGTGACATGGGTCGGGTCGGCGTTGCGGGCGGTCGGGATCACCGATTTCTCGCCCGAGCAGATCAGACTGCTCACGCACGGGCGGGTCGTTGAGACCTCTCAGATGCGAGAGGTGCTGGGATTCAAGCCCATGTACACGACTGCCGAGACGTTCGCGGACTTCGCGCGCAGCCGGGGGGCCGGGCTGCTGCCACCGGAACGGGTGGGGCGGGCCGTGGACCGGGTCGCGGCCGTGCTGAACGTGGCCAGCCCGAACGTCGAGGTTGCCGGAGCCGAAGAGGGAGCGCAGCGATAGTGGCGGATGCCAAGGTCATTCCGTTCGACGAGGACCGGCCGCGCCGGCGGGGCGCCGTGGCTCGGAGGGTGCGGGCGGTGCCCGCGCCGGAGCCCGTGGAGGCCGTGGAGTCGGCCGTGGAGTCGGCGGTGGAGCCCGGCGGCGAGGGCGGCTGGGGCGGGCCCGCCTGGGACCGGCGGATCGCCGGCGGGTTGGCGTTCTTGAGGCGGCGGATCACCGGGGACTACGAGGTCGACGACTTCGGCTACGACAAGGAGCTGACGGACCAGGTCCTGATGTCCCTGATGCGGCCGTTGTTCGACAAGTACTTCCGTGTCGAGGTCAAGGGCATGGAGAACATCCCGGCCGAAGGCGGGGCGCTGATCGTGGCGAACCACTCCGGGACGCTGCCGCTGGACGGGCTGATGTTGCAGGTGGCCGTCCACGACCACCACCCGGCGCAGCGGCACTTGCGGCTGCTGGCCGCGGACCTGGTGTTCATGCTGCCGGTGGTGAACGAGCTGGCGCGGAAGGCCGGGCACACGCTGGCGTGCTCGGAGGACGCACAGCGGCTGCTCGAAGCCGGGGAACTGGTCGGGGTGATGCCGGAGGGCTTCAAGGGAATAGGGAAGCCGTTCGGAGACCGGTACAAGCTCCAGAGGTTCGGGCGGGGCGGGTTCGTGTCGACGGCGCTGCGGGCGGGAACGCCGATCGTGCCGTGCTCGATCGTGGGGGCGGAGGAGATCTACCCGATGGTCGGCAACGCGAAGACGTTGGCGCGTCTGCTGGGGATTCCGTACTTCCCGATCACGCCGACGTTCCCGTGGCTGGGGCCGCTCGGAGCGGTGCCGCTGCCGACGAAGTGGACGATCCAGTTCGGTGAGCCGATCGCAACGGACGGGTATCCGGCGGAGGCGGCGGAGGACCCGATGTTGATGTTCAACCTGACGGACCAGGTGCGCGAGCAGATCCAGCACACGCTGTACAAGCTGTTGGTGCAGCGGCGTTCCGTGTTCTTCTGACCGGCCCCGTGCTTGTGCCCGGCTCTCGGAGCCGGGCAGACGTGAGCCCTCGAACCCCTTGGGTTCGAGGGCTCACGCGTGTCCCACTCGGTGTCCTACTTGGTGTCCTCCGCCTGGATGCCCAGGCCCGGGAGGAGACCCGGGAGGAGCGGCGGCAGGGTGATGTTCGGCTGCACCTGGTCCGAGGACGAGGAGGGGGCCGGGGTGCCCTGGTCCGAGGGCGGGTGCAGGAGGTCGCCCGCGCCGCCTAGGAGGCCGCCGGGGGCCGGTGAGGGCTTGGCCCCGGTGGGGGCGGTGGGGGCCGGGCTCGCGGAGGGGGCGCCGGCCGCCGGTGCGGACTGGTGCTGCCCGGCCGGAGCGCTCGGCTTGGCCGGGGTGCTTGAGCCGCGGGTCTGGTCCGGGGGCTTCGGGAGCAGGTTCTGGAGGGGCGCCACGTCATCGTCTATGGCCTGGAAGACCGACTCCACCTCTCCGCCCACGTCGGTGAGCTGCGCCGGGAGCTTGTCCCGGAGCCGGCCCCACGCGTCGCGGTGCGAGCGGGAGAACGAGGACAGGGTCTGGATCGGGCCGAGCGAGCCGTCCCGTTCGTACGCCGCCTGGAGCAGTCGGTGGCCTTCGGACGCGTCGTGCTTCATGCCCGCCAGTGCGCGGCGGATCGCGCCGAGCGACTCGTGGTCCAGTACGCCCGTGCGGCCGCGCTCCATCAGCCTGCGGGCTTCCGACAGGCGGTTGGAGGCCTGGTCGAGGTAGAGCTCGCCCCGGTCCGCGTCCTCGTCGGCCATCCCCAGCTTCAGGTCCTCCATGCCCCGTTTGATCGGGTAGAGGGAGTCACCGGGTAGGGCGTCCGTACTGGCAGCGGCCACGCCGCTGAAGGCCCCCGCGGCCACCCCTACGGTGAGGCCGCCCGCTGCGATGCCCTTGGACCAGCGGGAGCGGGGCCGCAATTTCCGGAGCGAGGTCGCCCGGTGGGCGCCGCGGCCGGTCCGCTGCTCGGGCACCTGAGGGTCCGAGGCGGCACCGCCCCCGGCCCTCTCTTCCATCACCAGGGCCTCCATGGCGGCTACGAGCTGCGCTCGTTGCACCACTTTGACCTCGGGGTCCAGCACCGGGCGCGGCATTCTTTCGCCGAGTACGCTCGCCAGGGCCAACAACCGGTCGTGGTCGGCAGGTTCGGCAGGTGCCTCGGACTGCTCGGCCGCCGGGTCCGGTTCCGAAAGGTCGGATGGGTTCCGATCCTCCAGAGCCTGGGCGAAGGCGTTCGCCCGCCGGTGCGGAGTCACGTTCGCGATCACTGGCGGCACCTCCTCTCGTCATGACGATCGACTCCCCTAGGTGTCCGGAAGGTTGCCTTCCTTGAGCGCGTCCACCCTTTCGAGTGAGCGGCTTCGGGTAGGGCGTGTCCACAGGGAGCCTGCATTCCGCACAACGAGCGGCGCGGCACTTGGGTTACGGACGAAGGATGATCGGACCACAGCGTCATCGAGGGGTCACCGGTTGTGTGGATTGTCAGGAGGTTCGGAAAGCGTGGGGGGTGGGTGGGGCCGGGGGTGGCGGGCCGGGGCCTGGCGGAGGTCAGCGGGCGTCGTCCGGGAGCAGACGGGCCAGGGTGCGGACCGCGCGGTACTGGAGCGTTTTGATGGCGCCCTCGTTTTTCCCCATCACCCTGGCGGTCTCGGCGACTGACAGGCCCTGGAGGAAGCGGAGGGTGACGCACTCCTGCTGCTGGGGATTGAGCTTGCGCACGGCTTCCAGCAGGGCTGCGTTGGAGAGGGACTCCAGGACCGAGTCCTCGGGGGATCGTTCCACCTCGTTGGCGTCCAGCATCTCGCCCGTGGTCACTTCCAGGCGGAAGCGGCTGGACTTGAAGTGGTCCGCCACCAGGTTGCGCGCGATCGTCACCAGCCAGGCGCCGAAGTCGCGGCCCTGCCAGGTGAAGGTGGAGATGCGGCGCAGCGCGCGCAGGAAGGTCTCGCTGGTGAGGTCCTCCGCGGTCGCCTTGCCGCCGACGCGGTAGTAGATGTAGCGGTACACCGTGTCGCTGTACTGGTCGTACAGCCGGCCGAAGGCCTCGGCCTCGCCGGCCTGGGCGCGCTCGACCAGCTCCATCATGCGGGCCTGGTCGCTGTCCGCGGTGGGGCGGCGGGCGGCCGGAGTGCTCGTGCCGGTGGCGGTGCCGCCGGCACCTCCTCCCGCGCGACCGCGTCTGCCCACCGTCGCTCCGCCGTCGGTCAGGGCATAGCAAGGACCGGCCGGGCCGAGGCCGGTGGCGAAGGCGGGGACGGCGTACGCGGTGGGGACGAAGCCACGCAGGTGGTCGAGGACCGTTGCGCGCAGCGTAGCCAGGCCCGAGGCGTCAACCCCGACAGGTGGGTACACGGGACTCCCAGAGGCAGAGCTTCCATCACGTGCAGTGCGGGACCGTTCACCCGTCGTGGCGACAGATGGGCGGTGGCATGCGTTTGAGGAGAATAACGCTTCGTACAGGCAGCGCTACACCCAGTTGCCTAAATCACCGATTCCGACACTTCCGTTGCGTGTCGAAGGCATATTCGGTCGCAATTGGTGATCGGTTCTTGATCGGTTGGGTACGCGGAATGGACGCTTCCACGCTGGCTCACGACCGAGTCGGGCAGGCCGGAGTGCCGCGCGGGGCGCGGGGGTAGAGGTGCGGGAATGTTCGCGGCGCAGTGGGCGAACCGGCGTGCGGGGGCGCCGCCCGGCCGGCGCGGGCCGGCTCCGGTGCAGGCGGCGAGGGGTGCGAGCGGCCGGCGAGCGGGCGGCGGGGCGGGTCCGGCTACTTGCGGCGGCGGTGCAGGGCGATGGCGGCGGCAGCGCCGCCCGCGATCGCACCGACCCCGGCGGCGGCCGGGACGCCCACCTTCACGGCCTTGCGGCCGGTCCGATAGTCGCGCAGCCGCCAGTCGTGGGCCCGGGCATGCTTGCGCAGTTTTGTGTCGGGATTGATCGCGTACGGGTGTCCGACCAGTGACAGCATCGGAATGTCGTTGTGCGAATCGGAGTACGCCGCGCAGCGTTCGAGGTCGAGGCCTTCGGCGGCGGCCAGGGCGCGGACCGCCTCGGCCTTCGCGGGCCCATGCAGCGGCTCGCCGACGAGTCGGCCGGTGTAGACGCCGTCGACGGACTCGGCGACCGTACCGAGCGCCCCGGTCAGGCCGAGTCGACGGGCGATGATGGTGGCGGTCTCCACGGGCGCCGCCGTGACGAGCCAGACCTTCTGTCCGGCGTCGAGGTGGGCCTGGGCCAGGGCGCGGGTGCCCGGCCAGATCCGCTCGGCCATGTACTCGTCGTAGATCTCCTCGCCGATGGCCATGAGTTCGCAGACCTTGTGGCCCTTGACGATGGAGAGGGCGCTGTCGCGCGCGTCCTGCATGTGCTCGGGGTCCTCGACCCCGGCGAGCCGGAACCAGGCCTGCTGCCAGGCGAAGCGGGCGAGCTCGCGGCGGTGGAAGAACTCCCGCTTGTAGAGGCCGCGGCCGAAGTGGAAGATCGCGGCGCCCTGCATGACGGTGTTGTCGAGGTCGAAGAAGGCGGCGGCGAGGTCATCGCCGGCGACGGGGAACTCGGCCTCGGCCGGTTCCGCTTCCGCCACGGCGGCCTCGGGCTCGGCCAGTGGCTCGACCTCGGCGCCGAGGGCCTGTGCGGTCTTGCGGGCGGCCTCGGCCGAGGCCTCGCCTGCCAGCACGCTCCGCGCGGTGGCGGAGCGCCTACGGGGGGTGAGCCATCCCAGAGCGGCCATGACGCGAGCATAGCCACTGTGTTCGGGAGTTCCCGAACCAACGGGATGCCGGGGGCGTGAACTCTTCGCTGCCCGGGTGTTACGCGGTGGCGCGGGAGAATGGGGGGCATGAGCCCTTTGCTGCGCCGTAAGGAAAAGAAGCGTCCCGACGAGCGGATGGTCACGCTCATCGGGAAGCCGGGGTGTCACCTCTGTGACGACGCCCAGGAAGTGATCGAGAAGGTCTGTGCGGAAGTCGGCGCACCGTGGGAGAAGAAGGACATCTCGCAGGACGCGGAGCTCTACCGGTTGTACTGGGAGCAGATTCCGGTGGTGCTGGTGGACGGCGAACAACACACCTTCTGGAGGGTGAACCCCGACCGGCTGCGTCGGGCATTGGAGGGCTGACCCTCCGGCCGGTTACCATCATGGGCGATTTGTGGGGTCTCGGGGGCGTATTGATGAGGAGTGTGTACGGTTTTGCCCCCGTCGGGATTTGAACGGGTTCGGCGTGTTGTGGGTTCCCGTCCTGCGTGCCCGGGCTGCGTGACCCCGGTCACTTTGGTCGGACAAAGCGGACACAATCTTTGTGCACGCGTTCACAAAGACATAGCCTGCTTTCGACGGGGCGGTCTTGGGACAAGTGACCGCCTGCAGCCCCGCTCATCCCGCAGGAGCATCGTGGCAACTGGCCGAACTCACCGACCGGCGACCCGCAGCCGAGGTATTCCCGAGGCCACTGTCGCCCGGCTTCCGCTGTACTTGCGCGCACTCACCGCGCTCTCCGAGCGATCGGTGCCCACGGTGTCCTCCGAGGAGCTCGCGGCGGCGGCCGGAGTCAACTCCGCCAAGCTCCGCAAGGACTTCTCGTACCTGGGTTCGTACGGTACGCGCGGCGTCGGCTACGACGTCGAGTACCTCGTCTACCAGATCTCGCGCGAGCTCGGCCTGACCCAGGACTGGCCGGTCGTCATCGTCGGCATCGGTAACCTCGGCGCGGCCCTGGCCAACTACGGCGGTTTCGCCTCGCGCGGGTTCCGCGTGGCGGCGCTCATCGACGCCGACCCCGCCATGGCCGGCAAGCCGGTCGCCGGCATGCCCGTGCAGCACACCGATGATCTGGAGAAGATCATCGAGGAGAACGGCGTCTCGATCGGCGTCATCGCGACCCCGGCCGGGGCCGCACAGCAGGTGAGCGAGCGGCTGATCGCCGCCGGCGTCACCTCCATCCTGAACTTCGCGCCGACCGTACTGTCCGTGCCGGACGGGGTGGACGTGCGCAAGGTCGACCTGTCCATCGAGCTGCAGATCCTGGCCTTCCACGAGCAGCGCAAGGCCGGCGAGGAAGCCGCGGCCGGCGTCACCCCCTCCTCCGCCGCCACCTCCGGCGCTGCGGAGGCCGGCGACGCCGCTGCCGCCGCGGTCGGCTCCGGTGCGGCCCCGGCCGCCGCCGTCGTGCCGCCCGCCGGACGGCCCGCTGCCGCCCCGCGCAAGAACGGCCCCGAGGGCGACGTCCCGGCGGTGATGCCGGCATGAGCCTGCTCGTCGTAGGCCTGAGCCACCGCAGCGCGCCGGTGAGCGTGCTCGAACGCGCCTCGCTGTCCGTCGACGCCAAGGTGAAGCTGCTGCACGACACGCTGGCGGCGGAGCCGGCGACGGAGGCGACGGTCCTCGCCACCTGCAACCGGATCGAGCTGTACGCGGACGTGGACAAGTTCCACGCCGGTGTCGCCGAGCTGTCGACCCTGCTCGCGCAGCACAGCGGGGTGGCTCTGGAGGAGCTCACTCCGTACCTGTACGTCCACTACGAGGACCGAGCCGTCCACCACCTGTTCTCGGTGGCGTGCGGACTGGACTCGATGGTGATCGGCGAGGGCCAGATCCTCGGACAGATCAAGGACGCCCTGGCGCTGGGGCAGGAGCTCCACACCGCGGGCCGTCTGATCAACGACCTCTTCCAGCAGGCGCTGCGCGTCGGCAAGCGGGCGCACTCCGAGACCGGGATCGACCGGGCCGGGCAGTCGCTCGTGACGTTCGGGCTGGAGCAGCTGACCGCCGGGCGGCAGCCGGTGGACGCATGGGCCGCGGGCAAGCGGGCGCTGGTGATCGGGGCCGGGTCCATGTCCTCGCTCGCTGCCGCCACGCTGGCGCGGGTCGGCGTCGCGGAGATCGTCGTGGCGAACCGGACCGCTGAGCGCGCGGACCGTTTGGCCGAGATTCTGGTTGCCTCAGGCACTGGGGTCGCCGCCCGGGCGTTGCCCATGGCCGAGGTCGCCGCCGAGCTGACACGAGTCGACGTGGTGGTGTCCTGTACGGGGGCCACCGGGCTGGTGCTGACCGGGGAGGACGTGGCCGCGGCCGTGGACGGCGCCCCCGACGGGACGCCCCCCGCCCCGCCCCGCATCCCCGGCCCGTCGCTGGGGACGCCCCGGGCAGCCGAGGACACCCGCCGGAGCGCTGCGGCGCGCGCGCGGGCAGGGCTGGAGCTGATCGATCCCGCGGTCGTGGCGCGGCTCGTCGCCGCCGCGGAGGCCGGGGTGCGGTTGGCCGACGGCGGGGTGGCGCGGACCATCGCTCCCGGTGCCGAGCGGGACGAGTGCCCCGTCGAGGTGCCGACCGGTGACGGGCGCGCCGCGCTGACCGGGGTCGACGCGACCGCTCTGGAACTGCACGGCACGTGGGCCGACCAGGGCGAGGCCGCCGCGCAGCGGCAGCCCCGCAAGGGCGCCCGCAGTCAGGTCGACGTCGCGCCCGTGCGCCTGGCCCTGCTGGACCTGGCCATGCCGCGCGACATCGATGCCGCCGTGCACCGGATCCCGGGCGTACGGCTGGTCGACATCGAGTCGTTGGCCGAGGCCTCGGCCGATGCGCCCATGGCGGCCGACGTGGACGCGGTGCGGGGGATAGTCGCCGCAGAGGTGGCCGCCTTCGGGGCCGCGCAGCGGGCCGCGCACATCACGCCGACCGTCGTCGCCCTTCGGGCGATGGCCGCCGAGGTCGTGGCCATGGAAGTGGCACGGCTCGACGGGCGACTCCCGGACTTGGACGAGCGGCAGCGGGCCGAGGTCACTCAGACCGTGCGCCGTGTCGTCGACAAGCTCCTCCACGCGCCGACCGTGCGCGTCAAACAGCTCGCGAGCGAGCCCGGCGGCGCCGGGTACGCCGAGGCGCTGCGCGAACTCTTCGACCTCGACCCGCAGGCGGTGGCCTCCGTCAGCCGGGCGGACGCAGAGGACGGACCGGCGGAACGGGCCGGACAGGCAGAACAGGCCGGACCGGCCGAACGAGGCGGCAAGGCCGACCAGTACGACGACTCAGGACGGGCATCATGAATCCACGTCTCGACCAGCCCCTCCGGCTCGGCACGCGACGCAGCAAGCTGGCCATGTCCCAGTCCGGCCATGTCGCCGACGCGGTACGGGCGATCACCGGCCGGCCCGTCGAGCTCGTGGAGATCACGACCTACGGCGACGTGTCCCGTGAGCACCTCGCGCAGATCGGCGGCACCGGCGTGTTCGTCACCGCGCTGCGCGACGCGCTGCTGCGCGGCGAGGTCGACTTCGCCGTCCACTCGCTGAAGGACCTGCCGACCTCGCAGCCCGAGGAGCTCGTGATCGCGGCCATGCCGCTGCGCGAGGACCCGCGCGACGCGCTCGTGGCCCGCGACGGCCTGACGTTCGAGCAGCTGCCCGACGGGGCCCGGATCGGTACCGGGTCGCCCCGTCGTACGGCGCAGCTCAACCACTACGCGCTCGCCCTCGGGAAGCGCATCGAGACCGTCGCCATCCGGGGGAACGTCGACACCCGGATCGGCTTCGTGCGCGACGGAGAGCTGGATGCCGTCGTCCTCGCCGCCGCCGGACTGAACCGGATCGGCCGCAGCGCCGAGGCGACCGACCACCTGTCGGTCGACAACGTGCTGCCCGCTCCCGGCCAGGGGGCCCTGGCGGTTGAGTGCCTCGCGTCCGACGCGGAGCTCATCGCCGCGCTCGGCAAGCTCGACGACCCGAACACCCGGGCCGCCGTGACCGCCGAACGTTCCCTGCTCGCCACCCTGGAGGCCGGTTGTAGCGCACCTGTGGGCGCGTACGCCGACCTGCTGACCGACGGTCAGGTTGTCAATGAAATGCGCCTGCGCGGCGTCGTCGGCACCCTCGACGGCTCGACGCTGGTGCAGCTGTCCACCACCGGTCCCGTGCCCCAGTCGTACGACGAGGCCATGGCGCTCGGACGCGAACTCGCGGACGAGATGCTGGCCAAGGGCGCGGCCGGTCTGATGGGGGAGCGATCGCTTTGAACCCCTCACGTCCGACCACCTCCGCTTTTCCGGTCGTCACCACACACGGGCACGTCACCTTCCTCGGTGCCGGCCCCGGTGACCCGGGTCTGCTGACGCTGCGCGCCGTCGAGGCGCTCGCCGCCGCGGACGTACTGATCGCGGAGCCCGAGGTGCTCGAGGTCGTACGCACGCATGCGCGCGCGGGAGTGGACACGCCGCAGCTGACGATCGCTGACGAAATGTCAGCAGCCGCCGGTGTTCCGGTGATCCGGGACGCGGCCAATCTTGTCATGGAGGCCGCGCGCTCCGGCAGGCGGGTCGTCCGTGCCGTCACCGGTGACCCCGGGCTCGACGGCAACGCGGCCGAGGAGATGCTCGCCTGCGCCACCGGAGGCATCCCCTTCGAGGTGGTCCCCGGAGTCGCGACCGCCGTCGGTGTGCCCGCGTACGCCGGTGTGCCGCTGCGGGGCGGCCGGGGCGACAACGACGGGGACGTCCGCTTCGTCGACGCCCGCAATGCCTCCGCGCGCTGCTGGAGCGAGGTCGGAGCCAGCGACGGCACCCTCGTCGTCTCCGCGACGCTGGAGACCGTGTCCAGCGCCGCCGCCGAGCTGGTGTCCGCCGGGCGCAAGCCCGACACCCCGCTCACGGTGACCGTCGCCGGTACGACGACCCGCCAGCGGACCTGGAACGCCACGCTCGGGACCATCGCCCAGGTGTTCAAGCAGGGCAAGGTGCTCCCCTCGCCCGAGGGCGCCCGCCCGGTGATAGCCGTGGTCGGTGAGCACGGCGCCGCCGCACGGCGCGAGGAACTGGCCTGGTTCGAGTCGAAGCCGCTGTTCGGCTGGCGGGTCCTCGTACCGCGCACCAAGGAGCAGGCCGCCTCGCTCTCCGACCAACTGCGTTCGTACGGCGCGGTGCCGCACGAGGTGCCGACCATCGCCGTGGAGCCGCCGCGCACCCCGCAGCAGATGGAGCGCGCGGTCAAGGGCCTGGTCACGGGCCGCTACGAGTGGATCGCCTTCACCTCGGTGAACGCCGTCAAGGCGGTCCGGGAGAAGTTCGAGGAGTACGGGCTCGACGCCCGTGCCTTCGCCGGCATCAAGGTCGCCGCGGTCGGCGAGCAGACGGCCGCCGCGCTGGTCGAGTTCGGCGTCAAGCCGGACCTGGTGCCGAGCGGTGAGCAGTCCGCGGCCGGGCTGCTGGAGGACTGGCCGCCGTACGACCCGGTCTTCGACCCGATCGACCGCGTCTTCCTGCCGCGCGCCGACATCGCCACCGAGACGCTGGTGGCGGGCCTGATAGAGCTCGGCTGGGAGGTCGACGACGTCACGGCGTACCGCACCGTGCGCGCCTCGCCGCCGCCGGCGGACACCCGTGAGGCGATCAAGGGCGGCGGTTTCGACGCCGTTCTCTTCACCTCGTCGAGCACCGTCCGCAATCTGGTCGGCATCGCCGGCAAGCCGCACAACGTGACCGTCATCGCCTGCATCGGGCCGGCGACGGCCAAGACGGCGGAGGAGCACGGCCTGCGCGTGGACGTCCTGTCGCCGGAGCCGAGCGTCAGCAAGCTGGCGGAGGCGCTGGCCGAGTACGGCGCGGCGCGCCGCGACGCGGCCAGGGAGGCCGGCGAGTCGGTGTCCCGGCCGAGCGAGCGGCGCCCGGGCGCGCGGCGCCGTCGTACGACCTGACGGTCGGCAGCGGTACACGGGGCCCGGATGCACCTGCATTCGGGCCCTACGCTTGTCCCGACTGCTGTCGATGCTCGAAGAGGCGACTGAAGATGAGCGCGTACGGATCCTTTCCCGGCTCGCGGCCCCGCCGGCTGCGCACCACCCCGGCGATGCGGCGGATGGTCGCGGAGACCCGGCTGCACCCCTCGGACCTGATCCTCCCGGCGTTCGTACGGGAAGGCATCAGCGAGCCCCTGGCCATCTCGGCGATGCCGGGCGTGGTCCAGCACACCCGCGACACGCTGCGCAAGGCGGCGGTGGAGGCCGTGGAGGCGGGCGTCGCGGGGATCATGCTGTTCGGCGTCCCGGCCGACGAGAACAAGGACGCCCTGGGCACGGCGGGCACCGAACCGGACGGGATCCTCCAGCTCGCGATCCGCGATGTGAGGGCGGAGGTGGGCGACGACCTGGTGATCATGTCCGACCTGTGTCTGGACGAGTACACCGACCACGGCCACTGCGGCGTACTGGACGAGCACGGGCGCGTGGACAACGACGCGACGCTGGAGCGGTACGCGGAGATGGCCCAGGTCCAGGCCGACGCGGGCGTCCACGTGGTGGGCCCGAGCGGCATGATGGACGGCCAGGTCGGCGTCATCCGCGACGCGCTCGACGAGACCGGGCACGAGGACGTCTCGATCCTCGCGTACACGGCCAAGTACTCCTCGGCTTTCTACGGTCCCTTCCGGGAGGCCGTCGCCTCCTCGCTCCAGGGCGACCGCAAGACCTACCAGCAGGATCCGGCGAACGCCCGGGAGTCCCTGCGGGAACTGGCGCTCGACCTGGAGGAGGGCGCGGACATGGTGATGGTCAAGCCGGCCGGCCCGTACCTCGACATCCTGTACCGGGTCGCGCAGGCGGTGGACGTTCCGGTGTCCGCGTACCAGATCAGCGGCGAGTTCGCGATGATCGAGGCGGCGGCCGAGAAGGGCTGGATCGAGCGCGACCGGGCCATCCTGGAAGCCCTGCTCGGCATCAAGCGGGCCGGCGCGGACACGATCCTCACCTACTGGGCGACTGAGGTCGCGGGCTGGCTGCGCGAGACCCGCTGACGCAGGTGTGCGGGGCCTCCGTCAACGCAGCGGCCAGATACGGGCCGCGCCGGGCGGGGGTCCGCTGCGCCAGATCCGCCACCAGGTGCGTGCACGTGCCCACCGCAATGCCCTTCGTGCTGTCCGTCGCGCTGTGCCCATGCGGGGGAGGCTAGGCGCGGCGGGGCCGGCGCTCCACGGGGTACGGGCGCAATCCGTCAGCTCGCGCCCCGGCCCGCGACGGCCGTTGAAGATTTTTCCGGGGAGTTGTCACACGCGTGCCGCGCGGCGGGTCAGTCCAGTGGAAGAGCGCAACGGACCCGCCGATGAGGAGCACCTGATGTCCACCACCGCCACTGTCGTCACCGTCGTCGCCGCCGTCATGGCGGGCTTCTCGGGCGGCTCGGTCTTCTTCAACGCCAGGTACGTCGTCGAGCCGCTGGCCGAGTACGGCGTCCCCCGGTCCTGGTGGATCTGGCTGGGCACGGCGAAGGCCGCGGGTGCGGTCGGCCTGCTGGTCGGCCTGTTCGTGCCGGTCATCGGCCTGCTCGCCGCCATAGGCCTGATCCTCTACTTCACGGGAGCCGTGATCGCGGTCCTGCGGGCCCGGTCGTACGCACACGTCCCGTTCCCGCTCCTCTACGCGGCCCCCGTGATCGGCGCGCTGGCACTGGGCTTCCCCGGCTGAGCCCGCAGCCGTGTCGCCCCGCCCCGCCCGCTCGCGCTCGTGCCCCCGTAGGCGCACCCTGGAACCAGGGTGACCCCCTGGAGGTGATGCAGCATGACCACACTCGTCGGGTGGCATGTGGAGCTCGAATTCACCGAGGAAGGCCACCGCACCAGCGCGGCGGCCTTGGTCAGACTTGGTGACGGTACCGAGATGCGGGCGCACGGCTACGCCATGCGCCACCCGTCCGACCCGGAGCAGCTGCGGGTCGGCGAAGAGATCGCGGGCGCTCGCGCGCTCATGGATCTCGCGTCCCAGATGTTGCAGAAGGCCCACTCCGAGATCGACGAAGTATCGGGCCGGCACTCCTATCCGCTGACCCAGTGAGCGAGGTCCGACCACGCGGCGGGAGTGAGGGTGAGTGAGGGACCGTGAGGGACTTTCGAGTCCCTCACGTGTACGCGGTCGGGGCAGGCGGCGACCTCGACGCAGGCGCCGCCTTCATCAGAGCTGTAGCTCGACTTGCGCCAGGCGACGGCGACTTCCAGACAGTTGCCGCCGTCGCTGCCGCTGTGGCTGGACTTGAACCACGTGAGTTCGGTGCTCATCGGTCTCCTAGCAGCCGGTCCAACAGGCCCTTCGTCTCCTCGAAGTTGAGGGCCTGGGATCGCAGCATCGCATACTTCTGAGCGAGTCGGCTGACCTCGTCGGGGTCCTGTACGAGGAGACTGCCGCGCTGGGTCTCGGAGTACGAGAAGTGCTGGTGCTCGGGGGTTTCCAGCAGGATGAACGGGCCGGCGAGACCCGCGTGGGCGGTGAGGCCCAGCGGCAGGATCTGTAGGGCGATGCCGGGGCGGTCCGCGCAGGCGCGCAGGTGGGCCAGCTGTTCCCAGTAGACCTCGTCGCCTCCGATGCGGTCCCGGACGGCCGGCTCCCAGATCACGAAGCTGAGGGTCGGGGGGACCGGGCGGGACAGTATTTCCTGGCGTTGCATGCGGCGGGCGGTCTGGAGGGCGATCTCCTCGTCGCCCATGTACGGGACGCGGCAGCCGAAGACCGCGCGGGCGTAGGCGTCCGTCTGGAGCAGGCCCGGGATGACGTGGGTGTCGTACCAGGACAGCGCGATCGCCTCGCGCTCGCGGTCCATGTACTCCTCGGCCCACGGCGGGGTCACGTCCGCTTCCGGCATGCCGTAGGCGGCCACGGCGAGGATGCCCGGCAGGCCCAGGACTCGGTCCATCAGCTCGGCGACGTCCGGCATCAGAGCCCGTCTGCCCTGCTCGATGGAGGCGATGGTCTCCGCGGTCAGTCGCACCAGCTCTCCGAGCTGCTTCTGCGTCAGGTTCTTGGCTACTCGGCTGACGGCCACCATGTCGCCGACCATCTTCATGGTCGTCGCATTGGGCCGTGTGCGCTTCCTCGGTGGCATGACAGCGAACTCCCCACCCGTGCACGTGCTTTACCCGTGTCAACCCGTACTCGGTGATGAGTACGGGTCGCTCGCCTCACACACGCTAGTCACGCATCGCGACGATCGCTCCGTGAATGTGGAAACTCAACCCGCCCTGATGCGGGAGCGGCTGTACCCCAGGGCGCCCCGATCCATCGGCGCTGCCAGGCAGTTCACGGCGGTGACGCTTGACGTGTGGGGTGTCACGTCGCGCCGGGATGACATGTTGCTCTGCGTGAGCGAGCTCGCCACCAACGCCCTCCAGCACGGCGTTCCGCCCGGCCGCGGCTACCTCCTGCGCCTCCTGCGCGCGCAGGGCCTCGTACGCATCGAGGTCCACGACAGCGGGGGCGGCCGTCCCCGCATCACGGACCGGGACGAGGCGGCTGAGCGGGGGCGGGGGCTGTATCTGGTCGCGGCGCTCGCGGACGGGTGGGGGGTCGGGACGCGCTCGCCAGGCAAGGCCGTGTGGTGCGAGTTCACGACCGACTGAACGGGGTCCCGCGCAGCGGGCGACCGCGGCGGGGGCCACCGTCAGCGCCGCGGGGGCGGGTTCGGCACGTGAGGTGCGCGGGCTCCGCTCAGGGGGCGATGAGGATCTTGCCGCGGGCGTGGCCCGCGTGCTGGCGGGCGATGGCGTCCGGGGCCCGGTCGAGGGGGTAGGTCCGGTCGATGACGGGGGTCAGCGCACCGGTCTCGACGTGCTGGCCGAGGACCTCCAGATCCTCCCGGCACTCCTTGGTGAGCACCCCGCGCAGGTTCTGCCGGAGGAAGGGGCTCAGCAGCCCCGCCCGCAGGACCCGATCGATGCCGCCGAGCCAGCGCCCGCCGCCCTCCCCGCCGACGATGACGAGGGTGCCGCGCGGGGTGAGGATCCGGCGGAGGGCCGCCAGGGGGCGGTTGCCGGCCGTGTCGATGACGAGGTCATAGCGGAGTGCGCCCGGCGGCGGCGCCGGTGCGGTGATCTCCTGGCGGGTGTAGTCGATGACCTCGTCCGCGCCGATCGAACGCACGAGGTCCGTCTTCGTCGTGCTGCACACGCCGGTGACGTGCGCGCCGAAGGCCTTGGCCAACTGGACCGCGATGCTGCCGACGCCGCCAGCCGCCCCGATGACCAGCACGCGCTGCCCCGGCTGGACGCGCCCCGCGTCGCGGAGGGCCTGGAGTGCGGTCAGGCCGGATATGGGGAGGGCAGCAGCCTCTTCCAGGGGGAGGCCGGCGGGCTTCGCCGCGAGCTTGTCCTGCGGAGCGACCGCGTACTCGGCGAACGCGCCCTCGCAGATGCCGAACACCTCGTCTCCCGGACGGAACCGGGTCACGGCCGCGCCGACCGCTTCGACGCGGCCGGCGACCTCCCGGCCCCGGACGGGTTCCTTGGGCGCGCGCAGTCCGTAGCCCATGAGGCGCAGGAGGTAGGGCATGCCCGTCATCAGGTGCCAGACCCCCGCGTCGACGGCGGCGGCACGCACCCGGATCAGCACCTCCTCCGGTCGGGGGCTGGGCGTCTCGACGTCCCCGAGCTCCAGCACCTCGCAGGAGCCGTAGGTGTGCTGGGTGATGGCCTTCATGGCGTCGTCCCTTCCGTGTCCGTGTACTGGAACACCTGCTCAAGCGGTACCGAGAAGACGTGGGCGATCCTGAAGGCCGTCTCCAGCGAGGGCGAGTAGCGGCCCTTCTCGATGGCGATGACGGTCTGTCGGGTCACGCCGATGCGCCGTGCCAGCTCCGCCTGGGTCATCTCCGCGTGCTCGAAGCGCAGGATGCGGATCGTGTTCGTGATCCCCGTCGACTTCACGATGTTTGGAATCCCCGGCGGTAGGCGGACACCTTGACGGCGGACCCGAGGACCGCCGAGAGGACGAATCCCAGGTAGATCGTGTTGGAGATCCAGAAGTGGTCGACCTCGGCCATCGACAGGGCCAGTGCGGTCACGGCGCCGATCACGAGGAAGGACTGGCCCGCGTACTCGCCGATCTGGGTGATCTCCCGGTCCCTCTGGTCCTTCGTGTTCGCGTCCTCGGGGGAGGCGAACGCGACCGCGATGTTCAGGGCGATCGAGACCGCGATCGACACGCCGATGGTCCACAGCATCGGAGCCACGTATGGGACCTCGGCGAGCGGTACGCCGTCACCTGCCCGGCCGAGTACGACGGCCAGGTAGACCGCGTACCCGCCGATGGCGACGACCGCCGCGATCCATGTGCGCTTCTCCTGGAAGGCCATGCTCCCGCCCCCTCCTCATGTAAAGAATCCTTGACACCTGGAATGTAAAGAGATCCGTACGCGATGTCAAGAAAAGCAGACATGTGGGGTCGCGGGCCTGTGGTCCCGTCACCCGGTGGGCCGGCTCAGTGCGGGACGCGCTTGCCGCCGAGGAAGGCGGCGAGGTCGGTGGTGTCCAGTACGCGAATCGCCTCCGTGGCGCCGGGCAGAACGTCCCGGTAGGCCGTGATATCGCGCGGGTCGGAGGTGACGATGACGGCCTCCGGGTGGCGAGGACCTTGTGCAGGAGGCCGCCCGGCCTGTCACCGCGATCCAAAGCGATCAGCATCCCGGTGCCGTACACGAAGACGGGACGCCTCGCACGCGACGGCCCCCGTCTCCCGGGGTCGGGAGACGGGGGCCGTCGCGTGGAGCAGTCGGGCGGACCCGCTGTGCGTCAGAGGCGCTCGGGGGTGCGGATGCCCAGGAGGGACATGCCCTTGGCCAGGGTGCGGGCCGTCAGGTCGCACAGGAACAGGCGGTTCTCACCCACGACGAGTTCCGGCTCCGGCTTCACGACCGGGCACTGGTCGTAGAACGTCGTGAACAGCGAGGACAGCTGGTACAGGTACGCGGCCACCTTGTGCGGCGCGTGCTCGGCCGCCGCCTCGGCGATCAGCTCGCCGAAGTGGTCCAGGTGCAGACCGAGCGCGCGCTCGGCCGGCGCCAGTTCCAGCTCCGGGTGGGCGATCGGCTCGCGGTCTCCCGCCCGGCGCAGGATGGACTTGATCCGGGCGTACGCGTACTGGAGGTACACGGACGTGTCGCCGTTGAGCGAGACCATCTGGTCCAGGTCGAACTTGTAGTCGCGGGCCGCCGACGTCGACAGGTCGGCGTACTTCACCGCGCCGATGCCGACGTAACGTCCGTTCTCGACGATCTCCTGCTCGGACAGGCCGACCTTCTCCGCCTTCTCGCGCACGACCGAGGTCGCCCGCTCGACGGCCTCGTCCAGCAGGTCCACCAGCCGCACCGTCTCGCCCTCACGGGTCTTGAACGGCTTGCCGTCCTTGCCGAGGACGGTGCCGAAGGCGAGCTGGACGGCCTTGACCCCGTCGTTCAGCCAGCCCGCGCGGCGGGCCGTCTCGAAGACCATCTTGAAGTGCAGCGACTGGCGGGCGTCGACCACGTAGATGAGGGTGTCCGCCTTCAGGTTGCCGACGCGGTCCCGGATCGCCGACAGGTCGGTGGCGGCGTAGCCGAAGCCGCCGTCCGACTTCTGGACGATCAGCGGGGTCGGGTTGCCGTCCGGGCCCTTGTACTCGTCGAAGAACACGCACAGCGCGCCGTTGGAGCGGACGGCGACGCCCGAGTCCTCCAGCAGCTTGCAGGTCTCGACCAGCATGTCGTTGTAGCCGGACTCGCCGACCACGTCCGGGTCCTGGATGTCCATGTCCAGCTTGTTGAAGACGGAGTAGAAGTAGATCTTGGACTCGTCCACGAACCGCTGCCACATGGCCAGCGTCTCCGCATCGCCGGCCTGGAGGTCGACGACCCGCGCCCGCGCCCGCGTCTTGAACTCCTCGTCGGAGTCGAAGAGCGCGCGCGATGCCTTGTAGAGCCGGTTCAGGTTGGACATGGCCTCCTCGCCGGAGACCTCGATGTCCTCGGCGGAGCCGCCGTCGGCCTTGTGGTCCAGCTCGTGCGGGTGCTCGACCAGGTACTGGATGAGCATGCCGAACTGGGTGCCCCAGTCGCCGATGTGGTGGCGGCGGATCACCTTCTCGCCCGTGAACTCCAGGATCTCGACCATCGCCGCGCCGATGACTGCCGACCGCAGGTGGCCGACGTGCATCTCCTTCGCCACGTTCGGCTGCGCGTAGTCGATCACCGTCGTGCCGGCGTTCGCGGCGTACGGAACACCGAGGCGGTCGTCTCCGGCGCGCGCCGCGAGGGTCTCGACGATCGCCCGGTCGGAGATCGTGATGTTGAGGAAGCCGGGACCCGAGACCTCGATCTCCTCGATCAGGTCACCAGTCGGGATGGCCTCGACCACGGTCGCGGCCAGCTCGCGCGGGTTGGCCTTCGCCTTCTTCGCCAGGGCCAGGATCCCGTTCGCCTGGAAGTCGGCCCGGTCGCTTCGTCGCAGCAGCGGGTCGGCGCCGCCGGCCTCCGGCAGGGCCGAGGCGAGGGCGTCCGCGACGCGCTGATGGACGGAAGAAGCGAGGGAAGGGACCGAGGCCATGAGCTGCCGTTCCTGTGAGGTCGTGCCTGAGGGGTGCACTTGGTTGTTCCGACGAGTGCCGAGTATCCCACGCGAGGACGTTCCGCATCCTTGGGTTAAGAGGGGCCGAGATGGCAGGGGCCGCCGGGCAACCCCGGAGTGGCCCGTTCCGTCTGGGAGAATGACGGAAGCCAGCATTCGAGATAGAAGGACGTGTCGTGGCTCAGAGCAGCACCGAGACCGACTGGGTCTCCCGTTTCGCGGACGAGGTCATCGCCGAGGCGGAGCGCCGAGCACCCGGCAAACCTGTCGTCGTCGCGTCCGGACTCTCCCCCTCCGGCCCGATCCACCTGGGCAACCTCCGCGAGGTCATGACCCCGCACCTGGTCGCGGACGAGATCCGCCGCCGGGGCATCGAGGTCCGGCACGTGCTGTCCTGGGACGACTACGACCGCTACCGGAAGGTGCCCAAGGGCATCCCCGGCGTGGACGAGGAGACCTTCGCCCAGCACATCGGCAAGCCGCTGACCTCCGTCCCGGCCCCGGCCGGCTCCGCGTACGCGACCTGGGCCGAGCACTTCAAGGCCGCCTTCGTCGAGGCGCTGGCCGAGCTGGGCGTCGAGTACGACCCGATCAGCCAGACCGAGCAGTACACCTCCGGCGCCTACCGCGAGCAGGTGCTGTTCGCGATGAAGCACCGCGGCGACATCGACGCCGTACTCGACCAGTACCGCACGAAGCAGAAGCCGGGCGGCAAGAAGCCCCAGCAGAAGCAGGTCGACGAGGCAGAGCTGGAGGCCGCCGAGGGCTCCGGTGCCGCTGCCGAGGACGACGGCAGCAGCGTCGAGGGCGGGTACTTCCCGTACAAGCCGTACTGCGGCCAGTGCGGCAAGGACTTCACCAAGGTCACCGCGTACGACGACGAGACCACCCAGCTGACCTACGTCTGCACCGAGGACGAGTTCACCGAGACGGTCAAGCTCAGCGAGTTCAACCGCGGCAAGCTGGTCTGGAAGGTCGACTGGCCGATGCGCTGGGCCTTCGAGGGCGTGGTCTTCGAGCCCTCGGGCGTCGACCACTCCTCGCCGGGCTCCTCCTTCCAGGTCGGCGGCCAGATCGTGCACATCTTCGGCGGCGAGCAGCCGATCGGACCGATGTACGCCTTCGTCGGCATCAGCGGCATGGCCAAGATGTCCTCCTCGAAGGGCGGCGTGCCGACCCCGGCCGACGCGCTGAAGATTATGGAGCCGCAGCTGCTGCGCTGGCTGTACGCGCGCCGCAGGCCGAACCAGTCCTTCAAGATCGCCTTCGACCAGGAGATCCAGCGGCTCTACGACGAGTGGGACAAGCTGGAGGCCAAGGTCGCCGACGGCTCCGTCCTCCCGGCCGACGCCGCCGCGCACACCCGCGCCGTACGCGTCGCCTCCCACGAGCTGCCGCGCACCCCGCGACCGCTGCCGTACCGGACTCTCGCCTCGGTCGTCGACATCACCGCCGGCCATGACGAGCAGACCCTGCGGATCCTGGCCGACCTGGACCCGTCGCAGCCGCTCACCTCCCTCGACGAGGTACGGCCGCGCCTGGACCGGGCCGAGAACTGGATCACCAGCCAGGTCCCGGCCGACCAGCGGACCCTCGTGCGCGAGGAGCCCGACACCGAGCTCCTGGCGTCCCTGGACGCCGAGGCCCGGGAGTCCCTGCGCCTGCTCGTGGACGGCCTGGACTCGCACTGGTCGCTCGACGGGCTGACCACGCTCGTCTACGGCGTGCCGAAGGTGATGGCCGGCCTGGAGCCCGACGCCAAGCCGACGCCCGAGCTCAAGGTCGCGCAGCGCTCGTTCTTCGCGCTGCTGTACCGCCTGCTCGTGACCCGGGAGACCGGCCCGCGCCTGCCCACGCTGCTGCTCGCGGTCGGGGCGGACCGGGTGCGCAAGCTGCTGGCCGCCTGAGTCGTCGCGTACCAAGCGGGAGGGCCCGCACCCCTGGCAACTGCCGAGGGGTGCGGGCCCTCCCGCGTACGTGCTGCGTCCGGCGTGCTGCGTCCGGCGTCGTGAGTCCTGCTAAGCGATGTGCTCGTTCTCCAGGTCGCGCTGGTAGCGCTGCTTCAGCTCCGGCATCAGCCGCTTGAGCGTCGTGGCACTGCGCGGGTGCACGATCCCGAGCCGGTCCGAGAGGTGTATGTCCAGCTGCTCCGGGTTCGGGAACTGGGAGAACTCGTCGATGTACGCCCGGAAGACCTCGTACGCGGCCTCCGCGAACTTCACCTCGTCTACGGTGTCCACGGCATCGATGGCATCGATACCGTCGGCCTCGCGGGCCCCCGGGATCGGGAGCTCCTGCTGCCCCTCCTGCTCCTCCGGACCGGCCGGAGGCATCACCGGGATCGGCTCCAGGCCCTCCACGTACTGCGGGTTGTAGCCCCCCTCGTACGCCGCCTGCGGGGCCAGCGGCGCGGCGAACCACGCACTGTCGTGGGCCGCCGGCATGGCCGTCGGGTCCACCGCGAAGGGCGGCGGGGCGTGGTGGGCGTGGGCCTCCGGAAGGCCGGGCAGCCCTGCTCCCGCAGCCGCCCCGTCCAGGACCTGGGGCCGGGCCTGCGGCCCCACCGGGGCCGCGGCCGGAACCGGAGCGGGGGCTGCCGCCATCGGCGCGGCCGGATCCACCGCACCCGCGACCCCGACGGGCAGGCCCGTCGCGGGGGGCATGGTGCCCGCCTCCAGAGCCGGGGCGGCCGGGGCGCCCACCGGAACGCCCAGGGCGCCCGGGGCGCCAGCGGTGACCTCCGCCGCCGCCGGAGGCAACAGCACCGGGTCGATGCCCGCCGCCGCCAAGCCCTCAGGAGCCGTCTGGGCCAGCGGAACGCCGATCCGGGCCAGGCGGAGCGGCATCAGCGCCTCCACCGGCGCCTTGCGGCGCCAGGCCCGCCCGTACCGGGCCTGGAGTCGGGCCTGATAGATCAGCCGGTCCTGTTCCATGCCGACCGCCTGCTCGTAGGAGCGCAGCTCCCACAGCTTCATCCGGCGCCACAGCTTGAAGGTGGGGACGGGGGAGAGCAGCCACCGCGTGATGCGGACGCCCTCCATGTGCCGGTCCGCGGTGATGTCCGCGATCCGACCCACCGCGTGCCGGGCCGCCTCCACCGTGACCACGAACAGGATCGGGATCACGGCGTGCATGCCCACGCCCAGCGGGTCCGGCCAGGCCGCCGCGCCGTTGAACGCGATCGTCGCCGCGGTCAGCAGCCACGCCGTCTGGCGCAGCAGCGGGAACGGGATGCGGATCCACGTCAGCAGCAGGTCCAGGGCGAGCAGCACGCAGATGCCCGCGTCGATGCCTATCGGGAACACCAGCGAGAAGTTCCCGAAGCCCTTCTGCAACGCGAGCGCGCGGACCGCGGAGTACGAGCCCGCGAAACCTATCCCCGCGATGACCACGGCTCCTGCGACCACGACGCCGATGAGTATCCGGTGCGTACGAGTCAGCTGCATCGCGGCCACCCGCGGTCCCCTCCCCTTGTCGAGCTACGGCAGGCACAGCGTACGGGTGACTGTACGAGTGACTGAATGTCAGCCTCCTGTTAAGTCCCCCGGATCCGCCACCGCCTACTGCGGGGACGGAGAAGCCTGCTGCTCAGGCTGCTTCTGCTGCTGGTTGGCGGTGCCCACCGAGGCCACGACCTCCTTCGCCGCGACGATCGCGTCCTGGAGCAGCTTGGCTTGATCCGGTGCGCCGGCACCCTCGTACGCCGCACCGTTGTAGTCGAGGGTGACCACGACGTTCTGCGTACGCGCGACGATCGTCGTGTTGAAGAAGTCGACGTCCTTCTTGACGCCGAACACCACCGACGACCCCTGGTCGCCGATCCCGCCCGCGGCCTCGACCTTCACGTCGTGCGCGCCCTCGGTCGCCTTCGCGGTCTCGACCTGCTTGTTGTACTGGTCCTCGGCGCGCTTGTTGGCACTGCCGAGCGAGGCGTGCGAGTCGTAGCGGACCAGGGATATCGACAGCCAGCGGTACTGGGAGCCCTTCAGGCCGTCCTCGTCCAGACCGTTCCACGAGCAGCTGGCGCGGGTGGTCAGGTCGTTCGACTTGGTCGCCGTGCCGTTCTTGTCCTTCGCCTCGGGGACGAGGGAGTCGACGGTCGCGGTCGCGATCGACTTGCACGGGTCGGGCAGCGAGGCGAACGCCGCTTTCTCCAGCGCGGCCGACGCCTTCCCGCTCGGCTTGGCGGGCGAGGAGGCGGTGGACTTCTTGGCGCCGTCCGAACCGGAGCCCTTGCCGGAATCGGACGAGCAGCCGGCGACGGTGAGGATCACCGGGACGGCTGCGCAGGCGAGAACGCGAGTGAAGCGCGAGGCTGATCGGTGCATGGTTCCTTCGTACGTTGTGGGGCGCGTTCTGGACGCGGAGCGGGCGCGGTGCAGGCGCAGGACCCGAGCAACGGTAGCCCGATCCGGCGCGCGCCTGCTGTGCGCGCCGTCACTCCGCACCCCGCCCGACCGCTCTCAGTCGTTGAAACGCTCGACCAGAGCCAGCGCCAACTGCCGTGTCTTGTCCTGGGTTTCGGGACTCGACGGGACCGTACCGGGCAGCGTCGGCTGCACGCTGTACTCCACGGTGACGATGACGTTCGAGGTGCGGAACACGATCCGCACGGTCCGGGCCTGCGCCGCGCTGGCCCCGGCCGCGCTCAGCTTGTCGTCGAGGAAGGCCTCGGTCCCGAGCCCTTCGAGGACGCGCGAACCGAGCTCCGGCGGTGGGGCGGAGGGGCTGCCGCCGGGGGAGGGTGACTGCGCGGCCGGGGGGGCCGCCGGCGGCGGGACGCTGGAGCTCGGGGCGGGGTTCGCCGCGGCGCCGGCACTGGCGGGGGCACCTGGAGGGGCACCGGCCGTGGCGCCGGCGCTGGGGCTCGTCACGGGTCCGGGGAAGGGGAGGTGCGCGTCCGTCAGCAGGCGCACGTAGACCTGGCGCGCCTTGTCGTCGTCGCTCATGGTCGTCCGGTCGTACGAGACCACCCGCTCGAAGCCGACCGACAGCAGCCGCGTCTCCTCGGGCGTCTGCGCCGTCCACCGGCATCCGACGTGCCGGTCACCGTCGTACGAGGTGTCCGCGGTCCCGGCGTAGAGCTGTGCGCGCTGCTCGTCGCTGAGGGTGGCCGCGGCCGGCAGCATGGCCTTGAGGCGCTTGCCGTCGACGGCCTTGCAGGGCGCGGGCAGGCTGCGGTACTTGCCGGCCGGCGCGGGTATGGCGGTGCTGTCGCTCGCCTTCGAGTCGGTGTCGCCACCGCCGGCGTTGCTGCTGGTGCACCCGGTGAGGCCGGTCGCGCCGGCCATGAGTGCGGTGAGCATCGCGATGCCCGGCAGGAATCGTCGCCGTACGGCCTTGCGCTGCACGTCCACTGGCTCCCTTCGACCGGCCGGCGGGCCCGGCGGTCAGGAATAATGCGTTGCCGCGCTTTGGACGCGGATGAACACAATGTCTATCGCACACGCTGGTGCTGGCGCCGGTCTCCTGTCTGGTTTGAGACCAAGAGCGAGGCTTTTTGCGTATTCCGACTTATCTATGTTTTTCGGGGGATTGAAGTCTTATGTCGTACGTAGAGGTACCGGGAGCGCAGGTCCCGATCCGGATGTGGGCCGACCCGGCGTCGGTCGAGGCCGGCGCGATGCAGCAGCTGCACAACGTCGCCACCCTTCCGTGGATCAAGGGCCTGGCGGTCATGCCGGACGTCCACTACGGCAAGGGCGCCACGGTCGGCTCGGTGATCGCGATGAAGGACGCGGTGTGTCCGGCGGCGGTGGGCGTGGACATCGGCTGCGGCATGTCGGCGGTGAAGACGTCACTGCGGGCCAACGACCTGCCGGGCGACCTGTCCGGCCTGCGCTCGAAGATCGAGCGGGCGATCCCGGTGGGCGCGGGCATGCACCGGGACCCGGTGGATCCGGACCGGCTGTACGGCTTCCCGGTGGAGGGCTACGAGAACCTGTGGGGACGGTTCGACCACCTCGCGGACGCGGTCAAGTTCCGTCGGGAACGCGCCGCGAAACAGATCGGAACGCTCGGATCGGGCAATCATTTTGTCGAATTCTGTCTTGATGAGTCGGGTTCGGTCTGGTTGATGCTGCACTCCGGCTCCCGGAACATCGGCAACGAGCTCGCCGAGCACCACATCGGCGTGGCGAGGGGGCTGGCGCACAACCAGGGCCTGGTCGACCGGGACCTGGCGGTGTTCCTCGCGGCCACCCCGGAGATGCAGGCCTACCGGAACGATCTCTTCTGGGCGCAGGAGTACGCCAAGTACAACCGCGCGGTGATGATGAGCCTGTTCAAGGAGGTCATCCGCAAGGAGTTCCGGAAGGCGAAGGTCTCCTTCGACCACGAGATCAGCTGCCACCACAACTATGTGGCGGAGGAGCGGTACGACGGCATGGACCTGCTGGTCACCCGTAAGGGCGCGATCCGTGCAGGCAGCGGTGACTACGGGATCATCCCGGGCTCGATGGGAACGGGCTCGTACATCGTCAAGGGCCTCGGGAACGAGAAGTCGTTCAACTCGGCCTCCCACGGCGCGGGCCGGAAGATGAGCCGTACGGCGGCGAAGAAGCGGTTCTCGGCGCGGGACCTGGCAGAGCAGACCAAGGGCGTGGAGTGCCGCAAGGACTCGGGCGTCGTGGATGAGATCCCGTCGGCCTACAAGCCCATCGAACAGGTCATGGAGCAGCAGCGCGATCTCGTGGAGGTCGTGGCCAAGCTCAAGCAGGTCATCTGCATCAAGGGCTGAGCCCGGCGCGCAGGGCTAGAGCTCGCGGTGGACCTTGGTGTTCGAGGCTTGGGCGCGGGGGCGGACCACCAGGAGGTCGATGTTGACGTGGCTGGGGCGCGTCACCGCCCAGGTGATGGTGTCGGCCACGTCGTCGGCGGACAGGGGGTTCGCGACGCCCTCGTAGACCTTCTCGGCCTTGGCCGCGTCGCCGCGGAAGCGGGTCTTGGCGAACTCCTCGGTCTTCACCATGCCCGGGGCGATCTCGATGACGCGCACGGGCTGTCCGACGATCTCCAGGCGGAGGGTCTCGGCCAGCACCCGGGCGCCGTGCTTGGCGGCGACGTAGCCGGCGCCGCCCTCGTACGTGGAGTGGCCGGCGGTGGAGGACAGGACGACGACCGTGCCGTCTCCGGAGGCGACGAGGGCCGGGAGGAGGGCCTGGGTGAGGTTGAGCGTGCCGATGACGTTGACCTCGTACATCGTGCGCCAGTCGGCGGGGTCGCCGGTGGCGACGGGTTCGGCGCCGATGGCGCCGCCCGCGTTGTTGACGAGTACGTCGCAGCGGTCGAGGGAGGCCGCGAAGGCGTCGACCGCGGCGCGGTCGGTGACGTCCAGGGCGTACGCCGTTGCGGAGTGCCCGGCCCCGGTGAGCTCGGCGGCGAGGGCCTCGATGCGGTCCTTGCGGCGGGCCGTGAGGACGACGCGGTAGCCGGCACCGGCGAGCTGCCGGGCGGTTGCCGCACCGATGCCGCTGCTCGCTCCGGTGACTACGGCGGTTCGGGTGGCCGTGCTCATGTGCGGGGCTCCTCGTGCGTTCAGTCGTTCGTATGGGCGAATCACTGGCCAGCATAAGCGTGGGTCGGTGGCCGCGAGGGGGCGGCGGAGCGGGCGATCGGCACGGCCCGGAGCGATCGGCGCGCGGCCCGGGTCAACGGAGCCCTACCCGCGTCTTCCCCTGCCGGGTGGGGGAAGACGCGCCCTCGTTCGTGTGATGGTCCGACCGCACGGGGGCGGCGCTGCCTAGCCTCCGCACGTGGAGGTGATGGCGGTGCGCCGTGGTGCCGTACGGAGTGTGGTGGTGGCGGGCTTGCTGGTGCTCGGGCTGTCCGGGAGCGCCGAAGCACGCAGTGGGCCCGAGGCCGATGTCGCGTACCACGGGCAGATGTCCCTGGCGCAGGGACAGCTGCGGGTGTGGCTGGTGCCGCAGAACGAGGGGCCGGCGGCGTTGCCCAACGCGACGCTGCGGCTGCGCCTGTCGGCCGAGCTCGCGGACCGGCAGGAGCTGGCGGAGGGCTGTGCGCGGGCCGGGCTGCGCGAGGTGGTGTGCGAGACGGGGGAGCTGCCGTTGCACGGGCAGGGTCGGCACATCGGGCTGCTGCTGGAGCTGCGCGAGCGGGTGCCCGAGGTGGTGGTCCGGATCGACACGTGGTGGAACGGCGGGGCGGCCGACCGCGACCTGTCCAACAACCAGCACGTGGTGCTGGCGCTGGACACGGGCGACGCCTACGCCTTCTGAGCCCGCGGGCGGGCCGTCCCGTCAGGGGGTGGCCACCCCGCCGAATTCTTCGACGGCCTCGCTGACGATCCGCTCCAGGCGGGCGTGGTGGGCGCCGCGCCAGTAGACGCGCTCGCATGCGGCGCACTGCGCGAAGACGTCGTACGAGCGGTGCGTGCCGCTTTCGAGGCGGTCGCCCACGCTGTCCTTGTCGGCCTCGCGCAGTGGTCCGTTGCAGGCGGTGCAGCGGGTCCAGGGGGCGAGGGCGGGGGCGAACCGTCCGAGGACGTCCCGCAGTTGCTCGTCGGGGTTGTCGCTGTAGACGTATGCGCCGGCGAAGATCTCGCGGCGGCGCAGCAGCCCGCGGTCGCGGGAGAGCAGGACGCGCTGCTCGACGGCGGAGCGGGTGGCGAGGGCGGGGTCGCCGATGTCCTCGTTCTCGTACGCGGCGTCCACGCCGAGCAGGCGCAGGCGGCGGGCGAGGGTGCCGAGGTGGACGTCGAGGAGGAAGCGGAGCGGCGGGGCGCCGGGGATCCGCTGGGGGCGCTCGACGCCGAACACCTCGACGGACTGGCCGGCGCGGGGCACGTACGAGACGGGCACCTCGGTGCCGTCGACGAGGAGCCGGCCGACCTCGGTGAGCGGGACGCCGGCCGATTCGACGACGTGGCCGAGGCTGGAGGCGCCGTCGGTCACGGTCGGTACCCGCTCGGCGCGCCGGCTGGGCGGCACGAACAGGCGTAGTTCGGGGGCGAGGGTGAGCTGAATGCCGGGTCCGTTCACGGTGTCAGCATGCCATTGGCGGGTGGGACGGCGCGGCCGAATTACGCGGTCTCGGTGGTGTCGTCGTAGGCGGCGCGGTGTGCGCTGACCTCGTCGAAGTGGTTCTCGGCCCATTGCTTCACGGAGGAGAGGAGGCAGCCGAGGCTGCTGCCGAGTTCGGTGAGGCGGTAGTCGACGCGGACGGGGACGGTGGGGGTGACGGTGCGGGTGACGAGGCCGTCGCGTTCGAGGGACCGCAGGGTCTGGGTGAGCATCTTCTGGCTGACGCCGGGGATCTTGCGGCCGAGGTCGCTGTAGCGCATGGAGCGGTCCTCGGCCTGGCCGAGGGCGCTGACGACGAGACCGACCCATTTGTCGCTGATGCGGGCCAGGAGCTGGCTGGTCGGGCACTCCTTGAGGAAGGCGTCGTAGGCGAAGCGCGCTTCTTCGCGGCGGGCGGCGGCGGTACGGGTGGCCATCGGGTGCCCCACTTCCAGGTACGGTACGCACCCCGAAGTGCGTACTTACAAAAAGAGAGTACCTCTCCATAGGTTAGTGCTCAGCAGGAACGGGCGAACGAGCCCACGAGCGAACGAAAGCACCGGGGAGAGACCATGAGCGAGAACGCGCAGACCCAGACCCAGACCCAGACCATGCGGGCGGCCGTCGTGAACGGCTTCGGCGGGCCCGAGCAGGTGCAGGTCATCGAGGTGCCGGTCCCGCAGCCGGCGGCCGGCCAGGTCCGGATCCGGGTCGCGGCGGCCGGGGTCAACCCGGTGGACGGAGCGGTCCGCGTGGGCGTCTTCGGCGGCGCCGGACAGCGCATCGGGCTCGGCTGGGACGTGGCGGGCGAGATCGACGCGGTCGGTGCCGAGGTCACCGGCTGGGCAGTGGGCCAGCAGGTGGTCGGGCTGCACTACGGGCCGGTCAAGCCGCTGGGTACGCACGCGGAGTACACGGTGCTCGACGCCTCGGCCGTGGCGGTCGCGCCCGCCCGGGTGGACGCCGCCGCCGCGGCGGCGCTCCCGCTGAGCGGGCTGACCGCCGCGCGGGCGGTGGGACTGCTGGGGCTGGCCCCGGGTTCGTCGGTGCTGATCACCGGGGCCGCGGGCGTGGTCGGCGGGCTCGCGGTGCAGCTCGCGGTGCGGGCGGGGCTCGTGGTGACGGCACTGGCGGGGGAGTCCGACGAGGAGTTCGTACGGTCGCTCGGCGCGACGGCCTTCGTACCGCGCGGCTCGGCTCCGGTCGAGCCGGTGGACGGGGTCGTGGACGCGGCCGTCCTGGGGGAGCCGGCGCTGGGCTTCGTCCGTGACGGCGGGGTCTACGTGGGCCTGCGCCCGCACGCCGGGCCGGCCGCGGAGCGCGGGATCCGGGTGGTGGAGCAGGAGGTCGCGGCGGACGGCGCGCACCTGGCGGAGCTGGTGGGCCTGGTGGACGCGGGCGTCTTGACCCTCCGGGTCGCGCAGACCATCCCCCTGGCGGACGCCGCGAAGGCCCACACCCGCCTGTCGGAGCCGGGCAACCGAGGCCGTCTGGTCCTGACGACCTCCTGACCGGGGCCCGGGGCGGGCTGCGCTGGCCCGCCCGCCCCGGGAGTGGAAGACTCGTGGGAGAACGGCGAGGAGCCGCGAGGAGTGACCCATGGGTGCCTCGACTGCGCCGGTGCAGGTCCGGTTGGACGATGCCGCGTACCACGAGCTGGCGCGTTCCTTCCGGGGGAGTTTGGTGCGGGTCGGCGATGCCCCGTACGAGGAGCGCCGGCGGATCTGGAACGGTTCGATCGACCGGCACCCGGCCCTGATCGCGCCCTGTACGGGCTCCGCCGACGTCGTCGCGGCGCTGAAGTGGGCGGTCGAGACCGGCGCCCCGGTCGCGGTGCGCAGCGGCGGTCACAGCTTCCCCGGGCATTCGCTCTGCGACGGCGGTGTCGTCATCGACCTGTCGGCGATGAAGGAGGTCCGGGTGGACCCGCAGGCCCGCACGGTCCGGGTCCAGGCTGGGGTGCTGCTCGGCGAGCTGGACGCGGCGACGCAGCCGTTCGGGATGGCGGTGCCGTCGGGCATCGTGACGCACACGGGGGTCGCGGGACTCACCCTCGGCGGTGGTATCGGCTGGCTGAGCCGCAAGTACGGGCTGAGCGTGGACCAGTTGCTCTCGGTGGACCTGGTCACCGCGAGCGGAGAGTTGGTCACGGTGAGTGCGGCGCACGAGCCGGAGCTGTTCTGGGGGATGCGCGGGGCGGGCGGCAACTTCGGGGTCGTCACGGAGTTCACGTTCCGGTTGAACCCGGTCGGGCCGACCGTGCTCGCCGGGCCGGTCCTGTGGGCCGTGGAGGACGCGGCGGACGTCCTGCGCTTCTACCGGGAGTGGAGCGCCGGGGTGCCCGACGAGCTGACGACGATCGTCGTCCACCGCAAGGTCCCGCCGCTGCCGGCGATCCCGGCCGAGCTGCACGGCAGGGCCGTCGTGATGGTGATCAGCTGCTGGGTGGGGGAGCTCGCGGCCGGGGAGGAAGTGCTGCGGCCGATGCGGGAGTTCGGGCGGCCCCTGCTGGACCTGTGCCGGCCCAAGCCGTACCTGGCGCACCAGGCGATGTTCGACGCCTCCTTCCCGCACGGCTGGTGGTACTACTTCCGCAGTTGCGGGATCGACCGGCTCGCCGACGGGGCGATCGACACGATGGCGCGGTACGCGGCGCGGATCGTGTCCCCGTTGAGCGGGTTCCCGCTGTTCCAGCTCGGTGGAGCGGTCGCCCGGGTCGGTGAGGACGACACCGCGTTCGGTGGCCGCGACATCGGCCACATGCTCAACATCAACGGGATCCGGGAGACGGCGGAGGGTTTCGCACAGGAGTGCGGCTGGGTCCGGGAGTTCTGGTCGGCACTGGAGCCGTACCACGCGGGGGTGTATGTCAACTTCCTGATGGACGAGGGCGAGCAGCGGGTGCACCAGGCCTACGGGGCGCGCGAGCGCAAGCTGGACCGGCTGCGGGCGCTGAAGGCCGCGTGGGACCCGGGGAACGTCTTCCGGCTCAACCAGAACATCGCGCCGACCCGGGCGGCCCGGTAGGCGTTCGGCCACGGGCTACGCGCGGGGGGAAGCAGCGCGCTGCCGGGGGTCGGGCAGGCGGGTCCTGCCCTGCGGCGGTACGGATCCGGGTCCCGGCTGCCCGGGCGCCGGCCGCAACGCACCGGTTCGCTGTGCCGCGCGGCGGCACAGGTGCCCCAGGGAGGTGTAGAAGCGGTCGGGGAGGAACACGGCGTCCGCCACGATCATCGCGCCGGAGAAGAGGGGCAGCCCCATGACCACCGCGATGCAGACGTGCATCCCCAGCAACATGCCCAGAACCGGATACTTGAGCCTGCCGAAGAGCACGAACGGGAAGGCGACCTGGAGGAGCACCGTCCCGTAGCTGGCGATCGCGATCAGGACCGCGTGGTCGTCCGCAAGGTGGGAGATCGCGGGCCAGGGTTGGAAGAGTTCGAGGTTCAGGACGTAGTGGAGGGCGGTGCCGGCGCCCCAGGAAGCGCCCTGGACCTTGTACAGGCCGGCCGATCCGTAGAGGAAGCAGACCTCTGCCGCCATGACGAAGATGCCGCAGTTGTGCACGACCGTCGTCAAGGTGTTTCGTGCGTCGCGGAGTTGGGGCGACGGAAAACGCCTCACCGATGCGGGACCGCTGCCCGCACGAGCCGTCTTGAGGCGGTTCCTGCGGGCGTCCAGGGACCAGCGGCGACCGCACGCGGTGAAGACGAGGTAGATGGCCATCAGCAGGATCAGATTGTCACCGCCGTCCGTCATGAAGATCGCCCTCGCATGGAACGAGGTCACCACGACGGCGAACAGGACGGACACGGCGCGGGTCCGCCACCCCAGCATGAACAGGGCGGACGTGAAGAGGGCCGTCACGTAGCAGAGTTCGAAGTAGGCAGGGCTGTCGGAGAGGGTCAGGATGCTGTTCCAGCCCGTCTGTCCGAAGAGCTGCTCCGCGAGCGCGGGCGTCCACGGGGAGCCGGGTCCCCAGATCTCGTGACGGTGCGGGAACTCGCGTAGGAGGAAGACCAGGTAGAGCATTCCGTAGCCGGCGCGCATGACCGACACGGCGTACAGGGACACCGGCCGGCCGGTCAGGAGCGCGACGAACCGCTGGGCTGCGCCCGCGGTCGTCCGGTACGTGGTGCCCCCCGGTGCGGCTGCCGGGGAAGGGGGCTGGGTGATCTGCTCAATTCCCACGGGGGGTCACCTTCCACCAAGGCAGAAGCCGCTCTTCGGCGGACGTCGGCGGGCGGTTGCCGGCCGCTTCGCCCTGCGCGGCGACGGGCAACGTGAGGACGCGAAGCTGGATGAAGCCGAAGGTACTGCCGTCGTCGTCGTGGGCGGCGACCCGGTCCGCGGCGATGTTGCGCAGGTACTTCTGCATCATCACGGCGCGATCGGAGTCCGCCTCGTCGTCTCCGCCGTGTGTTTCGACGTAGGAGGTCCAGGCGCGGCGCAAGAGGTTCTGTGTCGTATGGCTCGGGAACACGTTGTGCTTGACTGCGGAATTGTCCACGTCCGTCAGATCGAACCAGTCGCTCACCTGAGTCGAACCGTCCGGGGCAGTGCGTGCGGTTCTCGCAAGAATGCGCCGGTTGACGGAGTCGGGATCCGGGGCGAAAAGCCGCCAGTTCTGTTCGAAGAGTGGGTACACCCATGCGTTGACCTGTGGGCCGTAACGCTTCGAGATGGCATTGGGGGGAGCCACGTGAAGGAACACCAGAACCACGTGGGTCAGTGTCGTCGCCAGGCACAGGGTCACGACGGTTCGCAGTGCCGCTGCCAGTGGACGGGAACGTCGGGGTTGCCGGCACGGTGTGGCCGCTTCGGCATGACGTTCCCGGGGGCCCGGATCGGAATCGGAGACCCTGAGTTCCTGCACGGCCGCTGATTCAATTCCGCTCGGCACCGGCCCACCCTGTCTTTCTCATATCAACTGCTCGCGTCTGAATTTCCTGCTGGATCCGGCGGCGGCGCGCGGTGGAGCCGAAAGGCTCCGCCGCGCGCCGCTGTCCGATGAGCGGACCTCGTCCAGTCCGCTGCCTAGCCCTCGTTGCTCATGGGCTTGTTGCCGTATCCGTAGTCGTGGTCGTGGTCGTGGTCGTGGTGCTCGCCGTGTTCCGGCTTGCCGGGCTTGCCGCCGTGCTCGTGGTCCGGCTTGCCAGGTCC
>NZ_JBEXQA010000020.1:38257-126162 GCF_040612395.1 Streptomyces sp. NPDC006430
GGTCCCTCGCCCTGCTCGTGGTCGGGCTTGCCGCCGTGCTCGTGGTCCGGCTTGCCGGGTCCCTCGCCCTGCTCGTGGTCGGGCTTGCCGCCGTGCTCGTGGTCCGGCTTGCCGGGTCCCTCGCCCTGCTCGTGGTCGGGCTTGCCGCCGTGCTGGTGGCCGGGCTTGCCGCCGTTCCCGCCAGTGACGTTCCCGCCGGTGATGCTTCCACCGGTGATGTTTCCGCCCGTGGTGTTCCCTGAGGTGCTCGCTCCCGTCGTGTTGCCCGCGACGTTCCCCGAGGTGTTGCCGGAGATGTTCCCCGAGGTACCGCCCGTTACGCCGCTGCCGATCGGGCCGCCCAGGAGGCCGCCTCCCGTCGTCACGCCACCGAGCACGCCACCGAGGACACCCGACGTCGCACCCGAAGTGGTCGTGCCGGTCGTGGCACCGGTGGTCGTGCCGGTCGTCGTCGTACCCGTGGTGCCACCGGTCGCGCACGTCCCGAGGAAGATCCGGTTGTTGTCGAGCGTCACCTCGCCGTTACGGGCGAACGCCCGGCCCTCGATGTTCGCCCTCGTGGTCACGAAGATCGAGGTCAGAGCCATGATGGTGCCCACGAAGGTGGAGTCGGTGCCGAGGGTCGCCGAACTCCCGATCTGCCAGTACACGTTGCACGGCGAAGCGCCGTTCGTGAGGAGGACGCGGCTGGAGGATGCCGTCGTGAGGGCTTCAGGGATCTGGAACACCCACACCGCGTTGGGGTCCCCCCCGGCGTTCAGGATCAGGTCGCCGGTGAGCCCGACACCGGATGTGGCCGTGTGGACGCCCGGAAGCAGCGTTTGGCCCGCGCCGATGCCCGCCGCGAGCGCGAAGTCCTGGGCCTGGCCGGCCGCGTTGTTGTACGCGATGGTCAGATCGCTCTTGGCCTGGAGGGCCGCAGCGTCCGCAGCGTGCACGGCACCGAGCACCAGGCCGGGCGGGAAGCCGGTGATGGCCGGGTTCGGGTGCGTCCCGAGGTCGTGGCTGATCACCGAGGGGCCGGTGTTGGTCACTCCCTGACCTGCCAGGACGGAGTGGCTGGCGGTGGTGCCCAGAGGCACGGGTGTTGCGATCGCCGACGCTTGCGTCGACGTCGTGGCGACCATCGCAGCGGCAACCGTTGCGGCAAGGGCCGTGGTTAGCCAGCCGGACAGAGGGCGGAGTCGAGCCGCTTGAGGAAATCTCAGCTTCATCGAGAGGCCATTTTCTGTTGGGGCCGTGGCGTGCCGGGCCCTAACCGATTGCCCGGGAAGCCTTACTGGTGAGACGGCATATTACGCAGGGGGTTGGGTACGGCAATTCCAAGCGGCGAGGGGAGGGGCGCGCTTGAGGGCGGAGTGGCGTAAAACGTGCCCGTATTATCGGAGTTCATATGGATGGTCATCCGATGTTCCGCCCGGGCGCGGGGAGTGCCATTTCCTCTATGTGGGTCAGCGACTTCAACCCGGTCTGACAATCCCACCCCGGTGCACCTGCGGAAGTGCCGCCATTTCAGTGAATCGACCAATTCCGGGGTGGGTGGGCGTGGCGGTAACGAGGAAACCCGCGCCGTTTCGTCACCTGGGTGGAAGCATGCGTCCATTGTTCGAGGCTCACGAGCGCGTGGGCGGTGGTCTGCGCACGGAGCCCCTGTTCAACTCGGAGGTGCTGCACGACCTCTGCGCTCCTTCGCCGACGACATCGGCGGTCGCCCTGCTGCTCGGCCACCCCGCCCGGCCCCTCGGGCCACGGGATGTGCGGATACCACGCCGCCACGGAGGCGCTGAAGGAGCAGCAGCGACGCCCCTTGACCCGCCTTCCCGGCTGACCGCCTCACCCGTGCCGCGTGTGTCACGGCGCCACCGGACGCGCCCCCCCGTGAACACCCGCTGAGGCGCCCGTCCGGGTGTCGTTTCGTGCGTTTTTCGGCGTGTCTCCGCGGGGCCGTCCCCGGCGTGGGTCACAGTCGCCGCGCGCGTGGTCACCCGTCGGCCGGTCCGCCGCTGGTCAGGCCGGCGCGGTCCGCACCGATGACGAAGTGACCAGGAGTTCGCGTGGGAGTCCTTTCGCAACCGCCCCGGGGTACCGCCCCGGACGAAGCCTCGTACGAGAACGAGCTGCCGCTACGGCGCAGGCAGCCGGGCAATGTGGTCGTGAAGTGGATGACCACCACCGACCACAAGACCATCGGCACGATGTACATGGTCACGTCGTTCGCGTTCTTCATCATCGGCGGCATTATCGCGCTGTTCATGCGCGCCGAGCTGGCCCGTCCGGGCACGCAGATCCTGTCGAACGAGCAGTTCAACCAGGCCTTCACCATGCACGGCCTGATCATGCTGCTGATGTTCGCCACCCCGCTCTTCGCGGGCTTCGCGAACTGGATCATGCCCCTGCAGATCGGTGCACCCGATGTGGCGTTCCCGCGGCTGAACATGTTCGCCTACTGGCTCTACCTGTTCGGCTCGATCATCGCGGCGGCCTCCTTTCTCACCCCGAGCGGCGCTCCCAGCTTCGGCTGGTTCATGTACGTGCCGCTGTCGGACGCGGTGCACTCGCCCGGCATCGGCCCCGACATGGGCATCATGGGCCTGGCCTTCTCGGGCTTCGGCACGATCCTCGGCTCGGTCAACTTCATCACCACGATCATCTGCATGCGCGCGCCCGGCATGACGATGTTCCGCATGCCGATCTTCACCTGGAACGTGCTGCTGACCGCTGTCCTGGTCCTGCTCGTCTTCCCGGTGCTGGCCGCCGCGCTCTTCGCGCTGGAGGCCGACCGCAAGTTCGGTGCGCACGTGTTCGATGCGGCCAACGGCGGCGCGCTGCTGTGGCAACACCTCTTCTGGTTCTTCGGGCACCCAGAGGTGTACATCATCGCCCTGCCGTTCTTCGGCATCGTCTCCGAAGTGATCCCGGTCTTCTCCCGCAAGCCGATGTTCGGTTACATCGGTCTGATCGCGGCGACGATCGCGATCGCCGGCCTCTCGGTGACCGTGTGGGCCCACCACATGTACGTCACCGGCGGTGTGCTGCTGCCGTTCTTCTCCTTCATGACCTTCCTGATCGCGGTCCCGACCGGTGTGAAGTTCTTCAACTGGATCGGCACCATGTGGAAGGGCTCGCTGTCCTTCGAGACCCCGATGCTGTGGACGGTCGGCTTCCTGGTCACCTTCCTCTTCGGTGGTCTGACCGGCGTCATCCTGGCCTCGCCCCCGATGGACTTCCACGTCTCCGACTCGTACTTCGTCGTCGCGCACTTCCACTACGTCATCTTCGGCACCGTGGTCTTCGCGATGTTCTCCGGCTTCCACTTCTGGTGGCCGAAGTTCACGGGCAAGATGCTGGACGAACGCCTCGGCAAGATCACCTTCTGGACGCTGTTCGTGGGCTTCCACGGCACGTTCCTGGTGCAGCACTGGCTGGGCGTGGAAGGCATGCCGCGTCGTTACGCGGACTACCTCGCCGCAGACGGCTTCACCACGCTGAACACGATCTCGACGATCAGCTCGTTCCTGCTCGGCCTGTCGATGCTGCCCTTCATGTACAACGTCTGGAAGACGGCGAAGTACGGCAAGAAGGTCGAGGTCGACGACCCATGGGGTTACGGGCGCTCGCTGGAGTGGGCGACCTCCTGCCCGCCGCCGCGGCACAACTTCCTCACCCTGCCGCGGATCCGTTCCGAGTCCCCGGCGTTCGACCTGCACCACCCGGACATTGCCCAGTTCGACCATGTGCAGGACCACTCCGGCGCCTCCGGGGCGGCCACCGGCGGCGGCAAGCGGTGACCGCCATGGACGCGTCGGCGGCAAGCGACTCGGGCGGCCAACCGGCCGCGTCCGTCAAGGACGGCCTGCGCAGCCTGGACGGCTACCTCTACTGGCAGAACGAGCTCACCCGGGCCCACCGCGAAGCCGTCGCCTTCTGCGACCAACTCACCTGGCTGACCACCAACGAACGACAAGAACTCGAACGCCTCTACGCGGACAGCCGCATCGAGACGGCCAAGGCGACGACCCGCCACCTCGCCCATCGCTGCACTCAGCTCCGCGCGGAGTACGAGGACCGCTACCGCACCCTGCGGCTGCGCACCTTCGCCCTGGCCCTGGCGGTCATCGCGATCACCGCCGCGTGTCCAGTGCTGCTCCTCCTACGGACCTGAGCCCGCCCACCGGCACCCCTGAACCGCTCCTGACGGACCACTTCCGAGCCGGGCCGGGCGGCTCCCCGAAGAGCCGCCCGGGGGGTGACGAAATCCCAGGTCAGGGCCAGACCAGGCAGTACGGCTGGTGGCCCGCCTCGTGGAGGCGGACGGAGAAGTCCTGCCATTCGTGGAGCAATTGGTAGACGTTGAAGGCGTCGCGGGGTCCGCCGCGGTCCGGGACCGTGGACCAGATGAAGGCCGCCGCGCCGACCGACTCCTCGCCGACGCCGCGCAGCGGGTCGACCACCGTCATCGGGAGCTTGACCACCGCGTAGTCGGGGTGCAGGACGACCAGCTCCAGCGGGGGCACCTTGTGCAGGGGTACGCCCTGGATGCCGGTCAGGACCATCGCGGCCACGGTTTCTGGCTTGATCTTGGTGAACAGGCCGCCCATGCCGAGCTCGTCGCCGCCCAGTTCCTCCGGCCGCATCGTGACCGGGACCCGGGCGGCCGTGGCGCCGTCCGGCGCGCCGAAGTACTTGTAGGTCACGCCCATGCCGCGTCCCTTGGGCGCTTCGTCGGGGGCCTCCAAAGGCCCCGGCACGTGATCGGCCGCGTCCGCGGCCCGGCGCCGGTGCTTGCCTCGGCGGCGGGCTTCGCGGGCCTCGCGGGCGCGCTGCGGATCGAGGCCGTCCGTACCCTCGCCCGGTCCTCCACCGCGTTGCATATCTCCACCCGACTGGTCTTGCCTGCCCCGGCCCCGTGGCCCCCGCCACGCAGCCTGATCATCATGGCAGTGACCTCCCCCGGGGCGGCGCGGTGAAACGCCCGTCCGCAAGTCAGTCGCGGCCTGATGAGACCATGGCTGGTGTGAGCTACCCGTATCCGTATGAAGCCCCAGTCTCGCAGAACCTGTTTACGCGCGCGTCCCTCGTGACTCCCGGCGGCGTGAACTCTCCGGTGCGCGCCTTCCGCGCCGTGGGCGGAACGCCCAGGTTCATGGTGTCCGGTACCGGTCCGTACCTGACCGATGCCGATGGCCGCGAGTACGTCGACCTCGTCTGCTCGTGGGGGCCGATGATCCTCGGCCACGCCCACCCGGCCGTGGTGGAGGCCATTCAGGCCGCCGTCGCCCGCGGTACCTCGTTCGGTACGCCCGGCGAGGGGGAGGTGGCGCTCGCCGAGGAGATCGTCGCCCGCATTGAACCCGTCGAGCAGGTCCGTCTGGTGTCCTCCGGTACGGAGGCGACCATGTCCGCGATCCGGCTGGCGCGCGGTTTCACGGGCCGGGCCAAGGTGGTGAAGTTCGCCGGCTGCTACCACGGCCACGTGGACGCGCTGCTGGCCGCCGCCGGCTCCGGGCTCGCGACCTTCGCCCTTCCGGACACCCCCGGCGTGACCGGCGCGCAGGCCGGCGACACGATCGTGCTCCCCTACAACGACCTCGAAGCGGTACGGGCGGCGTTCGCCTCGCACCCCGGCGAGATCGCCTGTGTGATCACCGAGGCCGCGCCCGGCAACATGGGCGTCGTGACGCCCGCGGAGGGCTTCAACCAGGGGCTCGCGGACCTGTGCCGGGAGAACGGCGCGCTGTACATCTCCGACGAGGTCATGACGGGCTTCCGGACCTCCCGCGCCGGCTGGTACGGCGTCGACGGGGTCAAGCCCGACCTGATGACCTTCGGCAAGGTCATGGGCGGCGGCTTCCCGGCGGCGGCTTTCGGTGGCCGCGCCGACGTGATGGGGTACCTGGCCCCGGCCGGCCCGGTCTACCAGGCGGGCACGCTCTCCGGGAACCCGGTCGCCACCGCCGCCGGCCTCGCGCAGCTGCGGCTGCTGGACGAGGCCGCGTACGACACGGTCAACGCGGTGTCGGGGCAGATCCAGGGGCTGGTCACGGAGGCGCTCGCCAAGGAAGGCGTGGCGCACCGGCTGCAGACGGCGTCCAACATGTTCTCCGTGTTCTTCACCGAGAACGAGGTCACGAACTACGACGACGCGAAGCAGCAGGAGTCCTTCCGCTTCAACGGCTTCTTCCACTCGATGCTGTCGCAGGGCGTCTACCTGCCGCCGTCTGCCTTCGAGTCGTGGTTCGTCTCCACCGCCCATGACGAGCGGGCGATCGAGCGCATCGCGGCGGCGCTGCCCGCCGCCGCCCGCGCCGCCGCTCAGGCCACCCCGGAGGCCACCGCATGAGTGACATCACCGTCGTCCACCTGATGCGCCACGGAGAGGTGCACAACCCGGACGGCGTCCTGTACGGGCGCCGTGCCGGCTACCACCTCTCCGAGCTGGGCCGTCAGATGGCCGAGCGTGTCGCCGACCACCTGCAGAACCGTGACATCACGTACGTCGTCTCCTCGCCGCTGGAGCGGGCGCAGGAGACGGCGGCGCCGGTCGCCAAGAGCCACGGGCTGGCCGTGGTGAGCGATGCGCGGCTGTTGGAGGCGGAGAACGTCTTCGAGGGCAAGACCTTCGGCGTCGGGGACGGCGCACTGCGCAAGCCGGGTAACTGGAAGCACCTGACGAACCCGTTCAAGCCGTCCTGGGGCGAGCCGTATGTCGAGCAGGTCGTCCGGATGATGAGCGCGATCGAGGCGGCGCGCGATGCGGCCCGCGGTCACGAGGCGGTGGCGGTCAGCCACCAGCTGCCGATCTGGATCGTGCGCAGCTTCGCGGAGAAGCGCCGGCTGTGGCACGATCCGCGCCGCCGTCAGTGCACGCTGGCCTCGCTGACGTCGTTCACGTACCAGGACGACCGGCTGGTGTCGGTGGGTTACAGCGAGCCGGCCCGGGACCTGGTGCCGGCGCACCTGCTGGCCGGGGCGAAGCCGGTGAAGGGCAAGTCCAAGGCCTTCGGGGCCTGAGTTCGGCGCCTGAGTTCAGGCCTGAGGTCGGGCCTGAGGTCGGGGTCCGAAGACCTCGAATGCCCTGAACGACTAAAAATTCATACAAGTCGCACCGGAATCCTCGCGTCAGCACTCGACTTCACTCAAAAGTCCGTTTATGTGACTTTTTATGAGCGATGCGACGCGCGACTTCACCCGAAGGGGAATGCTCGGGCTCGGCGCCGCGGCGGCCGTCGTGGCCGCCGCCGGTGTCGCCGGTTGCGGGTTCGGCGGACCGTCCGGCCCGGGCAGCCGGGGACCGGCGGCAAGTGCGAAGCCCGGACCGCCCGCACCCAGGGCCATCGGTGACGGCTCCACCGCCGACACCGGCCCGCAGCCCCGGCAGCCGGCCCGGCCCGTACCGCTCCAACCGGGCGAGACCCCGCCGCAGTTCGTCGTGTTCAGCTGGGACGGCGCGGGGGAGATCGGCAACGGCCTCTTCCCGCGCTTCCTCAAGCTCGCCGAGGACCACGGCGCGGCCATGACCTTCTTCCTCTCCGGCATCTACCTCCTGCCGGAGTCGAAGAAGAGCCTGTACAAGCCGCCGAACAACCCGGTCGGAGCCTCCGACATCGGCTACCTCAAGGACGAGAACGTCCGCAACACCCTCACCTGTGTCCGCCGGGCCTGGCTCGCCGGGCACGAGGTGGGGACCCATTTCAACGGGCACTTCTGCGCCGGCTCCGGCTCCGTGGCGCGCTGGACCCCTGACGACTGGCAGAGCGAGATCGACCAGGCCGTGTCCTTCGTCACCAACTGGCGGACCAACACCGGCTTCACCGATCTGGAGCCCCTGCCCTTCGACTACCGCAAGGAACTGGTCGGCGGTCGCACCCCCTGCCTGCTCGGCCGGGACAACCTGCTGCCGGTGGCGCAGAAGCTGGGTTGGCGCTACGACGCCTCCTCGCCCGGCGGCCTCCAGGTGTGGCCGGTGAAGAGGTCAGGCCTGTGGGACCTGCCGCTCCAGTCCGTGCCCTTCCCGGGTCACTCCTTCGAAGTCCTCTCGATGGACTACAACATCCTCGCCAACCAGTCGAAGAACACCACCCGGGGCGTCCCCGCCCAGTACCCGGCCTGGCGCACCCAGGCCACGTCCGCCTATCTGGGCGGCTTCCAGCGCGCCTACGAGACGAACCGCGCGCCGCTCTTTATCGGCAATCACTTCGAGGAGTGGAACGGCGGCATCTACATGGACGCCGTGGAAGAGGCCCTCAAGGGCATCTCGGACAAAAAGGACGTTCGGCTCGTTTCCTTCCGGCAGTTCACCGACTGGTTGGACGTCCAGGACCCCAAGGTGCTCTCCCGGCTCCAGGGCCTGGCGCCCGGTCAGTCGCCGATCGGTGGCTGGAACACGTACCTCTCCCATGTCTGACCAGCGGCTTAACACACCCCCGGGGGGCGCGGGAGATCCGCAAATCGCTCATGCGAAACTTTTCACATGAGAACTGGCCGCGCCCCCCGTCGCCGCCGCCCGACCAGCGGCCGTGCCCTCCTGCTGACCGCGGTGACCCTCGCTGGCGCCCTGACCCTTTCGGCGTGCGACGGCACGGGAAGTGGCAGCAAGCCGTCCGGCTCCGCCGGTGGCAACTACGTGATGGGCCCCGGCGGGATCTCCACCGTCGCCAAGGGAGCGCGCGACGCGGCCCCCAAGCTCGACGGCGAGAGCGTCGACGGCGAGGCGCTCGACACCACCGCCCTCAAGGGCAAGGTCGTCGTCCTCAACGTGTGGGGCTCCTGGTGCCCGCCCTGCCGCGCCGAGGCCCCGCACTTCGCGAAGGTGTCCAAGGAGTTCGCCGACGCGGGCAAGGACGTCGCCTTCGTCGGCATCAACGTCCGCGACTACAGCAAGCAGAGCGCCGCTGCGTTCGAGGAGAACTTCGGGATCTCCTACCCGAGCCTCTACGACCCGGACGGCAAGCTCATGCTCCGCTTCCCCGCGGGCACCCTCAACCCGCAGTCCATCCCCTCCACGATCGTCCTCGACAAGGAGGGCCGGATCGCGGCCCGCACCCTGATCGCGGTCAACGAGGAGCAGCTGCGCTCGATGATCGACCCGCTGCTCGCGGAGAAGTGACCTCGTGGTCGCTTATGTCCTCGCCGCCGAGGTGACCGGCATGAACGAGACGGTCCTCAGCGGGGCGCTGCTGCTGGCACTGCCGATCTCGCTGCTCGCCGGGCTGGTCTCGTTCTTCTCCCCGTGCGTGCTGCCGTTGGTCCCCGGCTACCTGTCCTATGTGACGGGCGTCGGCGGTGCCGACCTCGCCGAGGCCCGGCGCGGCCGGATGCTGGCCGGAGCGAGCCTGTTCGTCGCCGGGTTCACGGCCGTCTTCGTCTCCACCGGCGCGCTGTTCGGCTACTTCGGCGCCTCCCTCCAGGAGAACAAGGCGGTCATCTCCCAGGTCCTCGGCGGTCTGGTGATCCTCCTCGGCCTCTTCTTCATGGGGGCGATCCCGGGTCTGACGATGCGGGAGTTCCGGTTCCACAAGAAGCCGACGGCGGGGCTGATCGGCGCGCCCGTGCTCGGCGCCCTGTTCGGGGTCGGCTGGACCCCCTGCATGGGTCCGACCCTCGCCGCCGTCAACACCCTCTCCCTCGACCAGGCGAGCGCCGGCCGGGGCGCGGTGCTGACGGTCGCCTACTGCCTCGGGCTCGGCCTCCCCTTCATCCTCGCCGCGATCGCCTTCCGCAAGGCGCTCGGTGCATTCGGCTGGGTGAAGAAGCACTATGCGTGGGTGATGCGCATCGGTGGCGGCATGCTGGTTCTCACCGGTCTGCTGCTCGTCACAGGCTGGTGGGGCACCCTCGTCACCGACATGCAGAGCTGGACCCAGGGCTTCACGGTGGGGATCTGAGGACTTAACGCACATGAGTACGACCGACAAGGCGTCCACCGGGGCGTCGCAATCCGAGGACGCCGCCCTGGCCACGGCCGGCGCGCAGCTGTCCACCGCTCCCGTGGAGGACGGCGGTGCCCCCGTCGGCATCGGCGTGATCGGCTGGATCCGCTGGTTCTGGCGTCAGCTCACCTCCATGCGGGTCGCGCTGATCCTGCTCTTCCTGCTGTCCCTGGGTTCCATCCCGGGCTCCCTCGTCCCGCAGACCCAGGTCGACGCGATGAAGGTGGCCCAGTGGAAGAGGGACCACTCCTTCTGGGTCCCGGTCGCCGAGAAGCTCCAGCTGTTCGACGTCTACAGCTCGGTGTGGTTCTCCGCGATCTACCTGCTGCTGTTCGTCTCCCTGATCGGCTGCATCGTCCCGCGCAGCTGGCAGTTCGTCGGCCAGCTCACCGGCCGTCCGCCCGGCGCCCCCAAGCGGCTCGACCGGCTGCCCGCGTACACGACGTGGCGTACGGACCGGTCCCCCGAGGAGGTCCTCGGGCACGCGAAGACGCTCCTGGGCGGGCGGCGCTTTCGTACCGAAGCCGGTGCGACCTCCGTCGCCGCCGAGAAGGGCTATCTGCGCGAGGCAGGGAATCTGGCCTTCCACATCGCTCTGATCGTGCTGCTGGTGGCCTTCGCCTGGGGCCAGCTGTTCAAGTCCGAGGGCGGCAAGCTCGTCCTGCGCGGCACGGGCTTCTCGAACACGCTCACCCAGTACGACGACTTCAAGTCCGGCAGCTACTTCAGCTCCGAGGACCTGCCGCCGTTCTCCTTCACGCTCGACCGGTTCGACGCGACGTACGAGGCGTCCGGCCCGCAGAAGGGGACCCCGCGCGACTTCACGGCGCACGTCACCCTCCGCGAAGGTGCCGACGGCGCCCCGCAGGAGCGCGAGATCCAGGTCAACAAGCCCCTGGAGGTCGACGGCGCCAAGGTCTACCTGCTCGGGCACGGCTACGCGCCGGTCGTCTCGGTGACCGACCCCACCGGCAAGGTGATCTACAAGGACGCCGTGCCGATGCTGCCCTTCGATGCGAACCTCAGCTCCTCGGGCGCCGTCAAGGTGCCGGACGGCTACCGCGACAAGGACGGCAACAAGGAGCAGCTCGGCTTCAACGCCATGTTCGTGCCGACCTTCGCCGGTCAGGGCAAGGGCACGATGCTCTCCCAGTTCCCGGCGCTGAACTTCCCCGTGCTCGCCCTGAGCGCCTACCACGGCAGCCTGGGCGTGGACTCGGGCCTGCCGCAGAACGTGTACCAGCTGAACACCTCCAAGATGAAGGAGTTCAAGGACGCGGACGGGCAGCTGTTCAAGAAGCGGCTGCTGCCCGGCGAGACGATGGAGCTGCCGAACGGCGCCGGCACCGTGAAGTTCGAGGGCATCGAGCGCTGGGCCACCTTCTCGATCACGCAGCAGCCCGGCAGCGGTCTCGCCCTCGCGGGCGCGATCGCGGCGATCGGCGGCCTGGCCGCTTCCCTGTTCATCCAGCGCCGCCGGATCTGGGTCCGTGCGGTCGCCGGCGAGGACGGCGTGACCGTCGTCGAGATGGCGGGCCTCGGCCGCAGCGAATCGGCCAGGCTCCCGGAGGAGCTGACGGTGCTCGCCGCGTCGCTCCACCAGCAGGCGCCCACCGCGTCCGGCCCCTCTGATTTGTCCGAACTGGTCGAAGAATCCCCGGAAGGAGAGCGCGGATGACGCTGCTCGCAGCCGCAACGAACGAGAATCTGGCTCAGATCAGCAACTACCTGGTCTATTCGTCGATGGCGGTCTACACGCTCGCCTTCCTCGCGCACATCGCCGAGTGGATCTTCGGTAGCCGCAGCAAAGTGGGCCGTACGGCCGCCGCGCTGACCGGCGCCGGGGCCGCCGTCGACGCGCCTGCCGTGCAGGTGCGGACGAAGGGCGGGGGCACGGCCGTCCTCGACAGGCCCAAGGTCGTCACCCGGTCCGCCGCCGGCAGCCGCGACGTCCCGGACGGCCCCGGCGCGGCCGGCGACACCGTGCAGGGCGACCTGTACGGCCGGATCGCGGTCTCGCTGACCGCGCTCGCCTTCCTCATCGAGGCGGGCGGCGTCGTCGCCCGAGCGACGTCCGTGCAGCGGGCCCCCTGGGGCAACATGTACGAGTTCTCGCTCACCTTCTCCACGGTGGCCGTCGGCGCCTACCTGGTCCTGCTGGCGCTGAAGAAGAACGTGCGCTGGATGGGTCTGATCCTGGTCACCACGGTCCTGCTGGACCTGGGCATCGCCATCACCTGGCTGTACACCGACAGCGACCAGCTGGTCCCGGCCCTGCACTCGTACTGGCTGTGGATCCACGTCTCCACCGCGATCATCTGCGGCGCCGTTTTCTACATCGGCGCGACCGGCACGGTGCTGTACCTCTTCCGCGACGGGTACGAGGCCAAGCTCGCGCGCGGCGGCCGACCGGGCCGGTTCGCCACCTCGGTCATGGAGCGGCTCCCGTCCGCGGCCACGCTCGACAAGTTCTCGTACCGGATCAACGCGGCCTTCTTCCCGCTGTGGACCTTCACGATCATCGCGGGCGCGATCTGGGCGGGCGACGCCTGGGGCCGCTACTGGGGCTGGGACCCCAAGGAGGTCTGGTCCTTCGTGACCTGGGTGGCCTACGCCTGCTACCTGCACGCGCGCGCCACCGCCGGCTGGAAGGGCCGCAAGGCCGCGTACCTCGCGCTGTTCGCCTTCGCCTGCTGGATCTGGAACTACTACGGCGTGAACATCCTGCTGAGCGGCAAGCACTCGTACGCAGGCGTCTGACCCGCGGCAGTGGCACGCTGGTGGCATGACCCCTGTGAGTCATGCCACCAGTGAGAGCCGCGGCGAGGGCCGCTGGCTGTTGCGCTTCGAGGTGCACCTGCCGAGTGCGTACGCGGACCTCTGGCCCGCGCTGACCACGGAGGACGGGCTGCGCGGCTGGCTGGCCGCGGCGGACGTCCTGGAACGGCGACTCGGCGGAGCCGTCACCCTGCGCTGGTTGAACACCGGGACGACGGCGTCGGGGCGCATCACGGCCTGGGACGTGGAGCGGGTCGTGGAGTACACCGTGACCGAGCTGGGCCGGATCCGCTTCCACCTGGAGCCGGTGGGGACGGATTCCACCGTGATCCGCTTCCTGAACGAGCGGGACGGCACCGACGAGGACCGCCTCGACTGCCTGGCCACCTGGCACCACCACTTCGAACTGCTGGAATCGGCCCTCCAGGGCCACCCGGCGGACTGGTCCCGGTGGACGGACGCCCGCTGGGCGGAGCTGCGGGCCTCCTACGCGTCCTTCGCCAGGACGTAGGCGCTGCGCGCGTTCGGGTCGCCGAAGAAGAAGTACAGCTCCAACGTCTGCCGCGGGGTGCGGCGCAGCTCGAAGGTCCACCGGTACTGCTCGGGAGCGGCCTGGTGGAGCGTCGTGGCCGCCCTGGTCCCGGCGCCGTTCGGATCACCAGACGGGCCGCAGCGGGGGCAGGCTCCCCTCTCCGGCCAGCGTGCGCACCAGACGGGTCAGCTCGGTGCGCAGGGTGGTGAGGTCGACGTCGGCGCCCAGCTCCGCTTCCAGTGCGTGCAGGGTCCGCCCGGCGACGGCCAGGTGGTCGTGCGCGGCGCGGGTCAGGACCACCAGCTTGCGCCGGCCGCCCTCCGGGTGGGGCTCGCGCCGCACGTACCCCCGCCTCTCCAGGTCGTCCACGATCTGACCGGCGGCCTGTTTGGTCACTCCGAGGTGCTCGGCGAGCTCGGTCGCCGTGGCTCCGGAGCCCTTGAGTGCCTGGAAGGCCATGCCATGCACGGGCCTGAGGTCCGCGTACCCGGCCTCGTCGAGGCGGCGGGTGAACTCGCCGATCAGGAGCTGGAAGCCGAGGCCGAGCAGGAAGCCCAGCTCGATGTCGGAGTCGTCGTTTCTGGTCACGGAAAACATGGTGACACGCCTGAGTCAACCTGCTTTACTCGCTGCAAGTAAAGCTACTTGACTCAGGAGCCCTCCATGCACGTCATCCCCGCCTCGCCCGACCATGTCACCGAGACCCCCAACGCCGTCATGACCGGCCTGGGCGCCCCCAGCCGGGGCAGCACCGAGCTCAGCACCTGGCACGTCGCGATGGCGGCCGGATCCAAAGGCCCCGAGCACTCCGTCGACCGCGAACAGGTCTGGACGGTCGTCGCCGGCGCGTTGAAGGTCACCTCGGCCGGCCGCACCGAGGAGGTCAGCGCGGGCCAGACCCTCGTCCTCCCGCCGGAGGTGCTGCGCTCGGTCCACGCGCAGGAATCCTTCGAGGCGTACGTCGCCATGCGGGCGGACGGCGTGGTGACGGTCCCGGGAGAGGAGGGCACCCGCGTCCTTCCGTGGGCCCGGTGAGAGCGACCCCGGTGGGAACGGCTCCGGTGAGAGCGGCCCCGGTGGGAATGGCTCCCCGGTCGCCGTAGCCCTCAGCCCTTGTCCCCGTCCCCATCCTTGTTCTTGTCGCGGTTCTTGTCGCGCTCCTCGCCGAGGGACCGCAGGAACTCCGGGTTGTCGTCGGGCGCAACCCACTGCGTCCGACGCGCCCGGCCGCCGCCGGCCGGGGACCGCTGCTTGCCGGCGGCCAGCCACACCACCGGTCCGACGATGGAGAAGAGCAGGATGATGATCACCCAGACCACCTTGGGGAGGTGCTTGACCTCCTCCTCGGGGGTGTTCAGGCAGTCGATGAAGGCGTAGATGGTCAGTGCGATGACCAGCAGGAACGGCAGATAGCGCAGCACGGTGGGGGACCGACTCCCAGACAGTGGCGGAGGACCCGCCTCGGGCCCCGGTGACGCTCCCAGGTTAGTCGGTGACGGATACTGGCCCCTATGGCTTACGACGATCTCCGCTCGCTGCTCCGGGCTCTGGAGCGAGAGGGCGACCTCAAGCGCATCAAGGCCGAAGTCGACCCGTACCTGGAGGTCGGGGAGATCGTCGACAGAGTGAACAAGGCGGGCGGGCCCGCGTTGCTCTTCGAGAACGTCAAGGGCTCGGCGATGCCGCTGGCCATGAACGTCTTCGGCACCGACCGCCGCCTCCTCAAGGCCCTCGGCCTGAAGTCGTACGGCGAGATCAGCGAGAAGATCGGCGGCCTGCTCAAGCCGGAGCTGCCGCAGGGCTTCATCGGCGTCCGCGAGGCCTTCGGCAAGCTCGGCTCGATGGTGCACGTGCCGCCGAAGAAGGTGAAGGGCGACGCCGCGCCCGTCCAGGAGGTCGTGCTCACCGGCGACGACGTGGACCTGGACCAGCTGCCGGCCCTCTTCACCTGGCCCAAGGACGGCGGGTCCTTCTTCAACCTCGGCCTGACGCACACCAAGCACCCCGAGACGGGGGTGCGCAACCTCGGCCTCTACCGCCTCCAGCGTCACGACAAGCGCACCATCGGGATGCACTGGCAGATCCACAAGGACAGCCGCAACCACTATGCGGTCGCCGCCCAGCGCGGCGAGCGGCTGCCGGTCGCGATCGCCTTCGGCTGCCCGCCGGCCGTGACGTACGCGTCCACCGCGCCGCTGCCCGGCGACATCGACGAGTACCTCTTCGCCGGGTTCGTCGCGGGCAAGCGGATCGAGATGGTCGACTGCAAGACCGTTCCGCTCCAGGTTCCCGCCAACGCCGAGGTCGTCATCGAAGGCTGGCTGGAGCCGGGCGAGATGCTGCCGGAAGGCCCCTTCGGCGACCACACCGGCTTCTACACCCCGCAGGAACCCTTCCCCGCGCTGAAGATCGACTGCGTGACCATGCGCAAGCGCCCGCTGATCCAGTCGATCGTGGTCGGCCGGCCGCCGACCGAGGACGGTCCGCTGGGCCGCGCGACGGAGCGGTTCTTCCTGCCCCTGCTGAAGATCATCATTCCGGACATCGTGGACTACCACCTCCCCGAGTCCGGCGGTTTCCACAACTGCGCGATCGTCTCGATCGACAAGAAGTACCCGAAGCACGCGCAGAAGGTCATGCACGCCATCTGGGGCGCCCACATGATGTCGCTGACCAAGCTGATCATCGTGGTGGACAAGGACTGCGACGTCCACGACCTGCACGAGGTGTCCTGGCGGGCCCTCGGCAACACGGACTACTCCCGCGACCTCACGGTCGTGGAGGGTCCGGTCGACCACCTCGACCACGCCTCGTACCAGCAGTTCTGGGGCGGCAAGGCGGGCATCGACGCGACGAAGAAACTCCCCGAGGAGGGCTACACCCGCGACGGCGGCTGGCCCGACATGGTGGAGTCCGACCCGGCGACCGCGGCCTTGGTGGACCGCCGCTGGAAGGAGTACGGCCTGTGAGCCCGATCGGAGTGGGGGGCCCTGAGCTCTTCCTCGGCGCCGGCGACGTCTACGTGGCCCTGGTACGCCCGGAACTCGACCCGGCGGACCCGGGCGTCCGGCTGGCAGCCGAACAAGCCGGCGTCTCGCCGGAGGAGTTCGCGGGGCCCGGCAACATCTGGGCGCTGATGCTCGACGACGCGGACGGCGAGGGCGACGGCTTCGAGCTGCCCGGCGCGCGGGACATCGAGGCGGACGACTTCGCGGAGCAGCTCCAGCGGGCCCTGGCCGCCGGCGGGCCGTTCACCGCCGAGGCGGGGAACTTCCTGCGCCTGGACGCCCGCCCGGCTGCCGACACCTGGCAGCTCACCGCGCACGTCACCCCGCCGGAGGGCCACGACGGCGCCCCCCGGACCCTGGAGCTCGGCCCGCTCCCCACCGCGGAGCTGCTGGCCGACATCGAAGAGTTCCGGAGCAGCCTCGCATGATGGCGACCGCCGACGGGGTGATCGGGCCCGGCCCGGTGCCGCAGCCGACCGGCAAGGTGAAGGCGTTCCTCCGGCTCGTGATGATCGAGCACTCGGTCTTCGCGCTGCCCTTCGCCTACATCGCGGCCCTGACCGCCATGTTCCAGCTGGACCGGACCATGCACTGGACCGAGCTGCTGCTCGTCACCGTCTGCATGGTGGGGCTGCGGACCTTCGCGATGGCCGCCAACCGGATCATCGACCGCGAGATAGACGCCCGTAACCCGCGCACCGCCGGGCGGGAGCTCGTCACGGGCGCGGTGTCCGTGCGCTCGGCGTGGACCGGGGCCGGGATCGCGCTGGCCGTCTTCCTCGGCTCGGCGGCCCTGCTGAACCCGCTGTGCCTGGCGCTGGCGCCGGTCGCGGTGATCCCGATGGTGGTGTATCCGTACGGCAAGCGGTTCACGAACTTCCCGCACGCGATCCTGGGCCTGGCGCAGGCCATGGGCCCCGTCGGGGCCTGGCTGGCGATCACCGGCACGTGGTCCTGGGACGCGGTGATCCTCGGCCTCGCGGTGGGCGTGTGGATCGGCGGCTTCGACCTGATCTTCGCGTGCCAGGACGTGGCCGCGGACCGGGCGGACGGCGTCAAGTCGGTCCCCGCCCGCTTCGGTGTTCCGGCGGCCCTGTGGGGGGCCCGCGGCGCGCACGTCGTCACCACCGGCCTGCTGGTCTGGTACGCCGTCGCGATGGACGCGGGCGCCTTCTTCTGGTGCGGCCTGGCGCTCGTCGTGGCGGCCTTCCTCTACGAGCACACGATCGTGACGCCGCACGACCTGTCCCGGCTGAATCGTGCCTTCTTCACGGTCAACGGCTTCATCGGCATCGCCCTCTTCGTGTGTTCCCTGCTCGATCTTGCCGTTCGGGGTCTGACCCTCTAGATGCGGTGCGGCCTACCATCGAGTGCATGGACAGGGAGGCCGACGTGACCATCTCGGAGAGCGACCGCCTGCACTCACAGCTCAGCCGGTTCGAGGGCATGTTCCCGGGCTACCGGACGGAGATTGTCGAGGGCAACATCGTGATGAGTCCGGTAAAGCCCCACCACGCCAGGACCATTCGGCTGCTGTGGAACGCGTTGGAAGCGCAGCTGGCGGCGGAGTGGGGATTCATCAGCGATGTCGCGGTGCCGATCGACGGTGACAACGAGTTCTGCCCGGACCTCGCGGTGGTCCCCGCCACGGAGGCGGACCGGTACCTCAGCGCCTACCCGCCGGATCTGATCGAGCTCACCGTCGAGGTCGTGTCCCCCAGCAGCGTCCGCAACGACTACGTGGTCAAGGACCAGGCCTACGCTCGGCGCGGCATCCCGCACTACCTGGTCTTCGACCCGTACCGGGCGCACTGCGTGACGCTGTGGAACCCGGGGCCGGACGGTTACCGGGGCCGGGACACCGTCCCGTACGGCGAAACGGTCACCGTCGACACCGGCATCGGCAAGCTGCGGATCGACACGAGCGCCCTTCCCGTGGACCCGAGCGTCACCTGACCCGCACCCTGCCCGGTGTGGCCGGATAGTCTCGGAGTCATGACTGACGGCAAGCGCACCCCGTGGGTGGTCGGGGTTTCCGGGGCGTCCGGGACGCCGTACGCGGCCGCGGTGATCCGCGGGCTGCTGGCGGCGGGGGAGAGCGTGGACCTGGTGGTCAGCCGGGCGTCGCGGCTGACCCTGCTCGACGAGACGGGGATCGCCTTCCGCGACGCGCACTGGCGGGACGATCTCACCACCTGGTTGGAGCACGGGGCGGACGGCAAACCGGCGACCTTCGCACGGCCGGAATTGGACGACGTCCGCTACTGGGGTGCCGGCGACCTGGCCGCCGGGCCGAGCTCGGGCTCGTACCCGGTGAAGGGGATGCTGATCGTGCCGGCGTCCACGGCCTGTGTGGCGGGGGTGGCGCTCGGGCTGTCGAAGGACCTGCTCCAGCGCGTCGCGAGCGTGACGCTCAAGGAGCGGCGGCGACTGGTGGTCGCGGTGCGGGAGACCCCGCTGAACGGGCAGACGTTGAAACACCTGGTGACGCTGGACGAGGCGGGCGCAGTGGTGCTGCCCGCCTCTCCGGCGTTCTACTCGGGGGCGACGCACATCCAAGACCTGGTGGATTTCGTCGCGGGGCGGGTGCTGGATGCGGCAGGGGTGCCGCACCGGCTGTACCGCCGGTGGGAGGGGGAGCTCGGTGGCTCCCGCACTCCCCGGGAGGCAAGCGGTGCCTAGCGCTTCTTGGCGGTGTGCGGCTTGCGGGTCTTGTCGACGCGGTGGGCGGCGGCGGGCTGGTCAGTGCGGGATCGGTTGGCCAGCTCCTGGAGCTGTCGCATGTGCGCGTAGGCCATCTCGATCGTGTACACGGTGAACCACTCCTGATGCTCGTCAGATCTCATTGATCTGTTGAAAGATTCACAGGGTGTTGACCCTGTGCGCCTTTGATTCTATACGTAAACTTGCGGGATCGCCGAATAATGGAAGGCTCCAGGTATATGGACGCGGTGGATAGGCAGCTCATCCAGGCACTCCGGGAGAACGGACGTGCCTCGTACGCGGAGCTGGGCCGGCTCGTGGGCCTCTCCGGCCCCAGCGTCACCGACCGGATCAACCGGCTCGAAACGGCCGGCGTCATCACCGGCTACCGCGCGACCGTGGACGCGGCCTCGCTCGGCCTCGGCGTCACGGCGCTCATCGGCATCTCCCTCTCCGACGCCGCCGACCACGAGGACGTGGCCCGGCGACTGCGCGACCTGGCGGAGATCGAGGACTGCTGGTTCATCGCCGGTGACGACTCCTTCATGCTGAAGGTGCGGGCCAGCGACGTGGACGGGCTGGAGAAGATCATCCGGAAGCTCTCCGGGACCAAGGGCGTCTCCCGTACCCGCACCACCATCGTGCTCTCCACGAAGTGGGAGAACCGGGTCGGGGAGCTGCCCGAGGAGCGCTAAGAGTACGGTTGCGGGGTTGGGCAAGGACTGTCCGTACAGGGCAGTGCGGACAGGCAGGACACAGAGGAGGCGGCCGGCCGATGACTGCATCTATCAAAGATGTAGGGCTCAAGCGCGAGCTGGAGGAGAAGGTTCGCTCCGGGGAGCGGCTGACCCGTGAGGACGGCATCGCCCTCTACGAGTCCGACGACCTGGCCTGGCTCGGCGGTCTCGCCCACGAGGTGCGCACGCGCAAGAACGGCGACGTCGTCCACTTCAACGTGAACCGCCACCTCAACATGACGAACGTGTGCACCGCGTCGTGCGCGTACTGCTCGTTCCAGCGCAAGCCGGGCGAGAAGGACGCGTACACGATGCGCATCGAGGAGGCCGTGCGCCTGGCCAAGGCCATGGAGAACGAGAACCTCACCGAGCTGCACATCGTCAACGGCCTGCACCCGAGCCTGCCGTGGCGGTACTACCCGCGTTCGCTCTCCGCGCTGAAGGAGGCGCTGCCGAACGTCTCGCTGAAGGCGTTCACGGCGACCGAGATCCACCACTTCGAGACGATCTCCGGGATGTCGGCCTCCGATATCCTGGACGAGCTGATCGAGGCCGGTCTGGAGTCGCTCACCGGCGGTGGCGCGGAGATCTTCGACTGGGAGGTCCGCCAGCACATCGTCGACCACCGCACCCACTGGGAGGACTGGTCGCGCATCCACCGGCTCGCGCACGAGAAGGGTCTCAAGACCCCGAGCACGATGCTGTACGGGCACATCGAGGAGCCGCGCCACCGCGTGGACCACGTACTGCGGCTGCGCGAGCTCCAGGACGAGACCGGGGGCTTCCAGGTCTTCATCCCGCTGCGCTACCAGCACGACTTCGTGGACGTGAAGGACGGCAAGGTCCGCAACCGGCTCCAGGCGCGGACGACGATGGCGACGGGAGCCGAGGCGCTGAAGACCTTCGCGGTCTCGCGGCTGCTGTTCGACAACGTGCAGCACGTCAAGGTGTTCTGGGTGATGCACGGCGTGCAGACCGCCCAGCTCGCGCTGCAGCACGGTGCGGACGACATGGACGGCTCGGTGGTCGAGTACAAGATCACGCACGACGCGGACAACTACGGCACCCCGAACAAGCTGGGCCGCGACGACCTGCTGGAACTGATCCGCGAGGCGGGCTTCCGCCCGGTCGAGCGCAACACGCGCTACGAGGTCATCCGCGAGTACCCCGGCCCGGACGCGGGTCTGCGCGAGTCCCCGCAGGCGATGCGCGTCTGACGCGTCAACAGCAGGTGCGCAAGGCCCCGGTCCCCCGCGGACCGGGGCCTTGCGCATGTCGCCCCGCGTTCTCGATTCTCGTTGCCGAGGCGGCGTGTAATAGATAATCTTCCATCATGACCCTTACCTTTACGGTCGATCCGGTGGTCGACCCCGCGCTGCGCGACGGCATCGTCGAGCTCTGGACCGAGGTCTCCAACGCCGGCGGCGCCGTCGGGTTCGTGCCGCCCGTCACCGCCGATGACGTCCGGCCCGAGCTGGTCAAGCACCTCGTGGCGATGGCCGAAGGGCGCCACCGACTGGTCGTCGGCCGCGACGCCGACGGGCGGGTCCTGGCCGTCGCGTTCCTCGCGTTCAACGCACACCGGCTCCAGCGGCACTGGGTCTGGGCCTACACCGTCATGGTCAGCCCCGGCCTCCAGGGCCGGGGGGCCGGTCGGGCGCTGATGGAGGCCGTGGCCGGCGCCGCGCGCTCGTTCGACGGCGTCGAGGCGATCCGGCTCGGTTGTCGCGGCGGCATGGGTCTCGAACACTTCTACGCGGCCTGCGGCTACAAGGAGGTCGGCCGCGTCCCGGACGCGATCCGGGTGGCCCCCGGCGACGACCGCGACGACATCACGATGCTGCTGCCGCTGCACTGACGCCCGCGGGGCTCCGCGGAGCCCCGCCGGGCCCTACCGACCCCCGCTCGGGTGACCCCGCCGGGCCCGGTCCGGGGTCCGGCGTGCTTCACTGGACGGGCACGTGACGACGTACCGACGAGAGAGAAGGGGTCACCGTGTCCCTCAAGCCGAGCGCGACGATCCGCTACACCGCGATGCGCCTGGGCATCTTCGTCGGATGCCTCGTCCTGGTCGCCGTCCTGGTCAACGTGGGCTGGATGCCCGCGGGCCTCGGTGACGCCAACTTCGCCTGGGTCGTGCTGCTCGCCCTCGTGCTCTCCGCGCCGCTCTCCTTCGTACTGCTGCGCAAGCAGCGCGACGAGATGTCCGAGCAGATCTCCGGCCGCGTCGCGGGCGCGAAGGAGCGGCTCGCCGCGAACCGCTCCCAGGAGGACGCGGCCGACGACGCCGCGCGCGCGTGAGCGCGTAAGGCTCCGCCAAGGGCCCACCAAGGCCTGCTAAGGCCCGCCCGGGCCAGCCGCGGCCTGTTGGCTTCCTCACACATCGAACCGCCCCAGTACCGGGAAAGCCCCCCGTGTGCTGGGGCGGTGGCGTTTTCCGGGAGGGGGGTGGCGCTCCCGTGCACCCCTGGCTCAAAGTGCACCTTTGAGATCCTCAAAGGGAAAGTGTTAGCGTGTTAAACATGTTGACCACAGTTGCGCACGAAATGACCACGAGCGTTCTGCTCGTGGCGCGCCTGCACGTCGACCTCTGCCGCCGTGTGTCCGCGGCCTGTTGTGGCTGTCGCTGATCCCGCGCCCTTCTTCCCCTCTGCAGCTCTCTTTGCGCATCACCCCCGGAGTGTGTCCGTGTCCGCGACCCCTCAGGCCCCCGCCAAGGCCTCCTTCAAGTTCCCGTTCTGGGCCCAGATCGTCACCGGCCTCGTGCTCGGCGTCCTGTTCGGCTGGCTCGCCCGCAGCCAGGACGTCAGCTGGCTCGCCACCACCCTCGAACAGATCGGCGACATCTTCGTCCAGCTGCTGAAGCTGGCCGTGGCCCCCCTCGTCTTCTTCGCGATCCTGGTGTCGATCACCAACCTGCGGAAGGTGAACAACGCCGCCCGGCTCGCCTCCCGCACGCTGCTCTGGTTCATGATCACTTCGCTGATCGCCGTCGGCATCGGCCTCGCGATCGGCCTGCTGACCAACCCGGGCGCCGGCACCGGCCTCACCCCGCAGGACGGCAAACTGCCCAAGCGCACCGGCTCCTGGCTCGACTTCCTGACCGGCATCGTGCCGAAGGACGTCATCACGCCCTTCACCGAGCTGAACGTGCTCCAGATCGTCTTCCTCGCCGCCGTCGCCGGTATCGCCGCCCTCCAGTTGGGCAGCAAGGCGCAGCCGGTCCTGAACGTCGCCGAATCCGTCCTGGAGCTGCTCCAGAAGGCCCTGTGGTGGGTCATCCGCCTCGCCCCGATCGGCACCGTCGGACTGATCGGCACCGCGATCGCCTCGTACGGCTGGGAGCTCATCGGCAAGTACGCGACCTTCACCGCGGACGTCTACGTCGGCTCGGCGCTCGTGATGTTCGGCGTCTACCCGCTGCTGCTCGCGACGGTCGCCAAGGTCAACCCGATCCAGTTCTTCAAGGGCGCGTGGCCCGCGATCCAGCTGGCCTTCGTCTCCCGCTCCTCGGTCGGCACCATGCCGGTGACCCAGAAGGTCACCGAGCGGCTCGGCGTCCCGAAGGAGTACGCCTCCTTCGCCGTCCCGTTCGGGGCGACCACGAAAATGGACGGCTGCGCCGCGATCTACCCGGCGCTCGCCGCGATCTTCATCGCGCAGATCTTCGACGTGCAGCTGACGATCACCGACTACCTGCTGATCGCCTTCGTCTCGGTGGTCGGTTCGGCCGCCACGGCCGGTCTGACGGGCGCCACCGTCATGCTGACGCTCACCCTCTCCACCCTGGGCCTGCCCCTGGAGGGCGTCGGCCTGCTGATGGCGATCGACCCGATCCTGGACATGATGCGCACCGCCACGAACGTCGCCGGGCAGGCCCTGGTTCCGGTCGTTGTCGCGGCCCGCGAGGGAATCCTGGACAAGAAGGCCTACGAGACCGCGTCGTCCTCCCCGCTGGAGGAGCGCGTCCCGGTCGCCGTCGCCGCCTGACGGCTCCGGCCGCCCGCAGCCCCCGCCGCAGCCCCCGTCCAGTCGGCCGGGGGCTGCGGTGCGTTTTACCGGTCAGGGCCGTTCGCACCGACGCTGATGATGCATTAACTTGTCTGCTCTCGCGGGCAGTTCACCCGCGAACGCCGGTCACCGGGAGGAACAGGGTGCTGTCGGAAACTCTGGAGATGCTGGCTGCATCGGGCGGCGCGGCTCTGGTGAGCGCGGCCGCGACGGATGCATGGCAGACGACGCGGTCCGGCTTCTCCCGGCTCCTGGGACGTGGGAACCCGCAGACCGAACAGGCAACGGCCGGCCGGCTCGACCGCCTTGCCGTGGAAGTGAGCCGGGCGGCCTCCCCTCAGGAGCTGGAGTCCGTCCGACGCGACCTCCAGGCGGAGTGGCGTGGCCGACTGAAGGACCTCCTGGAGGAGCAGCCCGAGCTCGCGGCCGAGCTCGGCGAGCTGATCGACCGCGTCGAGGGCGAGCTGCCGGCGGCCCAGCAGACCTTCGTACAGAACAACACGGCGTACGGGGGCGGGATCCAGAACATCACCCAGAGCGGCGACATCATCGTCGGCGACGCCGGCCGGCCGCGGCGGTGAGCACGCCCGACCAGCCCGGTAGCCAGAACAATGCCGCCCACGACGGCGGGGTGCAGAACATCGCCCAAGGCGGCAACGTCTACAACCTCAACGTGTACCCGCCGGGTTCCGGTGAGTCCGGCGGCGCGCCAGGCGAGACGATACCGTCCGGGCAGCGCGGACGGGCGTTATCGGGCCGAAAGCTTGCCCTTGCCGTCGGCGGCGCCGTTGCGGTGATCGCCGTGCCGACGACGATCCTGGCCATGCAGTACGGCCTGCTGAGGACCGAGAACGTCGACAGTGCCCGCCCGGCCGAGTCCGGCGCGGTGTCCCCGACCCCGACCTCACCCAGCGCCTCCGCCACCGCACCGTCCACCCCGCCTGCGTCACCGAACACGGGCAACGCCGGGCAGACCGTCTCCACCGGGGGTACTCCGGCCCCGGCGCCCGCGCCGTCGACGGGGCCGACGCGCCGGTCAGCTACGGCGAGTTCCCCGTATCCGTCCAAGGACGTGGCCTGCACGACCAGATGGCTCCCGACCAGCGTCATCAACATCGACATGCAGCCCTGCACCCAGGCGGCTAGCGGGACGGGAGCGGCCCAGTTCGGTGTCATGCTGAGGAACGCGGGCGCCACCCAGCTGGTCGTCACGGTGTCCGTGAAGCCCGTCGTGAGCGGGGACTACGGAACATGCCCGTTGCATGCGGGGCCATGGCGGCAGGTCGTCATCGACCCAGGCAAGGTCTGGTACAGCTCGTTCGCGGACTGCTCGGTCAGCGGATCCGTCAAGGGGCACCGAGTGCAGTCCTCGGCCCGGGTCGCCGGCGAATCCGCCAGCGATACGGAAGTCGGGGACGCCAGGCTTGGCCTCGGGCGGGCATTCGACATCAGCACGAACGGTACGGCCACGCCCGCCTGAGACGGCTCAGCCCAGGGATACCCCGCGGAAGTAGGCGGTCGCGGCGAGGACGAGGGGTACGGCGAACCACCAGCGGCTCATCGTCCGGCGGTACACCGGGAGGAGCGAGAGCAGCAGCCCGGCGAAGCTGATGCACAGCGCGACGGCGCCCATCGCGTGGATGTCGTCGCGCGTGCGGTGGTCTTCAGGGGCGATCGGGTCCGCCGTCAGCATGAGGACGCAGATGTACACCGCGGGCAGGTAGATGAGCGCCAGCGGAACGCACAGCACCCACTGGAGGCAGCCCCGGTCCTCGGGCAGGTCGATGCTCTCACGCCCGTACGTCATCGCATTGCGTCCTTCACGTTGCCGAGGTTGTTGCGGAAATCATCGCCGTAGTCCTGGGCCTTCTTCGACTCCCAGTACGGGCCGCCGTTGTAGCGGGCGGCGATCTCCTGCATCTGGGCTTCGGTCAGCTGGTCCGCCGGGACGTTCGCGTAACCCGTCTCCTCCTTGATCTGGGCCAGGAAGCCGGCTGCGATGAAGGCGTTCTGCTTCGGGTCCTGGAGTGCGGACTTCACCACGTTGCGCTGCTGTTCGGTGAGGTGCTCCGGGTCGTAGCCGAGTACCTCGGCCCCGCGCCGCAGCTGGACGGCGATCGGCCCGAAGGAGGTCTCGTCGGGTTTGCCGCCCGCCCGGTCCGGCAGGTTCTCGGGCGTGACGGGGCTCAGGCCCCACGGGGCGTCGGCGGCCTGGCGGAAGAAGTCCACGCCGTCGTCGAAGATGCCCGGCTGCCCGCCGACCTCCTTCCAGGCGATGCCTGCGACCATCTCCTCCGGCAGACCGGCGCGCTGGGCCGCCGCGCGCAGGATCTCCTTGTTGTTGCGGATCCATTCGGCGCGGCCCTCGTCGGACTGCGGTGGGTCCCAGTAGTTGTCGTCCGCCTCGGGCAGACTCGCCACCCGCATCCGGATGTCGCGCAGTTCGGGGGAGACCGGGTCGTTGCCGAACGGCGCGGTCATGTCCTTCTTCGGGCCGCTGCCCGGCAGGGCGGTCAGGGGGTTGGTGCGGGCCTCGGCCGCCTCGCGGCGGATGTCGGCCATGGCCGCGTAGACGTCGACCCGGCCGGCGGTGCCCTTCAGCTTGAACTCGGGCAGCAGCTCGTACGCCTGCTTCAGCGCGTGGACGCAGACGCTGCGCGCCTCCTGCTCGGCCGTCTTGGCCAGGTAGAAGCTGCCGCCCGCGTCGTCGTGCAGCCGGTTGGCCTCGTCGCGGATGTCGTCCACGTCCATGGTGATCTCGGCGAAGAAGTCCATCACCCCGGTGGTGGCCCGCATGTCCTCCCACTGGCACATGGGCTCCGCCTCCTGGGCCGTGCGCGTGATCGCGGTGCCCTTGGTGGCGATGAGCGCGGCGAGCTTGCGTTCGGTGCGCTTGCCGTTCCCGTAGTGGGACTTGGCGGTCGTCAGGGCCGCCGCGTACGCGTGCAGGGCGCTCGCGGCCTTGTCGAACCCCTCGGCCATGTGGACCACGAGCTGGCGGGCCTCCGACAGGCGTGAGGTGTACGTGTGGCTGCCGTCGCTGTGCCATTCCGTACCGGTCTCGGCGCGGCGGGCGGGCTCCTCGGCCTGCACCAGCAGATCGCGCAGGCGCTTGAACTCGGCGGCGTTGCGTTCGACAAGCGCCGGGTTGCACTCCTCCAGGAACTCGACGTCCTTGCGGTGGCTCAGGCTCACCTGATTTCTCCCAGGAGGCTCCGCCCTTTAGGGCGGGGAGGAATGGGTCCTTGGTTCGGAGCCGCGAAGCGGGGGAGTTCTCTGCGCATCTGTTCTGACCTGCGCTCTCTTCCGTTGTCAGTGGCGGGTATTAGGTTTCGATCGTGACGACAGCAGCGGCAGCCGAAGAGGTGTCCGGGCACGCCCGGTACACCTACCGGTTGCGTCTGTCGTCCACCGCCCGTACCGCTTTGGAAGCGGAGTGGGGCCGGTGTCGTTGGGTGTGCAGAACCGCCGGCGTCGGCCAACTCCGCCCGCGTGATGCTCGTCCGGGCTGGTCTCAACCCGGCTAGTGCCGATCTTGTAAGCCCTGCCACCTGCTAGGTGCCAGGCGAAGTGAGCTAGGAATCCCCCTTCCTTCAGGAGGGGGGAGGAGTCAAGTACTGGCCCCCGTCGAGGAGCTGGTCGAGGAAGGATCGGGCGGTTCCGTCGTCCACCTGGGCGAAGTTGGTGCCGGTGGTCTTGAGCTTGGTGGCGAGGGCGGCGAACAGGCTGATCGTGTCCTTGAACTGGTCGTCGGCGAAGCGGGCGAAGCGCAGGGCCTCCGCGGAGACGTCGGCGTGCGCGCGCGGCGCCCGGGCCATGGTGCTCGCGTCGCCGTCGGGCCGGCCCTCGTGGAGGAGCGCGGCGATCTCGATCAGCAGGTTCGCGTTGCCGTTGATGGACTGGGCCCCGGCCACCAGGCTCCCGGCCGGGCTCCCCGAACCGCCGGCGTCGGCGGGTACGTGGTTGAGTCGCATGTCGGGTGACTGCCGTGCCAAGACGGCGGCCTTGTGCTGGGCCCACTCCGCATCGAACGACATGTGTCCCCTGGTGAGTTGAACGATGGACATGGCTAGAATCCACGGGTCATGTACATGCTAATACGGGGATATTGCACATGAACCTTCGCGACACGCGGCGGATGTTGGCCGGAATTGGTGCTGCCGTGACCCTGGTGGCCACTTTCTCCGGTACCGCGCAGGCCGCCTCGAACGCCCCTTACATCGGCTACGGCTACTCGACCTCCGGCCCGGGCGTCTGGTGCGCCCAGGTCTTCGCCAACCGCTACGGCGGGTACTGGGGCCCGATCAAGGAAGACGGCCGATATGGACCGGAGACGCAGGCGGCCATCAAGCGGTTCCAGGGCGAAGCCCACCGTGATCCGTACAACTTCCCGCTGACGATCGACGGCGTGGTCGGCAAGGGCACCGGCAGGGCCATGCTGGAGATAGCCCACCGGGACCACGATCTCGAACCGTACATTTACGACACCTGCGTCCACCACCTGCCCACCTGAGCGCAGGTCCTATAGTCGGTCCCCGTTGATCAACTGAGCTTGTTCGGGGGACTGGTGACGGTACGGGAGATACGCGCGGCGGCGCAGATGATCGGGCGGCGCAACGCGCTGCGCTACCTGGCCATCGGGGTCGGCGCCTCGCTGGTCGCGGCGTGCGGCGGCAAGGGCAAGGACGCCCTGCCCGGCACGCCGTCGGCCTCCGCCACGGACCCGGCCGCGGGGGGCGCCGCCGCCTCGTCGGCGGCCCCGAGCCCGGCACCGTCCAAGTCCGGCCCCCTCGAACGCGCCTTCGATGCCTTCATCGGGGGTGCCTGGAAGATCGAGTCGACCACGCCCGGCAGCAAGACCGTGCACGGGACGGCCACCGTGACCGCGCCGCCCGGCGGCAACGGCGGCTTCACCCTCGTCTGGGACGCCGACGGCACCCCGGTCACCTGGACCGGATCCTGGCTTCTGCGCGGCGGGCACCTGCGCTGCGACGTGTTCCAGGACGGCAAGGAAATGAAGAAGCTGAGCGGCGGCGAAGCCCTCACCGTCCCGGCGACGGTCGGGGAGACCGTCTCGGTCTCCCTGCCCTGGAAGCCACCGGAGGCGAAGGGCACGGGCGACGGCCAGCAGCTGAAGGTGACCTACAAGGACAACGTCCTGCGGATCGTCCACAGCGAGGGCGGGCACAGCGAATCGGTGCACGTCTGCACCCGCGTCTGAAGGCCGTCGTCAGATGTCGGACGCGTGGGCCACGAACCCGGCCCACGCGTGCGGCCCGAAGGCCAGGTGGGGCTGCTCGATGTCCTTGGAGTCCCGGACCAGGACCGCACCGGGGGTGGCAGCCACCTCGACACAGTCCTCACCATTGCTGCTGCTGCTGTAGCTGCTCTTGAACCAGGCGACCTCGACGCAGGAGTCGCCTTCGCTGCCGCTGCTGTAGCTGCTCTTGAACCAGTCGAGCTCGGGATTGTCGATCATGTCTCTCCCAGCAGTTCCTTGATGAAGTCCCGCGACTCCCGCGGCGTGAGCGCCTCAGCCCGGATGATGCCATAGCGCAACTCAAGGATTCGGAGTCGCTTCGGGTCGGAGACCGGGCGCCCGTTGAACGCCCCCTCGGAACGCCCTACGGCGGTGCCGTCCTCGAACTTCAGGATCTCGATACCGCCGTCCATGCCTGCATGTGCCTCGCGGCTGGTGGGCATGACTTGGAGGGATACGTTCCGCATCTGCCCCACCTCCAAAAGCCGTTCGAGCTGATGGCGCCACACCATTGTGCCCCCGATGGGGCGGCACAGTGCCGACGCTTCGTGTACGAAGCTGATCGCCGGTGCGGGTGCCCGGCCGAAGACGGACTGTCGGGCCACGCGTGCGGCCGTGTACCGCTCCACCTCGTCCTGTGAGTGCGCGGGCTGCCGCATCTCGAAGAGGGCCCGCGCATGGTCCGCCGTCTGCAGCAGCCCATGAACGACATGCGTGCTGTACACGCTGATCTCCGCTGCCCGGCGTTCCAACTTCGCCAAGTCCCGCACCTTCTTCGGGTAGCGGACCTGTTCCAGGTCCGCCTTCATCGCCTTGATCTTGCCGCCCGCGTTGAGGACCTCGTCCGCCCTGTCCAGGTACTCGGGGCGGGGGATGCGCTTGCCCGCCTCGACCTTGCGTACCTGGTCCTCCCCGTACTGGATCGCCGCCCCGAAGTCCGCCGGTCGCATCCCGGCAGTCTCCCGCCACGCCTTGAGCTGGCGGCCGAGTGCGGCCACCACCGCTACTCCCTGTTCGTCCTCCGGGTCGACATCCCAGCCGGGTTCTTCCGTACCGTCACTGTCCACGCTCATGCGCACCCACCTCCGACGAGCCGATGTCCTCAGCGCCCCCTACCCGGGCGGTCGGTCCGGACAGCCAGGACAGCGCTGGACAAGCTCCGGACAAACGCGGGACGTACGGGCGGCCTCCCTTCTCACGGTACGCACGGGCGGACACGCTGAGTGACGTGATCTCTCAACTCGTCGACTTTCATGCCCAGCTGTCCGCCACTCCGCGCGGTGCCCGACTCGGCCGGCTGCTCGCCGTCGAACAGCTGCGCTCCTGGGGGCTTCCGTTGGACGTTCCGGCGCAGATCATCGCGGAGCTCGTCGCGAACGCCGTGACCCATGGGCGGGTGCCCGGACGGGACTTCCGGCTGACCATGACCGTCACCGCGGGCGTGCTGTGCATCGAGGTGACGGACGCCCGGGGCGACCGCATCCCGGAGGTCCGCGACACGGGGCGGGGGCTCGTGCTGGTCGGCGAACTCGCGGACCGGTGGGGCGTCAGGGAGGGGCCCGCCCCGTGCAAGGTCGTGTGGGCCGAGGTGGCCCTCGGCGCCGCGTCGTGGGGGGCCGGGACACGGCGGGCTTAGACGCATAAAGAACCAAAGAACCCGGGGAAAGAACCAACCAACCCCACCCCACCGGGCCGCGTAACTCGGTCGGGTGAACCGTGCCAACTGGGCTGGATTTCGCGCCGGTTGGCGGGCATATGCTCGCCCCGACAACCGCAGACATGAGACGGCCCCCGGCGGGACTGCGAATCCCGGTCGAGGGCCTGACCATCTTAGGAAGTGGCTGCTTCCCCATGGCTTCTCAGCACCCTAGCGCGCACTCGCGCCCCTCGTCCCGTGTTCCCGCCGGGACCCCCCGATCCGGTGTCATCCACGTCAGCACGCCGCACGCGAGTCACTTCACGGTGGTCGGCAACCACCTGCTCCAGCACCGTGAGCTGTCGGCCGTGGCGATCGGGGTGGCCGCGTACATCCAGTCGCTGCCCGACGGGGCCCGCGTCGGCATCAGGGCGCTCGTCGAGCGGTTCCCGGAGGGCGAGATCCGGCTCGGCAATGCCCTGCGGGAGCTGGAGGAGCACGGCTACCTGGAGCGACGCCAAGAGCGGCTGGTAACCGGGCAGGTGGTGACCCGGACCTACTCGTACAACAACCCCGGGGCCACGGCCCCGGACGACCCGCCACCACCACCCCCGCCGGGCCGGGAGCCCGTACCCGCGCCCGCGCCCGTGCCCCGTCCCGTACCGGAGCCGCAGCAGGCCGCCGAGCCGGCTCCGGCTGCCGAGCCCGCGCCGCAGCGGCTGCACCCCGGGGCGGTCGAACTGCTCGCCGGGTTGCGGCGCTACGACCACCGGCTGCTGCTGGCCGAGCGGGACGTGGCGCGGCTCGCGCCCGACGTATCGACCTGGCTGGAGCGCGGGGTCGATCCCGAGGCCATCGGGCTGACCTTGGCGGCGAACCTCCCCGAGCCGATGCGCAGCCCGGTCTCCGTACTCGCGTACCGCCTCACCGCGCTGCTCCCGCCGCACCTGCCACCAGCCCCGGTGGCGCGACCGGTGAGACGGCCGGACCCCTTCCAGACCTGCGACGGCTGCGAGCGCGCCTTCCGCGCCCCGCATCCGGGCCGCTGCCGCGACTGCCCGCCCGAAGTGTGCGCGGCTGCCTGAGCCGGGCCTCCGGGGGTGACGTGCTGGCCGTCCGGCCGTTTCGGCGGGACGCAGCCACGGCCCGGCGGCATGTGGATCGCTCGTCGGGGTGCTCCCGCGCGCATCAGACCGGAGGCATACGCATAAGAGGGGCGCCGCCATGAGCCGGAGCTACTCCATGAAGCCGGAACATCGCACCCGCAGGCGCGTAGCGACGTGCTCACGGCCGGTCACAAGTAGCATGGCGGAAGCTCCTGTTCGCTCCATGCTCGTCCGACGGAGAGGAAGAGTCATGCGCAAGCCCCTGATGGTGATGGGTGCGGCCGTGATGGCGGCCATCAGTTTCGCCGCCCCGGCGCAAGCCACCGTGAACAGCGTGGACAGGCCCTTCAGCATGGCCTACGGCAACAGCACCACATCCGGAACGATCCACTTCACCGACGGGTACTCCGCCAGCGTGTCCGGCGTCGTCCACGCGGCGAGCGGCTCCCGTATGGTCTGCGCCTGGGGGGAGAACGGCAACGTGACGACCAGCGCCATCTGCAGCCCGTGGGCGTACGCGGGCGGGCCGAACCAGTCCTTCAGCGGATCGCTGCAGATCGCGCTGTCGGGCGGCGTTCAACGGGTCTACATCGCGATGTACGACGAGAACATCACCCCACGGGCCGAGGAAGTCTGCACCCGCACCAGCTGTACGCGGCTGTACTGAGCCGATGAGCCGATGACCTCACCCGCCGGCCGCGGCGGGACTGAGTAGGACTCTTGAAGCTGGCGGTGCTGACGGCGAGTTGGACATGCCTGCGCAACGACGAAGCTCCTGGTAGACGGGTTCTCGACCGAGATCACCCGTGTCCGCCAGGAGCTTCGCGTGCTTGAGCCTCGATGTCCCTGCGGTTCACGTGCCGTGTCACGGGCCGGCGCTGCCGGGCGATTTAACGCCCGTCCCGGGTGCGTCATCCGCCTACGGCGTCCTCGGCCGCCCAGCGCAGCAGGTCGCGCGCGGCCGACTGTCCTACGGGGCCTGTGCGCCCTGCGCGACGAAGGGCTGCTCGAATTCCGGCGGGGCCGCGGGGTGTCCGTGGCCGTCGGGGCCGAGCAGCGGTCGGCGCTGGTGGAGCGCGTGCGTGAGCTGGTGGTGGACGGGGCGCCTGGGGTACAGCAGGGCCGATCTCATAGAAATGATCAAGGAGGTGCCGTGAACGGCCGTACTGGTCGAAGGAGTGCAGCGGACTGGGGGGTCGCCGGCTGGGCGGCCGGGGTCCTCGTCTTACTCGTGGCGCTGCCGCTCGCGGCGAGCGGGCGGCTGCCGGACCGCCTGGCGACCCACTTCGACGGCGGATCCGGACGGCCCGACGGCTCGATGCCGCTGTGGGCTGCGGTGCTGTTCCCCGCGCTGATCTGGGCCGGGCTCGCGGTGGGCTCGGTGTACCTGCGGCGCGGGGCGGCGGCCGGACTGCTGTGCGGCGGGGTGTTCCTGGCCGGGGCCCAGGTGTCCATCGTGCGGGCGAACCTGGACCACGCGGACTGGCAGGACGCGGACTCGGTGAACGCCGGGGTCGCTTTGACCGGTGTGGTGGCGGCGCTGGCGGGCCTGGCCGGCTGGCTGGCGAGCCGTCGACTCCCGTCGCCAGCGGGGGTATCGACGTACGAGGGGCCGCGGATGGACGTTCCCGCCGGTGAGCGGCGCGTATGGCTCTCCCGTACGTCGAACCCGTGGCTCCAGCTGACGGCGGCGGTGACGGGGGTGGTGGCGCTGGCCGCCGTACTCGCCGCGGCGAGCGGACTGATCGACTTCCCGTGGGCGCTGGTCCTCCCCTTCTCCCTCGCTTCGGTCGCGGCCCTGGTCTGTTCGTCGGTCCGGGCCCGGGTCACCGCGGACGGCCTGGAGGTGGCCTTCGGCCCGTTCGGCCTGCCCGTACGCCGCTGGGCCGCCGGGGACATCGAATGGGCGCGCGCCGAGCACCGCACCCCTGCGCAGGTCGGCGGCTGGGGCTACCGGATCGGCGGGCAGGGCACGACGGTGATGTTGCGCAGCGGGGTGTGCCTGGTCGTGCGCTCGGGGGGAAAGGACTTCGCGATATCCGTGGACGACGCGTCCCGCGGCGCGGCCCTGCTGAACACCCTGACCACCCGCCGCGCGCGCTGACCGGCCCACCCGTTCTGCCACCGGCCGGGCGTGCGGGTCGTGTGGAGGAGTCGCACGGGTTCGTTCCCGCTCGGTGCGTGGGCTGGTCAGCCGGGTTACCCGTGCGTAGATTACCGGCGGTAACCCGGGAGTCGAGCCGAGGAGTGCGCCGTGGAAGCCGAGCCGAAGCCGATCGAGCCGAAGCTGGTCGAACCCCTGATGACCGTCGTCGGCGGGGTGGTGCGGGAAGTGGAGGTGCCCGCGCTGGTCGGGGTGCCGCGGAGCGGGTCGCTCGGGGACATCCCCTTCCAGAATGCCCGCGAAGCCCCCGGCGAGGCGGTGCTCGCGCGCAAGGAGCGCGACGGGCACTGGCGGGACGTCACCGCCGCCGAGTTCGCGAGCGAGGTGATGGCCGTCGCCAAGGGGCTGATCGCCGAAGGACTTCGGGAAGGAGACCGGTTGGCGATCATGGCTCGGACCACCTACGAATGGACGCTGCTCGACTTCGCGGGCTGGGCCGCCGGGCTGGTCACCGTACCCATCTATCCGACCTCGTCCGCACTCCAGGCGCGCTGGATCATTCAGGACTCCGGCGCCGTGGCCTGCGCCGTCGAGGACACCGTGCAGGCCCGGATGATCAGCGCTGAGCGGCCCCACCTGCCCTGGCTGGCCCACCTGTGGGAGTTCGACACGGGTGCGCTGGCGCGGCTGGTCAAGGCCGGACAGCACCTGCCCGACGCCGTGGTGCACGCGCGCCGTGCCGCCCGTACGCCCGACTCCGTGGCCACCCTCATGTACACCTCCGGCACCACCGGGCAGCCCAAAGGCTGTGTGATCACGCACGCCAACTTCTTCGCCGAGGTCGACAACGCGGTCGAGCTGCTGCACCCCGTCTTCAGGGCCGTCAGCAAGGACCCGGCCTCCACCCTCCTCTTCCTCCCCCTCTCACACGTCTTCGGGCGGATGGTGGCCGTGGGGTGCATGAGGGCCCGGGTCAAACTCGGCCACGCGCCGAGCATCCGGACCGAAGACCTGCTGGCCGACCTCGCCGGCTTCCAGCCGACCTTCCTGCTGGCCATCCCGTACGTCCTGGAAAAGGTCTACAACACCGCCCGGGCCACCGCCGAGCGGATGGGCCGGGCCGCGTCCTTCGACCGGGCCGCACGGATCGCGCAGCGGTACGGGGAAACCATCGAAGGCGGGACACCCGGCCTCGGCCTGCGCGCGGCCCGGGCGCTGTACGACCCGCTCGTCTACCGGCGCATCCGGGCGGCCCTGGGCGGACGCGTGCGGTACGTCCTGAGCGGCGGCTCACCGCTCGGCCGGCGGCTCGCCGCCTTCTACACCGGCGCCGGGATCGAGGTCTTCGAGGGGTACGGGCTCACCGAGACGACCGGGGCCAGCACCGTCACCCCACCGCTGCAACCCAGGCTCGGCACGGTGGGCTGGCCGCTGCCGGGCACGGCGGTGCGGATCGCGGAGGACGGGGAAGTGCTGCTGCGGGGCCGACACGTGTTCGCGGGGTACTGGAACACGGCGTACGAGGCCCCGCGCAGCGGCGGCTGGCTCGCGACCGGGGACATCGGCGAGCTGGACGGGGACGGGTACCTGACGATCACGGGCCGCAAGAAGGACCTGATCATCACCTCCGGCGGGAAGAACGTGGCCCCTGCCCCGCTGGAGGACTGGCTTCGGGCGCACCCGCTGGTCGGCCAGTGCATGGTGATCGGCGACAACCGGCCGTACGTCACGGCGCTGATCACGCTGGAGCCGGAGGGGCTGGCGCACTGGCGGCAGATGCGGAAGAAGGCGGCCGTGCCGATCAGGGAGCTGGTGGGCGACGAAGAACTGCACGCCGACCTGCAACGGGCGGTGGACGAGGCGAACAAGCTGGTGTCCCGGGCGGAGTCGATCCGGCGGTTCGCGGTGCTGCCGGGCGAATTCACGGAGGCCCGGGGCCATCTCACGCCCTCGCTGAAGCTGAAGCGGGACGCGATCGCGCGGGACTACGCGCGGGAGATCGAGGAGCTCTACCGACCTGCATGACGGCCCGCTCTCGGACTCCCGCTCTCGGACCCCCGTTCTCGGACTCCCGCCCGCGTGGGCCGGGGCCGCGGGCTCGGGCGGCGGGGGTGGGCGGGGGCGCTTATGGTGGGCTGACTGGTTCGGGGGCTTGCCCGAGGAGGGTGTCGTGCACCGTTCCCGTACCGGCGGCACGGCCGGCGCGGCCTGCGCACTCGTCCTCGCCGTCCTGGGGACCGCCCCCGCCGTCCCCGCCTCCGCTCCCGCCCCCGGCGGGCCCCGCATCCGGTGGGGCCCCTGCCCCGAGCGCCCCGTGCCCGACGCCATGCGCTGCGGCACGATCGGCGTACCGCTGGACCCCGCCCGTCCCGCCAAGGGCACCATCACGGTGGCCGTGGCCAAGATCCCGGCGACCGGCCCCCGCGGCAAGCGGCTCGGCTCGCTGCTGCTCAACTTCGGCGGGCCCGGCGCACCCGGAATCGCCGGCCTCGCAGCCGACTCCAAGACCTTCGCCGAGCTCGGCGAGCACTACGACCTCGTGGCCTTCGACCCGCGGGGCGTGGGCCACAGCGAGCCCGTCAGCTGCGGCGGCTCGCTCGAAACCGACGCCGAAGCCGGTCAGGACGCGGCCTCGCAGCTGGCCGCCCTACGGGCCGTCGCCAAACGCTGCGAGCTCTCCTCCGGCCCCGTCCTGCCGTACGTGGGCACCGTCAACGTGTCCCGCGACATGGACCTGATCCGCCAGGCCCTCGGCGACAGGAAGCTCAACTACCTCGGCTTCTCCTACGGGACCAGACTCGGCGCCGTCTACGCCGCCCAATTCCCTCACAAGACCGGCCGGATGGTCCTCGACGGGGTCGATACCCTCACCGAACCCCTGACCCAACAGGCCCTCGTCTCCGCGCAGGGCCAGCAGCATGCCCTGGACGACTTCCTCTCCTGGTGCGCCCACCGGACGGGCTGCGTGTACGGCACCAACACCCGCACCGCCAGGGAGGAGGTCAACGACCTCGTGGCGCGGCTCGACGCCGAACCGCTCGTCGGACAGGACGGCTCGTACTTCACCGGACAGGACGTGGTCGGCTCCATCGCCGGCGCCCTCTACTCGACGCGGATGTGGCCCGCGCTCGCGAACGGCCTCGCCCTGGTCGAGAGGGACGGCAACCCCCTCGGGCTGCTCCAGCTCGGCGGCCCGACGGAGCCGTCCGCCGCCGGCACGGACCCCGGCACGGGCCCCGGCACGGACCCCGGCACGGGCCCCGGCACGGACCCCGGCACCGGCACCCACGCCCTCGTGCCCGCCGACAACGCACAAGCCGCGCTCACCGCCGTGAACTGCGCCGACGACCCCGACCGGAGCGCCGACAAGGCGGGCCCGGCGGCCGTGGAGAAGGAGATCGCCGCCCTGCGAGCGCAGTTCCGCGAGGCCTCGGAGATCTTCGGCCCTTGGCAGCTGATGACCGTGCTCTCCTGCTACGGCCGCCCCGCCGGAACCGACTTCGTACGGAAGATCGACGACCCCGGCGCCCCGCGCATGCTGCTCGTCGGCACGCGCGGGGACCCGGCGACCCCGTACCGGTGGACGGAGGAGACGGCGAAGCGCCTCGGCTCGGCCGTGGTCCTGGACCACAAGGGCGCCGGCCACACCGGCTACGGCTCCTCGCCCTGCGTGCAGGCGTACGTGAACGGCTTCCTGACCGACGGCCGGCTCCCCTCCGGCACGCGCTCCTGCCCTGCCGCCGGCGAATGAAGGGCCGCCGCCGGATGCCGATCCCGCAGGGCGGCAACGGCTCTCCTGCCGCCGCCGCAGCGTCGCCGACTCGGCCGTCGAGGTGAACCTGGGCGTGCTCCGCCGTGCTGCCTGGAGCCGCGAGGGGTTGGAGGAGAAGATCCTGGAGCGGTGATCCATTTCAGGCGTCACATCCTGCCCGTGCTGCTCCTCTTGCCCGTGCTGTTGCTGGCCCTGTACGTGGCACCGAGCGGTGCGGGCGAGGCGCGAGCCGCCGATCCCCCTCGGTCCGGCTCCTGCAGACCTGACCGGCTCAGCGGGGCGAAGGTCAGTACCTCGGCGAAGTTCGACCACCGTGGCCAGGACTTCAGCATGCTCACCAGCGTCACGGACATCAAGATCCCCGCGACCTGGGACCGGACTGCTGACCTGCTGCTCGACACGCGTTCGCCTCTGTACCGTGACGCGCTGCGCTGCCTCCTGGGAAAAGGGGGCGAGTCGGAAGAGCAGTTCTACGACGACGAAACGCGATTGAAGCCGCTTTCGGTAAAACTCGCCGGAAAATGGGTCACCGTTCACTACGAGGCCGTCGACTGGGTTTACCAACTCGACTCCTATGACGTGGGCCTCTGGCGGATGACGGTGGGGAGGAACGAGTGGAGGATCCAACTGAGGCCTCCCCCCAGTCTCGCCAAGGCGACATGGGAGAAGGTGCGCGTACGGTTGGGTGGGCCGGCCGCGATGTCGGCTTCGCCGCCGCCGACCTTCGGTGCGGACCGCACCGACCTGAGCTGGTACGACAAGAAACCGAACGAGGTTCCTGACGTCGTTTTCCGGCCGCCTGCGGCGCAGCAATGGGCCGCGATCTCCGAATCGCCCGGACAGATCTGGGAAGCGCTGGGCACCGAAGGTGCATCGGGGGCGTTCGCGGCCATCGCCATGGGTACTCTCGCCCTCATTGCCGGCAGGCGGCTTCGACGCGGCCTGGGACGCCATCCGATTCCCGTGGAGGAAGAGGCGCTCGGGGCGCTTCGCTCATGGGCGCTGATCCTGGTGCTCCTCGGTCTCGTGGCCTACATGAGCGATGATCTATATCTTTTCGTTCATCCGTGGTTCTCCTGGAAGAGGGACTACCAGCCGGTAGTCTTCTTGTTTTCACTCTTGTCCATCGGCGTCATGCTGTGTTTCTTCGGCAAGCTGCGCAGGTATCTGCTCGTCGCCGTATGTGTGCTCGCTCTCTGCGTGGTCGCCCTCCACGCGAGCGCTGAGCTGTCCCGATCCGGACTGCTTCCCACGAGTGACGTCGAGATCTCCGGTGCCGGCACGTGGCTGGTGGTGTTGGTCTATGCGGTGCCGATCTTCGTGTGCTGCCTGGGTGTCATCTCCAGCGGGCAGCGCCTCCTGTTCCTGAGCGGGAGGGGCCTGCCGCAGTGGGTGATGGTCTGTGCCGCAGCAGGGGCGGCGGGACTGACGCTGCTCTGGGCCTTCCTCGCCTTCGACCGCAGTTGGCAGCGCTGGACCTGGCTCGCCGACTCCGCGTGGCCGACCTATGCCGGGCAGCGGATCACCGCGTACGACTCGTGGTGGTGGTGGTGGTTCGCGCACGACGAACTGGCAGCGCTGGTGGGCATCATCGTCCTCCTGACGCCGCTGGCCCTGGTGGGAGTCCTCCGCGTCTGTAGGGTCGAGCGTCACGAGGACGACTCCTTCACGCCGAGCGAGGCGGAGAGGTTCCTCCTGATGGTTTTCTTCGCCGTCGTTGTCGTGCCCGATTTCGCGTGGTATTTCGGGTTCTCCGGCTACATCGCGACGCTGATGCTGGGCCTCTTGGCGGCGTGGGCCCTGCTGGCGCGAGGAAAGTCCAAGTCCGTCCTGGAGCAGCCCGCTGAGGGCAATGCCCCCCTGGGCAAAGTGATTTCGCGGACGGACCGATCGGAATGGTTGCGCCTGGCGCGCCACTACCGGGAACTCCAGTTGCGTCTGCACGAACCCGGCACGGGATCTCCGTCCGAACAGGCCTCGTCGAAGGAATCCATCGAACGCGAAATCGACCAGCTGGATCAGTGCCTGCCGGAAGGGGTCAGGCCCATTGACCTACCGTTCGCGTTCGGCCCCATGACCACGTGGTGGGGCAATGCGTGCCGGTGCGCACTCATCGCCTGCTTCGTCGGCCTCCCCGCCACCGGACTGATGTATTGGGTCGACATCGTCAAGAGCAACGACTGGGCCGTGATGACGGAAAGCGCCGACGGCTTTCTGCAGGCGGTGCTCGAAATCCTGTACTGGCATGTGATCTGGGTGGGCGGAGGGTTCTTCCTGGGGGCCTTGTGGCGTGATCTTCCCGGTCGGCACGGGCCGACGAAGGCCGTTTACGTTGCCGCCGCTTTCGCCGTACCGATCGGCGCCCACCAGATCATCGCCCAGATCATCGGCCAGGGCATGCAGGGCACGGTCTCCGCCGTTGCCGCCTTCGCGTCCGTACTGACTTTCACCGGCCTCGTCATGGATATCCAGACGTTCCAGAGCGAACGGCGCTACTGGCCGTCCAACGCCAGCCTGATGGTGTACATCTACCAGATGCGATTCGCCTCGGTCGCGTTCTTCCTGGCGCAACTGCTGGCACTGGCCACGATCTGGAAGACGCTCCGCGAAGGGGGACCGGCGGCGCCTCCGCCCTCCCGATGACTGCGTCGGCCGTGCCGCAGCCCGCAGCCCGCAGCCACAGGTGTTCCCTCCCCGGTCGCGGGGGCAGTACGCCCCCGTGATCAAGCGAGGAGTGGGTCACGGCGTACCGACGATCGGTCCCCGGGCCTGCCGTGGCGGGCCTCACCCCCGGGAATAGGAACCCAGGCCGACGAGGCAGTACACGTACTCGTTGATGGTGACCCCGCCCCGGGAGTAGCGGTACGAGAACGCGTACTGCGTCTTCGGGTTGTCGTTGCACCGGTTCAGGTCCGAGGTCAGCGGGATGCTCTCGATCACGCGGTAGTGCGCGTCGGACGCCGAACAGGGGACCTCCTTGACCCCGGTGACACGCTGCGCGGTCGTCGAGTCCGGCAGCGATCCGTTGAGGCAGGTGCCCCGGTCGAACGGGGTGGGGGCCGCCTCCGAGGGCGGGTCGACGGGATCGGCCGGAACGCTCGCCGGCGGTGGGGCCGGGGCAGGCGACCAGGAACTGTACGAGGGAGTAGGCCGCGGGGCGGCGGAGCGATCCCCGTCGTCGTCACCGCTGTTCAACAGGATCACGCCGACGATGACGGCTACGGCGACCGCGAGCGCCACCAGACACCCCCGCGCGTCCGACACGGGCGCCGCTGCCGGCGCGACCCGGATGCGCAGCAGCACCTCTTCACCCCCGACGCGGGCCCGTACGAGATCGCCGTCCCGGGCGGGCGGAATCCTGAGGCGGGCGGTGCCGGTCGACAACGGCACGCTCAGGATCACGCCGTGGGCGGCCTGCTGAGGGGTGATCACGAGGGGGATCTCCTGAGACTCCACCGGCTGCTCCGAGAGATAGAGAATTGCCTGACGCATCGTCATGGGAATGCCGTGGCTGTGGTGTTGGGGCACAGCCCTTCCGCCGGATCTCCGGCCTCTCCGCGGAGTTGGCGCCTCCGCATCGAGGTCGAAGTCTGAGGAACTCTTGGGCCGGAACGATTTCATCGGCTGGTTGACTGGCCGCCACACGCCACCCCCCAACCCGAGAGGGCTAGTTACCCATGTCTTCTACGGCCATAACCCGCCGCCGCACCGCCACGGTTCTCGCCGACCTCGCCACCGCCGCTCTGCTGGGCACGGGAACCGCCAACGCGTCGATCATCTCGCCGGACGCCCTGCGCATCGCCTCCTACGAGAACAGTCTGAAGACCGAGGCCGCAGCGGTCACGGCCCGCGGGAAGCTCTCGCGCGGCTGGTGGGACCCCACCTCCTCGGTCAAGCAGAAGATCTCCGACGTCACGGTCACCAAGCTGAGGGTTGGGTGCGGCAGCGTAAGTCCGCGCAGGACATGGCGATGCGGGACCGTGTGATCCTGGCCTGTGACGATGTCGGGGAGGACGGCTTTCCCGTGTCGACGCGTGTGGTGATGGAGCGGGTCGGGGTGTCCCGCGACACCGTCTCGAAGTGGTGTAAGCGTTTCCTGGCGGACCCTCTCGACGGGTTGTCGGACGAGCCGCGTCCGCGCCGGCACCACCACGCTGTTCGCGGCCTTCGACATGGCCCCCGGCAAGGTGATCGGGTCCCTCCACCGCCGACACTGGCCCGAGGAGTTAAGGAAGTTCCTGAACAAGCTCGACAAGGAGATCCCTGCCGGACTCCAGGTCCACTTGATCTGCGACGACTATGCGACCCACAAGACCGCGGCCGTCAAGAAGCGGCTGCTGGCCCATCCCAGGTTCCACATGCACTTCACGCCCACCACTCGTCCTGGCTGAACCTGGTCGAGCGGTGGTTCGCGGAGCTGACGAACAAGCGGATACGGCGAGGAGTCCACAAGTCGGTCCAGGCGCTGGAGAAGGACATCCGCACCTGGGTCGACTCATGGAACGAAGACCCCAAGCCGTTCATCTGGACCAAGACCGCCGACCAGATCCTCGAATCCCTCGCCTGGTACTGCCGACGAATTGCCGACTCAGAACACTAGATCGGTCGCCGCGCGAGGGCCGTCGCCGGTTCTGCGCCCGATGTGGCTGCGCCCTCGCGCGGCGTCCGGTTATGGCCGGCGGCTCAGTGGAGCTTCCATTCCTGGTAGGGCAGGTCGTTGGAGCACCCCTGCTGGACTACGAAGACCCCGTCAGTGAGGTTCCCGCCCGGGACCGTCAGGCACTTGCCGCTGTGGCGGGTGACCAGGCTGAAGTGGCCGTTGGGCCGCTGGACGAGCCGCCATTGCTGTTGGGTCGTGCGGTTGGTGGTGTCGCAGGTTTGCTGGGTGACCGACGCCTGGTCGGCGGTGATCCCGCCCGCGACTTCCAGGCACATGCCGCTGTGTTGGGCGCGGATGGTGTAGTAGCCGTCGGCGAGGTAGCCGTCGGCGAGGTTGCTGTTGTAAGCAGCGACGAAGTTCCAGGTCTGGTTGTCGGGCGCGTCGTAGCAGTGCCACTGCTGGACGGCCTGCCCCGCAACCTGGCTCGCCGTCGGGACGTCCAGGCACTTGCCGCTGTGGTTGGCCATCAGCTTCGCCCTGAACAACGGGGCGGGCGCCGCGGCCATGGCGCGGTTGGCGGTCGCCGCCGGCGCGGCGGGGCTTGCGGCCAGCATCGTCCCGCTGACCGCCAGGGTGCACAGGCTGGCAGCGAACGCTCGTCTGGGTGCCTTCAAGGCGATCTCCCTTGGTCGAGGCCGCCCCTCTGGGCTGGGCGGCACACCCATATTTATACAATGAGTAACCAAAATCTAACTGTAAGTAGTCATAGCGTGCCGCCTCGGCGTCACTTTCGTCCGCCACCTGTCGGTTACACCCGACTACACGATCGTGGCGTGGGTCAGCCGAGGCTTCTGCACCTCGGGTCCGCCTTCGAGGCCGCGCCCGGCGGCCACACCGCCAGGACGTAGCCGGTGTTGCTGGCCTCCAACTCCGCGCGCAGGGCGGGTTCCTGGCCGTAGACCTCGTCTCCGGCGACCCACCGGGCCGGGGTGTCGGCGTCGAGTGCGGCGGCGATCATGTCGCGGGCCAGGTGCGGCTTCGTCGCGAACACGGCCTGTTCGGGTATGCCGGCCGCAGTTCGGCGGGGGCCGTTGGCGCACCGGCTGTCCCTGGGCAGGTAGAGGTGACGGTCGATCAGCGCGCGTCCGAGCCGGGACGCGGAGGTCCCAGTGCACGGGTGCGACGCGGGGGCGCTGCGCTCGGCCGCTCCCGGCCGCACTCAGTAGGACTGGAGCTCCCACAGGTTTCCCTCGGGGTCGCGGACGTGCGCGCTGCGCAGGGTCGGGCCCCACTCCGGGCGGTCGGCCGGCGGGCCGGCCGGGGCGGCGCCGCGGGCCAGGCAGGCGGCGTAGGCCGCATCGACGTCCGGGACGCGGCTGATCAGCACGGTGCGATCATCGGGGCCGGTGTCGGGTGCCGCGCCGTGCAGCGTCACCGTGGCGGCCATCGCCCTGCGGTCGAGCAGGGCCAGCACGCCCTGGCCGGCTACGTCCCAGGAGGCGTACGGGCCTTCGACGTCGCCGCGGGTGCGGGTGGCGCCGACGAGGTCGGGAAGCAGGGCGTCGTAGAAGTGGAAGGTCTCTGCGAAGCGTCCGACGAGCAGGCGGGTGTGCAGGGCGTCCATGCGGGCTCCGTCCGAACAATATTAGTAGGGTGCCACCAATGATTGGTTCCACCCTACAATGTGTCCATGGCTCCGCCCTCGACGCCCCGACTGACCGCGCTCACCCCCTACGTGCTCTCCAAGGTGGGCAAGACGGCCCGCACCCTCGTCGGTGACCGCCTCGCCGCGCGCGGCCTGCGGCTGTGGGACATGGCCGTGCTCGCCGCCCTCGCCGACCACGGTCCGCAGCCGCAGCGCGACCTCGCCGAGCGGCTCGACGTGCACCCGAGCGACGTGGTCAAGGTCCTCGACGGCCTCGCCCGGCGCGGATACGTCGACCGGGAGCGCGACACGGCCGACCGTCGCCGGGTCCTGGCGAGCATCAGCGAACCGGGCCGCCGGCTCCTGGACGAGCTGGTCGCCGAGACCACGGCCGTTCGCGACGACCTGTTGGCCCCCCTCGACGAGACCGAACGGGCCACCCTGCACGCACTCCTGCTGCGCGTGTACGCGCACGCGGGGAGCCGGTGACTCAGCGCTTGGGCAGGGCCCGGAGCACGGCGAGCTCCTCGGCGTGCCGGCGCATCGCCAGGGCCACCGTGCCCGAGGTGTACTGGAAGACGCCGACCGCCGCGCACGGCAGCGACACCAGCAGTGGAGCGAACAGTTCGGCCCAGTCCCGCGCGGCGGCGCAGGAGGCTCCCTCGACGTTGGCGTAGGACCGCAAGCCGCTCTCCCCGTCGTCGTAGAAGAACCGGGAGGCGCAGGTGGCATGGCCGGAGCCGGTGTGGAAGGTGAAGGGGGCGAACAACTGGTAGGCGAGCCAGACCCATACGGCGCCCACGGCGATGAACAGGAAGATGCCTATGGTCCGCTTGCGTTCCGCGCGTGCGCGGAACGCCGTCTCGTACGCCTCGGGAGTCATGGGCGTCGAATGTAGCCGAGTGGCCAGCCGGTCGCGTCCCGGTTTCGCGCCACCGGTCCTTTCCGGTGGAGGTCGCCACCAACCCTGCTCAAGTGGCGGAGAACGGGCAAAGGGTGGGCCATGGGGGCCATTCCGTCAGGGGTTCGGGTCCGTTGTGCGTTCGGTCGTGCAGACCCGGTGAAGCCGAGACGAATGGTGTGTCACATCTGCCGGGGTGACGGCGAGTCGCTCCCGAATAACTGATAGACAGGGGATATTCACGGCTCGACCCGCCGTATACCTTGCCGGCCGCCTTGGGGGGATCGCCGCACTGTGAAGCCGCTTCACCGTCACCTCGTCAACACCTCGCGCAAGGTCCTGTGCACGGCCGCGCTCGCGGCCAGCCTGACGACCGCCGCCGTGGTGACCAACCCTTCGACCGCCGATGCGGGCGAGTCCGAGCCGACTCCGGACAGCCCCCAGGCCAGTGACCGCGGCGACGCCCGGCTCGACCTGCCCGACCCGCTCGCCGACCCGGCCGTACCGCCCGCCGCGGGCGCCGGCACGGGCGCGGGCGAGGGGGCCAGCGGCATACCCGGGACCGCCCTTGACGCCTACAAGCGCGCCGAAATCTCCGTGGCCGCCGCGCTCCCGGGCTGCAAGCTGCCCTGGCAACTGCTCGCCGGCATAGGCCGGGTCGAGTCCGTGCACGCCTCCGGCTACGGACTCAAGGCCGACGGCTACACCGAGAAGCCGATCCGTGGCCCGCGCCTGGACGGCAACGGCTTCGCCGAGATCAAGGACACCGACAAGGGCGAGTACGACGGGGACGCCGTCTACGACCGGGCCGTCGGCCCGCTGCAGTTCATCCCCTCCACCTGGGCCACGTGGGGCGCCGACGGCAACGGCGACAGCAAGCGCGACCCGAACAACATCTACGACGCCGCGCTGGGTGCGGGCCTCTACCTGTGCGCGGGCGACCGGAACCTCTCGGACCAGGCGCAGCTCGACCGGGCGATCCTCAGCTACAACAACTCCCGCGAGTACGTGAACACGGTGGTCGGGTACATGCACCAGTACCAGAACGGGGTGACCGGGGTGCCGAACCCGCCCGCCGGCACCTACCCGACCCCGCCCACGTCGACGCTTCCCACCCCGAGGGTCCCCACGCAGACGCGGCCCACCACCCCGGTCACTCCGGCGCCGAAGCCGACGCCGACGCCGCAGAAGCCGACGCCGACGCCCGAGAAGCCCACGCCGTCGGTCCCGCAGCTGGCCAAGCTGGAGCTGCTCGGCAGCCCGGAGCTCAAGGCCGAGGCCGGGTCCGCGTTCACCACGGTCCCGCGGATCAAGGCGGTGCTCAGCGACGGCAAGCCGGCCGCCGGCAAGGCCATCCTCTTCGAGCTCAAGGACGACACCACGGGCACCTCCATTGGTGCGGAGGGCAAGACCGTCCTGGTGGTCGAGACCGACACCGAGGGGATCGCGGCGCTGCCCGGACTGAAGGCCGGCGCCAAGGCGGGCAGCTTCACCCTGCGGGTCGCGGCGTACAGCAACGAGGCCCAGCTCACGGCGAAGTTCACCGGGACCGTCACGGCGAAGCCGGCGCCGGTCGCGGACAAGCTGACCCGGACCGACGCCGATGCGGCGAAGCCGCTGGAGGTCGTGACCGGGACCAGCTTCAAGGGAGTGGAGCTGACGGCCACCGCCCAGGACAAGGCGGTGGAGGGCACTCAGGTCACCGCCGGACTGGTCGAGCAGAACACGGCCGGCGAGTGGGTGCCGGTGGACCCGGCGAAGGCGAAGGGTCCGTGGTTCAAGAACAAGGACGGCGAGCCGCTGACCACCTTGGACCTGGCCCCGACCGGCGCCGACGGCAAGATCGCGCTGCCGGAGCTGTTCACCACGGACGTCGCCCCGGGCACGTACCACCTCCGCCTGATCACGCGGGAGAAGGTCGTCCTGATCCTCGACCTGAAGATCACGGCAGCTCCGACGCCGACGCCCCCGGTGACGCCGACGCCGACGCCGACGACGGCCGCCAAGCAGTAGCGGCCCGGACTCGCGGCTCCCGGGCCCGCCCGCGAAACGACCTCCGTCCCGGTCACCGTCCAACGGTGGCCGGGACGGAGGTCGTTTCGCCCCGTTACCCACCCCGGGAGGGAAAAGGCAGGAGCCCCGCGACCTCCGCTCGCACGGAGGAGGCAGGGCTCCTTGGGTACTACTTATCCAACCGCGATGAGGTTGGCCCAGGCGACTAGGCCGGGGTGACGTTCTCCGCCTGCGGGCCCTTCGGACCCTGCGTGACGTCGAAGTTCACCGTCTGGTTCTCCTCCAGGGAGCGGAAGCCAGAGGCGTTGATCGCGGAGTAGTGGACGAAGACATCCGGGCCGCCGCCGTCCTGGGCGATGAAGCCGAAGCCCTTTTCAGCGTTGAACCACTTCACGGTTCCGGTAGCCATGAGCCCTCCTATGGGCCAAAGGGTCGCCCTGCTCCAGAACCTGCTAAGAAGTCTGAAAACTACAAAAGCCTGCGGGTCACATTCTCCGCAGGCCTCGTACTGCAAGGGAAACCAAACTGCAACTTGCGTCGAGCCTAGCACGCACCCTGCGGCGGAGACCAGAGGGAAAGATCACGTCACCCGGACGTTTGAGACCCGCTCGAAGGCTGACGCTGGCGCGGCGACTAGTCTCGCGATGTGGACGCCTATCGCAGCCGGCCCCGTGTCGGCCACATTCAGTTCCTGAACTGCCTTCCCCTCTACTGGGGACTGGCCAGAACCGGCACGCTGCTGGACCTGGAACTGACCAAGGACACCCCCGAGAAGCTCAGTGAGCGGCTCGTCCGGGGGGAACTGGACATCGCCCCGATCACCCTCGTGGAGTTCCTCCGCAACGCCGACCAGCTCGTCGCCTTCCCCGATCTGGCGGTCGGCTGCGACGGTCCGGTCATGTCCTGTGTGATCGTCTCGCAGGTGCCGCTCGGCCAGTTGGACGGCGCCCGGGTCGCCCTCGGCTCGACGTCCCGCACCTCCGTGCGCCTCGCCCAGCTGCTGCTTTCGGAGCAGTACGGGGTCCGTCCGGACTACTACACCTGTCCGCCCGACCTGGGCGTGATGATGCAGGAGGCCGACGCGGCCGTGCTGATCGGCGACGCCGCCCTGCGGGCCTCGCTGCACGACGCGCCCCGGCTCGGCCTGGAGGTGCACGACCTGGGACTGATGTGGAAGGAGTGGACCGGCCTGCCGTTCGTCTTCGCCGTCTGGGCGGCCCGCAAGGACTACCTGGCCCGCGAGCCGCTCGTCGTGCGCAGGGTCCACGAGGCCTTCCTCGACTCCCGTGACCTCTCGCTGGAGGAGGTCGCCAAGGTCGCCGAGCAGGCGGCCCGCTGGGAGGCCTTCGACGCCGCCCTACTGGAGCGCTACTTCAGGACGCTCGACTTCCGCTTCGGGCCGGAACAGCTGGCCGGCGTAAGGGAATTCGCCCGCCGTACGGGACCGTCCACCGGCTATCCCGCGGATGTCGCGGTGGAGCTCCTGAACGGGCACCACCCCCGGGATTGATCACCTTCCGTGATCGATTTACCGGGGGCGACCCGGGACCCCGATGCCGGGGATATGCCGTTTCCCGGGAATTCCCCCTGTTTTCGCTTTCCAGTTCGCCGTACGGGAATGCGAGGAAACCGCGATTCGCGGCGCCTGCGTGCCTGCGGCCGACGTGCGGTGGATCTGGCTGAGCCACCCCGACCGGGACCACACCGGAGGGCTCTTCGCCCTGCCGGACGCCGCCCCCGAGGCGAAGGGCTCCGACTGCTTCGGCGCGCCCGCCCCGAGCGCGGAGAGCGCCGACAGCGGTGCCGCCGCGGCCTTCGCCGCCGAGGAACTGCAGGCCCTGGAGCAGATGCTCGCCGGGTTCGAGCCCGCCGGATCGGCCCCGGCCGGTCAGTGACCGCTCTAAGGTGCTCTTGGCGATCAGGGACGTCAGGGACCTGACGGGGGAGGGGGACGCGATGGAGCCGCTCGATGCCGGCGATCCGCGGACCATCGGTGCGTACCGGCTGCTCGGCCGGCTCGGCTCGGGTGGCATGGGGCGGGTCTACCTGGGCCGCAGCGCGGGCGGCCGGACGGTCGCCGTCAAGATCGTGCACCCCCATTTCGCCTCCGACGCCGAGTTCCGCACCCGCTTCCGCCGCGAGGTCGAGGCCGCGCGGCGGGTCGGCGGCGAGTGGACCGCGCCCGTGCTGGACGCCGACCCGGAGGCGCCGGTGCCGTGGGTGGCGACCGGCTACGTGGCCGGCCCCTCCCTGGACCGTGCGGTCGCCGCGCACGGGCCGCTACCGCAGGCCTCGGTACGCGCGATCGGCGAAGGCCTGGCTCGCGCCCTCGTGGCCGTGCACGGGATGGGCCTCGTCCACCGGGACGTCAAGCCGTCGAACGTGATGCTCACCCTCGGGGGCGGCTCCCGGGCCGGTGGCCCCGCGGGAGGCCCGCGGCTGATCGACTTCGGGATCGCCCGGGCCACGGACGGCACCGCTTCCCTCACCTCCACCGGGGTCTCCATCGGTTCGCCCGGCTACATGTCCCCCGAGCAGATCCTCGGCAAGGGGGTCACCGGGGCGACCGACGTGTTCTCGCTCGGCGCGGTGCTGGCCTTCGCGGCGACGGGACGGCCGCCGTTCACCGGGGACAACTCGGCGACCCTCCTCTACAAGGTGGTCCACGAGCCGCCCGACCTCGACGAGGTCCCGGCCGGCGAGCTGCGCGAGCTGATCTCGGCCGCTCTAGCCAAGTCGGCCGCCGACCGGCCGACCCCGGAGGCGATCGCGGCGGCCCTCGACGGCGCCCTGCACGCTCCCGGCTGGCTCCCCGCCGCCCTGGTGGAGGAGGCCAGCCGCGCGGCGGTGGCCCTGCTGGACCTCGATGCCGCTCCCCCGCAAGCCCCGGAGCCCGCGCCGGCGTCCGGCCCCGAATCCGCTTCGGGGCCGGTGCCGTTCACGTCCTCTTCGTACGGGGAGCCGGCGGTGGGGTTCGGAGCGCCCGACCCCTCGTACGGAACCGCTGCCTCCGGCGCCGGCGGCGCGCACGCCCCGTACGGGCCCTACGGGCCGCCCCCGGCCGCCGTCCACGCGAGCCCCACCGAGACCTCCGGCGGCGTGCCGCAGCCCCGGACCGCTCCCGATCGGGCGCGGCAGGTCACCCTCAGCGCGGCCGGGCGGCGGTTCAGCTGCTCGTTGGTCCTCGCGGCGGCGGCCGTGCTCGCCGTCCTGTCGGGCGGCGGGCTGTACGGGCTGGGGCTGCTGCCGGGCACGGGCGGCGACCAGCGGGACGCGGTGGGCAGCGCCCCCCAGTCCCCGACGGCCTCGACGCCGGCGGTCACGCCGAACCCGGGTGGTGGGACCGGTTCGGCTCCGCCCCGGGGGACCCGCGGCGACGTTCCCAAGGAACTCGTCGGCACCTGGAAGGGCACGGTCACCACCGCCCGGGCAGGGGTCTCCAGCCAGTTCGAGATCACCATCAAGGGCGGCAAGATCGGCGAGGTCGTCGGCCGGGACAAGTCGATCCTCCCGATCCTCGGCACCGACTGCAGCGGCGACTGGAAGCTCGCCTCCGCCACCGACCGCTCCCTCGTCCTCGACACGGCGGGCGGGCCCAACCCGGCCCCCGGCATCTGCTCCAACGGGTCCGCCGACGAGCGCTTCACCCTCAACCCCAACGGGACGCTCCACTACAAGTCGGGCGACGTCCCGGCCGGAAACCCCGAAGGCGATCTGACCCGCAGCCCCTGAAATCCCGGGACGGGCCCTGGCGTAGGCTGGATCGGTCCGTACCTCTTGACACACCGCCGAAAGGTGACGCACCGGTGACCGACCAGGCCGCTCTCCAGTCTGTCCTCGACCGCGCCGCCGCAGGGGGCCGGATCACCCAGGAAGAGGCGCTCGACCTCTACCGGCACGCCCCGCTGCACGCCCTCGGCCAGGCGGCCGACGCGGTGCGCCGCCGCCGCTACGCCGGTACCGAGCACATCGCGACGTACATCATCGAGCGCAACATCAACTACACGAACGTGTGTGTCACGGCGTGCAAGTTCTGTGCGTTCTACGCCGCCCCGAAGGACACCAAGAAGGGCTGGTCCCGCGACCTCGACGACATCCTGCGCCGCTGCGCGGAGACCGTGGAGCTCGGCGGCACGCAGATCATGTTCCAGGGCGGACACCACCCGGACTACGGTGTGGAGTACTACGAGGAGCACTTCTCCGCCATCAAGAAGGCCTTCCCGCAGCTGGTCATCCACTCCCTCGGCGCGTCCGAGGTCGAGCACATGGCCCGCATCTCCGGCGTTACGGCCGAAGAGGCCATCCGCCGCATCCACGCGGCCGGACTGGACTCCTTCGCGGGCGCCGGCGCCGAACTGCTGCCGGAGCGCCCGCGCAAGGCGATCGCCCCGCTGAAGGAATCCGGCGAACGCTGGCTGGAAATCATGGAGATCGCCCACAAGCTGGGCGTGGAGTCCACCTCCACCATGCTGATGGGCACCGGCGAGACCAACGCCGAGCGCATCGAGCACCTCGCGATGATCCGCGACACGCAGGACCGCACCGGCGGCTTCCGCGCCTTCATCCCGTACACGTACCAGCCCGAGAACAACCACCTCAAGGGCCGGACCCAGGCGACGGTCTTCGAGTACCTGCGCATGATCGCGATCGCGCGCCTCTTCCTCGACAACATCGCCCACATCCAGGGCTCCTGGCTGACCGTGGGCAAGGAGGCGGGCCAGCTCGCGCTGCACTACGGCGCGGACGACCTCGGCTCGATCATGCTGGAGGAGAACGTGGTCTCCTCGGCCGGCGCCAAGCACCGCTCCAACCGCCAGGAGATCATCGACCTGATCCGCAAGGCGGGCCGGACCCCGGCGCAGCGCGCGACGACGTACGAGCACCTCCTCGTGCACGACGACCCGGCGAACGACCCGGTCGACGACCGCGTGGTCTCGCACATCTCCTCGACCGCGATCGAGGGCGGCACGGCCCACCCCGAGCTGAAGCTCATCTCGGCCAAGTGACGGCGCCTTGCTGACGCTCCACACCGCCGAACACCTCCTCGCCGGACCGGGGGCCGCGCCGCTGCCCGGCGGGGCGGTCCTCGTCGACGGCGACCGGATCAGCCGCGTGGGCCCGTACGAGGAGCTCGCCGCGGAGTTCCCGCACGCGCGGGTCCGGCGCTGGCCCGGGGTACTGACGCCGGGGCTGCTCGTGCGCGGGGCGGACGTGCTGCTGGAGCGCACCTACTACCCGGACGACCCGTACGAGACCACCGAGCTCGGGGCCGAGCCGATCAGCGGGGCCGAGGCGCTGGCCGCCCTGACGATGACCGAGGCCCGCTGGGGCAACAGCGCCCGGCGGGCCACGCAGAAGCTGCTGGCCCGCGGCGTGGTCGCGGTGACCGGGCGGCTCGCGATCCCGGCGGTGCGGACGGCGGTGGCCCGCTCGGGGCTGACGGTCCTCCCGCCGGCGCAGCCCTCGGGCCCGCCCTCCCTCGATCCGTTCGCCGGGCGGGACGCGGCCGAGCAGGCCTTCTACGGGGCCTTGGAAGCGGGTGTTCCGGCCCGCTTCGCAGTGTTCGCGGTGCCGGACGTACGGGCGCTGCTGGAGCAGGGCGCGACCAGCTGCGTGGCCACGGTCATCGGGGGACGACTGCTGCACCGTCGGCGCTGATCCCGCATTCCTGCCCGCATTCCCGCCCGAGCTCCTGCCCGTGTCCGAGCTCCTGCCCGAGTCCTGGCCCGCGCACGCCCTCGCGGGCCAGGGCGGCGAGCAGGCAGGCCTGGAGGCGGCTGATCCCGCCCAGCTTCGCCCGTATGTTGTGCACGTGGAACTTGACCGTGCTGACGGACAGTTGCAGCTCGCCGGCGAGTTCCGCGTTGGAGGCGCCGGTGGCCAGGCACAGGAACACGGCCGACTCCTGCTCGGTGAGCTGGGCCTCCCGCCGCACCTGTTCACCCGTACCGCTGCGGGGCGGGAACCAGGCCGGGACGCTGAAGCTGACGACGCGCACGGTTTCCACTCCTCGCCCCCGGCCGATGCCCCCTTGCCCGGCTCAATGCCCGGCCCACCGACCTTCCCTGTTGCCTAAGGGACGCGCGGGCCGGACAGGTAAGTTCCCTTGCCGTCGAACGGCCAGGCGTTGGCCTCGCAGCCGAGCAGCCCCTTGATCTGCTGCATCATCGCCGGAGCGGGCTTGCCGGGGCCCGGGCAGGTCTCGTGTTCGCGGCCGATCTCGTGGCCCACCTCGTGGTTGACGATCAGCGCCCGGTACTCCTCGACCGGGCCCTTGAACTGCGGCGACCCCTCCTGCCACCGCTTGAGGTTCACCACGACCGTGTGACCGGAGCGGCAGTTGGTCTCACCGACGAGCTCGGGGGTGACCACCTCGCACAGCCGGTCAGTGGTCGTGGGCGTCGCGATCTTCACCGTGAAGTCCACCGGCTGACCGGCCCCGACGAGCTGGAAGCCGTACGCAGGGTCCTGGATCCAGCCGCGCGGGTCCCCGAGGATCGCCTCGACCGACCGGGCGGCGGCATTGGCGTCCACTCCGCTGCCCTCCTCGACCTCCACCCGCCAGCGCCGTGCCGGCCCCTTGCCCTGCGGCTGCCCGGAGTGGTCGGAGGCACCGAATACCCCCGGCCCGGCGGCCGGGACCGACCCCGGAGCGGCGGAGCCGCCCTTCGGCTTCGGTGCGGCGGCGCCCGACGGGGCCGCGGCGGAGGGGTGCCCGGGCGCGGGGGACGCATGGGCGCCGTGCGGCGCGGACGGGGACGCCGTCGGCGCCGACGCCCCGGAACGCTCCGGGTCCGGCGCGCCCGACGGCGGGGCGGCGGCCAGGACGTCGGCGACGGAGACGACCTCGTCCAGGGGCGCGACGGCGTACGCGGTCGCCGAGACGGCGAAGAGCGCGGCAGTGCCGAGGAGCGTACGGCGCAGCCGCCTGCGCCGTTCGGCCCGGCGCCTGGCGCGCGGGCCGAGGCGGGAGCCACCGGTGGAACGGCCTGCCGGCATTGTGGAGCCCTTTGTTCGGGATCGTGCTGGTGCGGGAGCCCTCGCCAGGGCGTGCCCTGCCCAGTCAACGCGGACGTGCAGGCGCCGCGTAACTGTCCTTCGGGCCAGTTGTGCGGTGTCGTTCCGCTGGACGAGCGGGCCCTGCGCCCGCGCCGCCGCGCCGGGACGCGTCGGCCCGTGGGGCCCGGGCGGGGCGGGGGGCCGGGCCTGAGAGGATGGGTGCGTACCCGCCGATCCACACCGCACACCGAGGGGCGAACGCCAGTGACCCGCGCTTCCCTGGACAAGCAGCCGCACGAAGTCGCCTCCATGTTCGACGGCGTCGCGGCGAACTACGACCTCACGAACGACGTGCTCTCCCTGGGCCAGGCCCGACTGTGGCGCAAGGAGGTCGCCAAGGCGGTCGGTGCGCGCCCCGGGCACACGGTGCTGGACCTCGCGGCCGGAACGGCGACCTCCTCGCTGCCCTTCGCCGCGACCGGCGCGTACGTGGTCCCCTGCGACTTCTCCCTCGGCATGCTCCGCGAGGGCAAGAAGCGCCACGCCTGGCTGCCGCTGACCGCCGGCGACGCGACGAAGCTGCCGTTCAAGGACGACGTCTTCGACACCGTGACGATCTCCTTCGGACTGCGCAATGTCCAGGACACCGACGCCGCGCTGCGCGAGCTGTACCGGGTGACCAAGCCCGGCGGCCAGGTCGTGATCTGCGAGTTCTCGCAGCCCACCTGGGCGCCGTTGCGGACCGTGTACACCGAGTACCTGATGCGCGCCCTGCCGCCGGTGGCCCGCGCGGTGTCCTCCAACCCCGACGCGTACGTCTACCTCGCCGAGTCCATCCGCGAGTGGCCCGACCAGCCCGCGCTGGCCGAGCTGCTGCAGAAGGCCGGCTGGTCCAAGGTCGCCTGGCGAAACCTGAGCGGCGGCATCGTCGCGCTGCACCGCGGCTCCAAGGCGTAGGAAGCAGTGGACTACCAGGAACTGCTGGAGCAGATCGCGACCGACATCGCCCCCCTGGTGGGCAGCGGCACGCCCGCCGAGTACATCCCGGCCCTCTCGTCCGTGAACCCCCGGCAGTTCGGCATGGCCATCGCCGATCTCGAAGGCCGGGTCCACGGGGTGGGGGACTGGCAGGTCCCCTTCTCCGCCCAGTCCATCACCAAGGTGTTCGCCCTGGCCCTGGCGTTGGCCGAGGGCGGGGACAGCCTGTGGGAGCGGGTCGGCCGGGAACCCTCCGGCAATCCGTTCAACTCCCTGGTGCAGTTGGAGTACGAGAACGGCATCCCGCGCAATCCGTTCATCAACGCGGGCGCCCTCGTCGTCACCGACCGGCTGCAGACCCTGACCGGCGACGCGAGCAGCGAACTGCTGGAGTTCCTGCGCCAGGAGAGCGGGAACCCGGACCTCGGCTTCGACGCGGAGGTCGCGGCCTCCGAGCACGAGCACGGCGACCGCAACGCAGCCCTCGCCCATTTCATGGCCTCGTACGGGAACATGGACAACCCCGTGCCGACCCTGCTCGACCACTACTTCTGGCAGTGCTCCATCGAGATGAGCTGCGCCGACCTCGCTCGCGCCGCACGGTTCCTGGCCCGGCACGGGCTGCGCGCGGACGGCTCGCGGCTGCTGACCCGGAGCGAGGCCAAGCAGGTCAACGCGGTGATGCTGACCTGCGGGACGTACGACGCGGCAGGTGAGTTCGCCTACCGCGTCGGCCTCCCCGGCAAGAGCGGCGTGGGCGGTGGCATCGTGGCGGTGGTCCCGGGCCGGTGCACGCTGGCCGCGTGGAGCCCGGGCCTCGACCTGCACGGCAACTCGGTCGCGGCCGTGGCGGCCCTGGACCGCTTCACGACCCTGACGGGCCTGTCGGTCTTCTGACGACCCCGCCGGGTCCGGTCCGCCCGGGCCGGTCCGTCCCCGGTGCCGGTCCGGTTCCGGCCCCGTGGGCCGGCGGCCGGGCGGCTGCGCCTACTCCTCCCGCAGCGAAAGCGCGTAGCGGCGGGCCGGGTTGCCGCCCGGGGTCAGGAACTCCTCCGCCAGGTCCATCCCGAGGCGCTCCGCCACCGCCACCGAACGCGCGTTCCTGGCGTCGATCATCGCCACCACCCGCGCGACCCCGGCCTCCCGCACCCGCTCCAGGGTGGCCAGCGCAGCCGCGTACGCGTACCCCTTACCCCACGACGCCCGGCCCAGCCGCCAGCCGATCTCGATCTCGCCGACGGGTCCCCACTCCTTCTCCCGGGGCCACGGCTGCGCACCGGTGAAGCCGATCACCGTTCCCTCCTCGTCGAGCAGGGTCCACAGGCAGTAGCCGAGCTGTGCGTCGTGCAGCCGCTGCCGCGCGGTGAACTCCTCGTACAGCGAGAGCTCGGCGGGGCCGCCGAGGAACTCCATGACGTCGGGGTCGGCGAAGACGCCGTGCCACGCCCGCGCGTCCTCATCGGTGGGCACGCGGAGCTGAACGGCGGGGAGCGGCCGGGTCGGCGAGGTGGTCATCGGGGCAGCCCTTCGGTTCGCGATCTCTTCCGCTGCTTAGACTGCACATGTCCTGTGCCGTTGGGCACCCTTTATCGAGCCTTCGGGAGACCCCGCAGTGACCGAGCCCCTCTCCGAACACTCCGCGGATGTGATCGTCGTCGGGGCCGGGCCCGCCGGCTCGACCACCGCCTACTACCTCGCCAAGGCAGGACTGGACGTCCTGCTCCTGGAGAAGACGGCGTTCCCGCGCGAGAAGGTCTGCGGTGACGGGCTGACCCCGCGCGCCACCAAGCAGCTGGTGGCGATGGGCATCGACGTCTCCGAAGAGGCCGGCTGGCTGCGCAACAAGGGCCTGCGCATCATCGGCGGCGGCCAGCGGCTCCAGCTGGACTGGCCGGAGCTGGCCTCCTTCCCGGACTACGGACTCGTTCGCAAACGCGACGACTTCGACGAGACGCTGGCCCGGCAGGCCCAGAAGGCCGGCGCGCGCCTGTACGAGCGCTGCAACGTCGGGGAGCCCGTACGCGACCCGCGCACCGGCCACATCACCGGCGTGCAGGCGAAGCTGGGCGAGGAGAAGACCCCGGTCACCTTCAGCGCCCCCCTGGTGGTCGCCGCGGACGGCAACTCCTCGCGCCTCTCCCTGGCGATGGGCCTGCACCGCCGCGAGGACCGCCCGATGGGTGTGGCCGTGCGCACCTACTTCACCTCCCCCCGGCACGACGACGACTACCTGGAGTCCTGGCTGGAGCTGTGGGACCGGCGCGGTGCGCAGGACCGGCTGCTGCCCGGCTACGGCTGGATCTTCGGCATGGGCGACGGCACGTCGAATGTCGGCCTCGGCATCCTCAACTCCTCCTCCGCCTTCCGGGAGCTGGACTGGCGCGAGGTCCTCAAGGCCTGGTGCGCATCCATGCCGGCGGACTGGGGCTACACCCCCGAGAACATGACGCAGCCGATCCGCGGCGCGGCCCTGCCGATGGCCTTCAACCGGCAGCCGCACTACACCAAGGGCCTGCTGCTGGTCGGTGACGCGGGTGGGCTCGTCAACCCGTTCAACGGCGAGGGCATCGCGTACGCCATGGAGTCGGGCCAGATCGCGGCCGACGTCATCGTGCAGGCGCACGCCCGGTCCACCCCGGCCCAGCGCGAGCTGGCGCTGCACAGCTACCCGAAGGTGCTCAAGGAGACGTACGGCGGCTACTACTCGCTGGGCCGCGCGTTCGTGAAGCTGATCGGCAACCCGAAGGTGATGAAGGTGGCCACCCAGCGCGGCCTGACGCACCCGGTGCTGATGCGGTTCACGCTGAAGATGCTGGCCAACCTGACCGACCCCGCGGGCGGGGACGCGATGGACCGCATCATCAACGGCCTCTCGAAGGTGGCCCCGAAGGCCTGAGGTCTAGTGGGTGGGGCGGGGCGGGTGCTTTCCGGTCCGGCCCGCCGCGTCGGTTCCGCCCTCGTACGGGGCCTGCCGCGAGCCGTGGACCGTCCGCACGCAGCGGGTCAACAGGACCAGCCCCCACAGCAGCAGCGCGAGGGCAACGGCCCAGCCGAGCCCCAAAGTGATGGGATGTCCGGGTTTGTGCCAGGGGCGGGTGGTGTTCAGCAGCCATCCGCCGACGGCCAGCAGGAAGAGCCCGGTGGCAGCCGGCACGGCGGTGGGGTCGCCGGTGCCGTCGGCGCCGGCGGTGCCGTGGTCCTCGTACGCCTCGGTGATCACGGGCCTCACCTCCTGGGCTGAATCCGGCCACTGCACCCGGCTATCTTCGCAGGGCTCCGGCGGGCGCGGTACGGGCCCCGTACAACCCGTCCTGCGGGGCGGCGGAACGCGCAGAAGGGCCGGCACTCCGCCCCCGAGCGGGGGAGTGCCGGCCCTTTGCGGTGCCGGAAGGGGCTCGAAGGCCCCTGGAGGCGTCAGAGGACGCGGACGGCGCCCGTCGGCCTGTCGTAGCTCAGGGAGCGCTCGACGATGCCCGTGCTGGGGTTCTGGGCGCCCACGAACTTGCCGCCGCCGACGTAGAGGGCAACGTGGTAGGCGCTGCCGCGGGAGCCCCAGTACAGGATGTCGCCCGGCTGAAGGGCGCTCAGGGAGACCGAGGAGCCTTCCGAGGACTGGTCCTGCGACATGCGCGGCAGGGAGATGCCGGCCTGGCGGTAGGCGGCCTGGACGAGGCCGGAGCAGTCGAACGAGGACGGGCCGGTGCCGCCCAGGACGTACGCCTTGCCGACCTGCGCGCGGGCGAAGTTCACGATGGCGGCGGCAGAGCCGGTGGCCGGGGCGGTCACGGTGCCGGAGCCCTGGGTGTTGGCCGCGGAGGCGCTCTGCAGCGTGGCGCGGGAAGAGCTGCGGGTGGCGCGCTCGGCCGCGGCCTTGCGGTCAGCCTCGTCCTTCGCCTTCTTCTCGGCGTCGGCCTTCTGGGCGTCTTCCTTGGCCTTCTTCGCCTCGGCGGCGGCGCCGGTGCGGGCCTCTTCTTCCTGCGCGTGCAGCTCGCCGGTGACGGCGGCGGCGCGGGTGTTCTCGGCGGCCGTGGTGACGGCGGAGGAGACCTCGGCTGCCAGGTCCAGGTCGAGGACCGGCATTTCGAGCGTCGTCTCGGCCACGGGCTCGGACGGGGACGCGCTCGCCGTGCCGGCCAGCGCCAGGGTGCTGAGGACGCCACCGGCAACTCCGGCGCGGACCGCGAGCTTCGAGGTGCTGCGGCGGGGCTTCCGGTGGCTGGGTATGTGAGCGGTGTGGGACATGAGGACAACCGCTATCAGGGCGGCCGGGTTCCCTTCAAGAAACGTGGTCTGCGCCACAGTTGTGCGCGAAGCGGGCTAACCGGGCGCGCCGCGTGTCTTATTGACGCCGTAACGGACGTAACGGACACTCTTTCACAAGCCTGTGAACACGGGGTTTCTGCAATAAGTCCGAATTGATCTGTGGCCTACCATCCCTGCGTGCAGATGGCCAAGCCCTCTTTCGGAGCCGAGAATCCGGAGTGGCGCAGGTCACAGAATCGTATCGCCGTAAGGGCCCCGTGCTCCGTCCGTGACCTTGCCGTGAACAAGTCGTGCGGTGCGGCCGGGCGCTCGTGAATGCGTGCACGCGTCCACTCCCGTCCCCGGGACCTCCCTCGACCGGGCGACGCGGATCGCCGTATCACGAGTGGCTTGATCTCGCCAATTTGCCTGCACCGCACATCGTTTGATAGTGCCAGGGACCCTCTACCTGCGGTAACGGGGTCGGATGTCACCTTTGGTGATCATGTGGATGCTTCACGTATGAAGATCACGACTCATTGGGCTTCATGATCGTTCGCCAGGTGGTGGAGATCACAAACTCGTTGTTGTTACCCGTGTCGCAGATCACAGACCGGCAGGCATAGGATGCGCACCAGTCCGGCTTGTGAACTGCCTCACATGTGCACGATCTTCGCGAGGTGGGTTGCCTTCCGGGCCACCGGCGGGAGGTTCCCCAGCCGGCGCAGCGGTCCAACGGTCAAGGACGACTGGAAGGAGCGAGGAGCGTGAATGCGTACGCGCCCATCCTCGTGCTCGGCGCCCTCGGCGCAGGGTTTGCGATCTTCTCCGTGGTCATGGCCACGCTGATCGGCCCAAAACGGTACAACCGGGCCAAGCTTGAGGCGTACGAGTGCGGCATCGAGCCGACGCCCACGCCGGCCGGCGGCGGTCGCTTCCCCATCAAGTACTACCTGACGGCGATGCTCTTCATCGTCTTCGACATCGAAGTTGTCTTCCTCTACCCCTGGGCCGTCACCTTCGACTCCCTGGGGATCTTCGGGCTCGTCGAGATGCTGCTCTTCGTGCTCACCGTCTTCGTCGCCTACGCCTACGTGTGGCGCCGCGGCGGCCTGGAATGGGACTGAGGGGCTGAATTTCCCATGGGACTGGAAGAGAAGCTGCCGAGCGGCTTTCTGCTGACCACCGTCGAACAGGCCGCGGGCTGGGTGCGCAAGTCATCCGTCTTCCCCGCGACCTTCGGCCTGGCCTGTTGCGCCATCGAGATGATGACCACCGGAGCGGGCCGGTACGACCTGGCCCGCTTCGGCATGGAAGTCTTCCGCGGCTCCCCGCGCCAGGCCGACCTGATGATCGTGGCCGGCCGGGTCAGCCAGAAGATGGCGCCGGTACTGCGGCAGGTGTACGACCAGATGCCCGCTCCCAAATGGGTCATCTCCATGGGGGTCTGTGCATCTTCGGGCGGAATGTTCAACAACTACGCGATCGTCCAGGGCGTCGACCACATCGTCCCGGTGGACATCTACCTGCCCGGCTGCCCGCCCCGCCCCGAGATGCTGATGGACGCGATCCTCAAGCTCCACCAGAAGATCCAGGGCTCGAAGCTCGGCGTGAACCGGGAAGAGGCGGCCCGCGAGGCGGAGGCGGCGGCCCTCAAAGCCCTCCCCACCATCGAGATGAAGGGGCTGCTCCGGTGAGCGAGACCACCCCGAACAACGGGAACAACGTTCCTGCCCCGAGGGAGTCCGGCAGCGGCCCCGAAGTGATCGGCGTCCGCAAGGGCATGTTCGGTACCAGGAACGGTGGGGACACCAGCGGCTACGGCGGCCTGGTCCGCACCGTGGCCCTGCCCGGCGCGAGCCACCGCCCCTACGGCTCGTACTTCGACGAGGTCGCCGACGAGCTCGAAGGCGCCCTGGAGGAGCAGGACCTCGTCCCCGAGAACGCCATCGAGAAGACGGTCGTCAACCGCGGCGAGCTCACCTTCCACATCGCCCGCGAGCACCTGGTCCGGGTGGCCTCCACCCTGCGCGACGACCCCGCCCTGCGCTTCGAACTGTGCACCGGCGTCAGCGGCGTCCACTTCCCCGACGACAAGGGCCGCGAACTGCACGCCGTCTACCACCTGCGCTCGATCACCCACGGCCGGGTGCTGCGGCTGGAGGTGGCCGTCCCGGACGGCGACCCGCACATCCCGTCGCTCGTCTCCGTCTACCCGACCAACGACTGGCACGAGCGCGAGACGTACGACTTCTTCGGCCTGGTCTTCGACGGGCACCCGGCGCTCACCCGGATCATGATGCCGGACGACTGGCAGGGCTTCCCGCAGCGCAAGGACTACCCGCTCGGCGGCATCCCCATCGAGTACAAGGGCGCCCAGATCCCGGCTCCCGACCAGCGGAGGTCGTACAGCTGATGTCCACTTCGAACCACGCCTCCGCCAACCAAGCGTCGGCGCGCGAGACGACCGAGGGCACCGTCTACACCGTCACCGGCGGCGACTGGGACGAGATCGTCCAGTCGGCGGCCAGGGCGGACGACGAGCGGATCGTCGTCAACATGGGTCCGCAGCACCCGTCCACCCACGGAGTGCTCCGCCTGATCCTGGAGATCGACGGCGAGACGGTCACCGAGGCCCGCTGCGGCATCGGCTACCTGCACACCGGCATCGAGAAGAACCTCGAATTCCGCAACTGGACGCAGGGCACCACCTTCGTCACGCGCATGGACTACCTGACGCCGTTCTTCAACGAGACGGCCTACTGCCTCGGCGTCGAGAAGCTGCTCGGCATCACCGACCAGATCCCGGACCGCGCCACCGTCATCCGCGTCCTGCTGATGGAGCTCAACCGGATCTCGTCCCACCTGGTGTGCATCGCCACCGGCGGCATGGAGCTCGGCGCGACCACGATCATGATCTACGGCTTCCGCGACCGCGAGCTGATCCTCGACATCTTCGAGCTGATCACCGGCCTGCGCATGAACCACGCGTTCATCCGCCCCGGCGGCCTCGCCCAGGACCTGCCCCCGGGCGCGGTCGACCAGCTGCGCGACTTCCTCCAGACCATGAAGAAGAACCTGCCGGAGTACGACAAGCTCGCCACCGGCAACCCCATCTTCAAGGCACGCATGCAGGACGTCGGCTACCTCGACCTCACCGGCTGCATGGCCCTGGGCGCCACCGGCCCGATCCTGCGCTCCGCCGGCCTGCCGCACGACCTGCGCAAGGCGGACCCGTACTGCGGCTACGAGACCTACGAGTTCGACGTGCCGACTACCGAGACCTGCGACTCGTACGGGCGGTTCCTGATCCGCCTGGAGGAGATGCGCCAGTCCCTGCGGATCGTCGAACAGTGCCTGGAACGGCTGGAGCCGGGCCCGGTCATGGTCGCCGACAAGAAGATCGCCTGGCCGGCGCAGCTCGCGATGGGCCCGGACGGACTCGGCAACTCGCTCGACCACATCAAGAACATCATGGGCACCTCCATGGAGGCCCTCATCCACCACTTCAAGCTGGTGACCGAGGGCTTCCGGGTGCCGGCCGGGCAGGCGTACGCGGCCGTCGAGTCACCCAAGGGCGAACTCGGCGTCCACGTCGTCTCCGACGGCGGCACCCGCCCCTACCGGGTCCACTTCCGTGACCCGTCGTTCACCAACCTTCAGGCCATGGCCGCGATGTGCGAGGGCGGCCAGGTCGCCGACGTCATCGTCGCCGTCGCCTCCATCGACCCCGTGATGGGAGGCGTCGACCGATGACGGACGTCAGCCTGGGCATGCCCCAGCTACCGGCCCCCGACTTCCCGGCGGACGTACGGTCTCGGCTCGAAGCCGATGCCGCCGAGATCATCGCCCGCTACCCCGACAGCCGCTCCGCACTGCTGCCGCTGCTGCACCTGACCCAGGCGGAGGAGGGCTACGTCTCGCGCACCGGCATCCGGTTCTGCGCCGAGGTCCTGGGCCTGACCACCGCCGAGGTCACGGCCGTGGCCACCTTCTACACGATGTACCGGCGCAAGCCCTCCGGCGACTACCAGGTCGGCGTCTGCACGAACACCTTGTGCGCGGTCATGGGCGGCGACGCCATCTTCGACGAGCTCAAGCAGCACCTCGGGGTCGGCAACAACGAGACCACCCCCGACGGCAAGGTCACGCTCGAACACATCGAGTGCAACGCGGCCTGCGACTACGCCCCCGTGGTGATGGTCAACTGGGAGTTCTTCGACAACCAGACCCCCGAGTCCGCCAAAGCCATGGTCGACGACCTGCTCGCCGGCCGTCCGGTCGCGCCGACCCGGGGCGCGCCGCTGTGCACGTACAAGGAGACCGCCCGGATCCTGGCCGGCTTCCCGGACGAGCGCCAGGGCGCGGTCGAGGCGAGCGGCGGCGCCGGCCCCGCCTCCCTGATCGGTCTGCGCATCGCGCGCGGGGAGTCCCCGCAGCTCGGCAAGGTCGTGCACCCGCGTGGTGAGGCCCAGGCCGCCACAGAGGAGGGGGAGTGATGACGGTGTCCATGGAACACGGGGGTACCCCCGGTCCGGAGGCCGGTGGAGGCAACGGCGCCCCGGAGAAGCTGCTGGCGCCGGTGCTGTCGGCGTTCTGGGACGAGCCGCAGTCGTGGACGCTGGAGACCTACCGGCGCCACGAGGGGTACGAAGGCCTGCGTAAAGCGCTCGCCATGACCCCGGACGATCTCATCGCGTACGTCAAGGACTCGGGCCTGCGCGGACGCGGCGGCGCAGGCTTCCCCACCGGAATGAAATGGCAGTTCATCCCGCAGGGCGACGGAAAGCCGCACTACCTCGTCGTGAACGCGGACGAGTCGGAGCCGGGAACCTGCAAGGACATCCCCCTACTCTTCGCCAACCCGCACTCCCTCATCGAGGGAATGATCATTGCCTGTTACGCGATCCGGTCGGAGCACGCGTTCATCTACCTGCGCGGCGAGGTCGTGCCGGTGCTGCGACGCCTGCACGAGGCGGTGCGCGAGGCGTACGAAGCCGGCTACCTCGGGGAAAACATCCTCGGGAGCGGACTGAAGCTCGACATCACGGTGCACGCGGGCGCGGGCGCGTACATCTGTGGTGAGGAGACGGCACTCCTCGACTCCCTCGAAGGCCGGCGCGGTCAGCCCCGGCTGCGTCCCCCCTTCCCTGCCGTCGAGGGGCTCTACGCGTGCCCCACTGTCGTCAACAACGTCGAGTCCATCGCCTCGGTTCCCGCGATCCTCAACAAGGGCAAGGACTGGTTCAAGTCGATGGGGACCGAGAAGTCCCCCGGCTTCACCCTGTACTCGCTCTCCGGGCACGTCGCAGGCCCCGGCCAGTACGAGGCCCCGCTCGGCGTCACCCTGCGCCAACTGCTCGACATGAGCGGCGGCATGCGCCCCGGGCACCGGCTGAAGTTCTGGACACCGGGCGGCTCCTCCACCCCGATGTTCACCGACGAGCACCTGGACGTGCCGCTCGACTACGAGGGCGTCGGCGCGGCCGGCTCCATGCTCGGCACCAAGGCACTCCAGTGCTTCGACGAAACGACCTGCGTGGTGCGGGCCGTCACCCGCTGGACCGAGTTCTACGCCCACGAGTCCTGCGGCAAGTGCACCCCCTGCCGCGAGGGCACCTACTGGCTGGTCCAACTGCTGCGCGACATCGAGGCCGGCAAGGGCGTGATGTCCGACCTCGACAAGCTGAACGACATCGCCGACAACATCAACGGCAAGTCGTTCTGCGCACTCGGCGACGGGGCGGCCAGCCCGATCTTCTCCTCGCTGAAGCACTTCCGCGCGGAGTACGAGCAACACATCACGGGCAAGGGCTGCCCCTTCGACCCCAAGAAGTCGACCCTCTGGGCTGACACGGAGGTGAACGCATGACCGTCACCACGAACGCTCCGACCGGTGGCGGAGAGGCCGCGGGCCCGTCCAAGCCCCCCGAGGACACGGTCTCCCTGACCATCGACGGCATCGAGCTGTCGGTACCCAAGGGGACGCTGGTCATCCGTGCCGCCGAGCAGATCGGCATCGAGATCCCCCGGTTCTGCGACCACCCCCTCCTCGACCCGGTCGGCGCCTGCCGCCAGTGCATCGTCGAGGTCGAGGGGCAGCGCAAGCCGATGGCTTCCTGCACCATCACCTGCACCGACGGCATGGTCGTCAAGACGCAGCTCACCTCCGCGGTCGCCGAGAAGTCCCAGCGCGGGGTGATGGAGCTGCTGCTCATCAACCACCCGCTGGACTGCCCGGTCTGCGACAAGGGCGGCGAGTGCCCGTTGCAGAACCAGGCGATGTCGCACGGGAACGCCGAATCGCGCTTCGAGGGCAAGAAGCGCACGTACGAGAAGCCGATCGCGATCTCCACGCAGGTGCTGCTGGACCGTGAGCGGTGCGTGCTGTGCGCCCGCTGCACCCGTTTCTCCACCCAGGTCGCCGGCGACCCGATGATCGAGCTCCTCGAACGCGGCGCGCTCCAGCAGGTCGGCACCGGCGAGGGCGACCCCTTCGAGTCGTACTTCTCCGGCAACACCATCCAGATCTGCCCGGTCGGCGCCCTCACCTCGGCCGCGTACCGGTTCCGCTCCCGCCCGTTCGACCTCGTCTCCTCCCCGAGCGTGTGCGAGCACTGCGCGGGCGGCTGCGCGACCCGGACCGACCACCGTCGCGGCAAGGTGCTGCGCCGGTTGGCCGCCGAGGACCCCGAGGTCAACGAGGAGTGGATCTGCGACAAGGGCCGCTTCGGGTTCCGCTACGCGCAGCGCCCGGACCGCCTCACCACCCCGCTGGTCCGCAACGCGGCCGGGGTACTGGAGCCGGCGAGCTGGCCCGAGGCCCTGGAGGCCGCGGCCACCGGGCTCGCCGCCGCGCGCGGCCGGGCCGGGGTACTGACCGGCGGGCGGCTCACCGTCGAGGACGCCTACGCCTACGCCAAGTTCGCGCGGGTCGTCCTGGGCACCAACGACATCGACTTCCGGGCCCGGATCCACAGCGCGGAGGAGGCCGAGTTCCTGGCCGCCACCGTGGCGGGAACCGGCACGGACCTCGGGGGCACGGGGGTGACGTACGCCTCGCTGGAGGCCGCGCCCGCCGTGCTGCTCGTCGGCATCGAGTCCGAGGAGGAGGCGCCCGGCGTCTTCCTGCGGCTGCGCAAGGCCCACCGCAAGCACAAGCAGCGGACCTTCGCCCTCGCACCCTTCGCCACCCGCGGCCTGGAGAAGGCGGGCGGCACGCTGCTGGCCGCCGCCCCCGGCACCGAGCCCGACTGGCTCGACGCGCTCGCCTCGAAGACCGGCCTGGAGCGGGGCGGCCACGCCGCCGCCGACGCGCTGCGCGAGAACGGCGCGGTCATCGTCGTCGGGGAACGCCTCGCCGGTGTTCCGGGGGCACTGACCGCAGCCGTACGGGCGGCCACCGCCACCGGCGCCGCGCTGGTGTGGATCCCGCGCCGGGCCGGGGAGCGGGCCGCCGTCGAGGCGGGTGCGCTGCCCTCGCTGCTGCCGGGGGCCCGCCCGGCCACCGACCCGCGGGCCCGCGACGAGGTCGCCACCGTCTGGGGGTTGGACGAACTCCCGCACCGTTACGGCCGCGACACCGGCCAGATCATCGAGGCCGCCGCCGGCCGCGAGCTCTCCGCCCTGCTGGTCGCGGGCGTCGAGGTCGCCGACCTGCCGGACCCGGCCCGCGCGCTGGTCGCCCTCCAGGAGGCCTTCGTGGTCTCGCTGGAACTGCGGCCCGGCCAGGTCACCGACCATGCGGACGTGGTCCTCCCGGTCGCCGCGGTCGCCGAGAAGGCGGGTGCGTTCATCAACTGGGAGGGCCGGGTCAGGCCGTTCGAGGCCGCGCTCAAGCCCGACCAGATGACCCGCCGGCTCGCCCCCGCCGACGCCCGCGTGCTGCACATGCTGGCCGACGCGGCCGACCGGCCGATCGCGCTGCCCGACGTACACGCCGTACGCCGCGAGCTCGACGCGCTCGGGCCGTGGTCCGGGGCGCGCGCCTCCGCGCAGTCCGCGGACCCCGCGCCGCTGCCCCGACCCGGGCTCGGCGAAGCGGTCCTCGCAGGCCACCGGCTGCTCCTCGACCTGGGCCGGCTCCAGGAGGGCGACGACGCCCTGGCCGGCACCCGGCACGAGGCCAGTGCCCGACTGTCGGCCGTCACGGCCGCCGAGACGGGAGTCAAGGAGGGCGACGTCCTCGCGGTGACCGGTCCGACCGGCTCCGTGGAACTGCCGCTGCGGATCACCGAGATGCCCGACCGGGTGGTCTGGCTCCCGCTGAACTCCACCGGCCACGGCGTCCTCGCCGACACCGGCGCCCACCCGGGCACCCTCGTACGGATCGGTCCGGCGACCCCGGCCGGAGCGGGCGACACCACTGCGGAGGTGGGCGCGTGAACGCGGTACAGCTGGCCGCAGAGGACCTCTCCCTGTTCGGCGACGACGTCTGGTGGCTCGTCGTCGTCAAGGCGGTGTTCTGCTTCGCCTTCCTGATGGTGACGGTGCTCTTCTCCATCGTGTGGGAGCGCAAGGTCGTCGCCTGGATGCAGTTGCGCATCGGCCCCAACCGGCACGGCCCCTGGGGCATGCTCCAGTCGCTCGCCGACGGCGTGAAGCTGATGCTCAAGGAAGACATCATCGTCAAGCGCGCCGACAAGGTCGTCTACGTCCTGGCGCCGATCATCGCGGCGGTCCCGGCCTTCATGGCCATCGCGGTGATCCCCTTCGGACCGCCCGGTGACGAGGTCTCCATCTTCGGCCAGCGCACCACGATGCAGCTGACCGACCTGCCGATCGCGATGCTCTACGTCCTCGCGGTCGCCTCGGTCGGCATCTACGGCATCGTCCTGGCCGGCTGGTCCTCGGGCTCGACGTACCCGCTGCTCGGCGGCCTGCGCTCGTGCGCCCAGATGATCAGTTACGAGATCGCGATGGGTGCGGCCTTCGCCTCCGTCTTCCTCTACTCCGGGTCGATGTCGACCTCGGCGATCGTGGAGGCGCAGGCGGACCGCTGGTACATCGTGCTGCTGCCGGTCTCCTTCATCATCTACGTCGTCACGATGGTCGGCGAGACGAACCGCGCGCCGTTCGACATGCCGGAGTCCGAGGGCGACCTCGTCGGCGGCTTCAACACCGAGTACTCCTCCATCAAGTTCGCGCTGTTCATGCTGGCCGAGTACGTCAACATGGTCACCGTCTCGGCGGTCTCGGTCACCCTCTTCCTCGGCGGCTGGCGGGCCCCCGCGCCGATCTCCACGTACTGGGAGGGCGCGAACCACGGCTGGTGGCCGATGCTCTGGTTTGTCATCAAGGTCCAGCTGCTGCTGTTCTTCTTCATCTGGCTGCGCGGCACGCTGCCCCGCGTCCGCTACGACCAGCTGATGAAGCTCGGCTGGAAGGTGCTGATCCCGGTCTCCGTGCTCTGGCTGATGCTGGTCGCGACCGTCCGCGCCCTGCGCAACGAGCGCTACGACTTCTCGGAGATCGTCCTGTACGTCGGCGGCGCGGTCGTGGCGATCCTGCTGCTGTCCTTCGTCGCGGACCTGTTCCGCGACCGGAAGGAGAAGTCGGCCGCCGAACAGGCCGGCGAGACCGCCGCGGCCCGGCCCTTCGACCCGCTGGCGGGCGGGTTCCCCGTACCGCCCAAGCCCGGCCAGCACCTGGCACCCGTACCGCGCAGGCGGCCCCGCACGGAGCGGGAGCTGATTGTCAGTGGCGGGGCGAATACTGACAGTGACCGAGAGGAGGGTGCTGAGAATGTCTGACGAGAAGTGGCAGAACCCGGTGGCCGGCTTCGGCGTGACCTTCAAGGCCATGTTCAAGAAGCGCCTCACCGAGCAGTACCCGGAGCAGCAGAAGACCACCGCTCCGCGCTTCCACGGACGGCACCAGCTGAACCGGCACCCGGACGGTCTGGAGAAGTGCATCGGGTGCGAGCTCTGCGCCTGGGCCTGCCCCGCCGATGCCATCTACGTGGAGGGCGCGGACAACACCGAGGAGGAGCGCTACTCCCCGGGCGAGCGGTACGGCCAGGTCTACCAGATCAACTACGCCCGCTGCATCCTGTGCGGGCTGTGCATCGAGGCCTGCCCCACGCGGGCGCTGACGATGACCAACGAGTTCGAACTGGCCGACGCCAGCCGCGAATCGCTCATCTACACCAAGGAGCAGCTGCTCGCCGGCCTGACGGAGGGCATGGTCGAGACCCCGCACTCGATCTTCCCGGGGGCGGACGAACAGGACTACTACCGCGGTCTGGTGACCGGGGCCGCTCCCGGCACGGAGCGGCAGGTCGCAGTCTCCAAGGGGGAGCGGCCCGAGGGGGAGAAGGCGGAGCCCGCCGAGGACTCCGAGGGGGTGAGGGCGTGAGCGCGATCGCCGCGGCCACCGCCACGGTCACCTCCACCGGTGAGGCCGTGCAGTTCTGGGTCCTCGGCACGGTCGCCGTCATCGGCGCCCTGTCCACGATCCTGATGAAGAAGGCCGTGCACAGTGCCCTGAGCCTGGCCGGGACGATGATCATCCTGGCGGTCTTCTACCTCGCCAACGGGGCGTACTTCCTGGGCGTGGTCCAGGTCATCGTCTACACCGGCGCGATCATGATGCTGTTCCTCTTCGTGGTCATGCTCGTCGGCGTCACCGCCGCCGATTCGCTGAAGGAGACCCTCAAGGGACAGCGCTGGCTGGCCGTCCTGTGCGGGCTCGGCTTCGGCGTCCTGCTGATCGCCGGCATCGCCCACGCCTCCCTGAACCACTTCAACGGGCTCGGCCGGATCAACTCCGCCGGGCACGTGGAGGGTCTGGCAGCGTTGATCTTCACCAAGTACGTGTTCGCCTTCGAGATCACCGGCGCGCTGCTGATCACGGCCGCTGTCGGCGCGATGGTGCTCACCCACCGCGAACGCACCGAGCGGGCCGCCACGCAGCGCGAGCTCGCCGAGCGGCGCGTCCGCGAGGGCGTGCAGCTCCCGCCGCTGCCCGCGCCCGGCGTCTACGCCCGGCACAACGCGGTGGACGTCGCCGGTCTGCTGCCGGACGGCACCCCGTCCGAGCTGACCGTCAACAAGACGCTGCGCGCCCGCGGCCAGATCCGGGACGTCTCGGACGAGGCGTTGGAGGACCTGAAGGCGCTGGAGCAGCGGTCGGCCGAGCGGCTCGGCCGTGAGGAGGCCTCGAAGTGAATCCGGTCAACTACCTGTACCTGTCGGCGCTGCTGTTCACCATCGGCGCCGCCGGAGTGCTGATCCGGAAGAACGCGATCGTGCTGTTCATGTGCGTCGAGCTGATGCTCAACGCCTGCAACCTCGCCTTCGTCACCTTTTCCCGGATGCACGGCAACCTCGACGGCCAGATCATCGCGTTCTTCACGATGGTCGTCGCCGCCGCGGAGGTCGTGGTCGGCCTGGCGATCATCGTGTCGCTGTTCCGTACCCGCCACTCGGCCTCGGTCGACGACGCCAGCCTGATGAAGCTGTAAGGGGCGTTCACAGTGGAGAATCTGATTGCGCTGCTGATCGCGGCGCCCCTGCTCGGAGCGGCGGTGCTGCTGTGCGGCGGCCGGCGCCTCGACAAGGCCGGCCACTGGCTCGGCACCCTGCTCGCCGCCGCCTCCTTCGGCATCGGCGTGGCCCTGTTCACCGACATGCTGGGACGGAGCGCCGAAGACCGGACCCTGTACCAGAAGCTGTTCACCTGGATCGCGGTCGAGGGCTTCCGGGCGGATGTCGCCTTCCAGCTGGACCAGCTGTCGATGACGTTCGTCCTGCTCATCACCGGGGTCGGCACGCTCATCCACCTGTACTCGATCGGGTACATGGAGCACGACGAGCGCCGCCGCCGCTTCTTCGGCTACCTGAACCTTTTCCTCGCGGCGATGCTGCTGCTGGTCCTCGCCGACAACTACCTGCTGCTCTACGTCGGGTGGGAGGGCGTCGGCCTGGCCTCCTACCTCCTCATCGGCTTCTGGCAGCACAAGCCCAGCGCGGCCACCGCCGCGAAGAAGGCCTTCCTGGTCAACCGGGTCGGTGACATGGGCCTGTCGATCGCGATCATGCTGATGTTCACCACCTTCGGGACCTTCGCCTTCGGGCCGGTGTTCGCTTCGGTGGGGAACGCCACCGAGGGCAAGCTGACGGCCATCGCCCTGATGCTGCTGCTGGCCGCCTGCGGCAAGTCGGCCCAGGTGCCGCTGCAGTCCTGGCTCGGTGACGCGATGGAGGGCCCGACCCCGGTCTCCGCCCTGATCCACGCGGCGACCATGGTCACCGCCGGCGTGTACCTCATCACCCGCTCCGGGGCGATCTTCAACGCCGCGCCGGACGCACAGACCGCGGTCGTCGTGGTCGGCGCGGTCACGCTCCTCTTCGGTGCGATCGTCGGTTGCGCCAAGGACGACATCAAGAAGGCCCTCGCCGGCTCGACGATGTCGCAGATCGGCTACATGATCCTGGCCGCGGGCCTCGGCCCCATCGGGTACGCCTTCGCGATCATGCACCTCGTGACTCACGGCTTCTTCAAGGCCGGTCTCTTCCTCGGCGCGGGTTCCGTGATGCACGGGATGAACGACGAGGTCGACATGCGCAAGTATGGGGCCCTGCGGAAGTACCTGCCCGTCACCTTCGTGACCTTCGGCCTCGGCTACCTCGCCATCATCGGCTTCCCGGGCCTGTCGGGCTTCTGGTCCAAGGACAAGATCATCGAGGCGGCCTTCGCGAAGGGCGGCACCGAGGGCTGGATCCTCGGCGCGGTCACCCTGCTGGGCGCGGCCATCACCGCGTACTACATGACCCGCGTGATGCTGCTGACCTTCTTCGGCGAGAAGCGCTGGCAGCCCGATGCGGAGGGCCACGAGCCGCACCCGCACGAGTCCCCGAAGTCCATGACCATCCCGATGATCGTGCTGGCCTTCGGATCGGTCTTCGCCGGCGCCCTGTTCAGCCTCAACGACGCCTTCGTGAAGTGGCTCGAACCGGTCACCTCCTTCGAGCACGGACACCCGCCGCTCAGCGCCGCCGCCATCACCGCCTCGACCGTCGTGGTCCTGCTCATCGGCGTGGGAGTGGCGTACGCGCAGTACGGTCGCAAGCCCGTCCCGGTCATCGCCCCGCGCGGCAGCTGGCCCACCCGGGCGGCCCGCCGCGACCTGTACCAGGACGACTTCAACCACGTCGTGCTGGTGCGCGGCGGGGAGCACCTGACCCGCTCGCTGGTGTACGTCGACCACAGCCTGGTCGACGGGGTGGTCAACGGGACGGCCGCCTCGGTCGGCGGCCTGTCGGGCCGGCTGCGCAAGCTCCAGAACGGCTACGCCCGCAGCTACGCGGTCTCGATGTTCGGGGGCACGGCGATCGTCATCGCCGCGACCCTGCTGATGAGGGCGGTGTGAGATGTCCTTTCCCCTGCTGACGGTGACGGCCGCGGTCCCCGCGGTCGGTGCGGTCCTGACGGCGGCCGTCCCGGCCGCCCGCCGGACCGCCGCCAAGTGGCTCGCGCTGCTCTTCTCGCTGGCGACACTGGCGCTGGCCGTACTCGTCGCGGTCCGTTTCGAGCCCGGCGGCGCCCGCTACCAGCTCACCGAATCGCACGCCTGGATCGCCGACTTCGGCGTCCGCTACGAACTGGGCGTCGACGGCATCGGGGTGGCGCTGATCGCGCTCACCGCGGTGCTGATCCCCTTCGTCATCGCGGCCGGCTGGCACGACGCCGACCCGCTGGAGACCGAATCCCCGGCGGACTCGCGCTGGCGGCCGACGCAGGGCTTCTTCGCCCTGATCCTGCTGGTCGAGGCGATGGTGGTCATCTCCTTCGAGGCCACGGACGTCTTCCTCTTCTACATCTTCTTCGAAGCCATGCTCATCCCGATGTACTTCCTCATCGGTGGCTTCGGGGACCGGGCGCATGCGGGCTCGGACGAGAACGCGGCCGCGCAGCGCTCGTACGCGGCGGTCAAGTTCCTCCTCTACAACCTGGTCGGCGGCCTGATCATGCTGGCCGCGGTCATCGGCCTTTACGTGGTCGCCGGGAACTTCTCGCTCCAGGAGATCGCCGCCGCCCGCGCCGCGGGCACCCTCGACATGGCGACCAACACCGAGCGGCTGCTCTTCCTCGGCTTCTTCTTCGCCTTCGCGGTGAAGGCCCCGCTGTGGCCGCTGCACACCTGGCTGCCGAACGCGATGGGCGAGGCCACCGCCCCGGTCGCCGTACTGATCACCGCCGTGGTCGACAAGGTCGGCACCTTCGCGATGCTCCGCTTCTGCCTCGGGCTCTTCCCGGACGCCAGCAAGTGGGCCACACCGGTGATCCTCGTCCTGGCCCTGGTCAGCATCGTCTACGGCGCGCTGCTCGCGGTCGGGCAGCGGGACATCAAGCGGCTGATCGCGTACGCCTCGATCTCGCACTTCGGGTTCATCATCATGGGCATCTTCGCGATGACCTCCCAGGGGCAGTCGGGCGCGACGCTCTACATGGTCAACCACGGGATTTCGACGGCGGCGCTGATGCTGGTCGCCGGCTTCCTGATCTCGCGGCGCGGCTCGCGGCTCATCGCCGACTACGGCGGCGTGCAGAAGGTGGCCCCGGTGCTCGCCGGTACCTTCCTGATCGGCGGCCTCGCCACGCTGTCGTTGCCCGGCCTCGCACCGTTCGTCAGCGAATTCCTGGTCCTGGTCGGCACGTTCGCCCGGTACCCGGTCATCGGCATCATCGCCACCATCGGCATCGTGCTCGCCGCGCTCTACACGCTGGTGCTCTACCAGCGCACGATGACCGGCCCCGTGAAGGAGGAGGTCGCCGCGATGCCGGACCTGCGCCTGCGGGAGGTGCTGGTGGTCGCTCCGCTGATCGTGCTGCTGATCGGGCTGGGCGTGTACCCGAAGCCGCTGACCGAAATCGTCGACCCGGCGGTGAGGCACACCATGTCCGACGTACACCAGAAGGACCCGAAGCCCGAAGTGGCTGTCGAGGCCAAGAACGGGGAGGCGGCGAAGTGAGCACCGTGGCTGCTGCCCAAGGGCTGCTGACGCTGGCGGCCGTGGAACCGGTCGACCGGATCCCGGCCCCGCACATCGAGTACGCACAGCTCGCGCCCACGCTGATCGTGGTGGGCGCGGCAGTCCTCGGAGTCCTCGTCGAGGCCTTCGTACCGCGCAAGTCCCGCTACTACGTGCAGGTGTTCCTCGCCGTCGCCGCGCTCGCCTCGGCCTTCGCGGCGGTCATCGGCCTTGCGGCCGGCGGGTACGCGGGCGACAAGGCACACATCGCGGCGATGGGCGCCGTGGCCGTGGACGGCCCGGCCCTCTTCCTCCAGGGCATCATCCTGCTGGCCTCGATCGTCGCGGTCTTCACCTTCGCGGAGCGGCGCCTCGACCCGGCCACCCACGGCAACCGGGTGGACTCCTTCGCCGCGCAGGCGGCGTCCGTACCGGGCAGCGACAGCGAGAAGGCCGCCGTCAAGGCGGGCTTCACCACCACCGAGGTCTTCCCGCTGGCGCTCTTCGCGATCTCCGGCATGCTGATCTTCCCGGCGGCCAACGACCTGCTGACGCTGTTCGTGGCCCTGGAGGTCTTCTCCCTCCCGCTCTACCTGCTCTGCGCCGTCGCCCGCCGCCACCGGCTGATGTCGCAGGAGGCGGCGGTCAAGTACTTCCTGCTCGGCGCCTTCTCCTCGGCCTTCTTCCTCTTCGGCATCGCGCTGCTCTACGGGTACGCGGGCTCGGTCTCGTACGCGGCGATCGCCGACGTGGTGGACGGCACGGTCACGAAGATCGACCCGGCGCTCGCCGACACCATGGGCAACGACGCGCTGCTGCTGATCGGCGGCGCGCTGATCCTGGTGGGCCTGCTCTTCAAGGTGGGCGCCGTCCCGTTCCACATGTGGACCCCGGACGTCTACCAGGGCGCCCCCACCCCGGTCACGGGCTTCATGGCGGCGGCGACGAAGGTGGCCGCGTTCGGCGCCCTGCTGCGCCTGCTCTACGTGGTCCTCCCCGGCCTGCGCTGGGACTGGCGGCCGGTGCTGTGGGGCGTGGCGATCGTGACCATGCTGGCCGGTGCGGTGATCGCGGTGACCCAGACCGACGTCAAGCGTCTGCTGGCCTACTCCTCGATCGCGCACGCGGGCTTCATCCTGGCCGGTGTGATCGCGACGTCGGCGCAGGGCGTCCAGTCCGTCCTGTTCTACCTGGGCGCCTACTCCTTCGTGACGATCGGTGCCTTCGCGGTGGTCACGCTGGTGCGCGATGCGGGCGGCGAAGCCACGCACCTGTCCAAGTGGGCCGGACTGGGACGGCGTTCCCCGCTGACGGCGGCCGTCTTCGCAGTGTTCCTGCTGGCCTTCGCCGGTATCCCGCTCACCTCGGGCTTCACCGGCAAGTTCGCCGTGTTCTCGGCGGCGGCGGAGGGCGGCGCCGGAGTGCTGGTCGTGGTCGGTGTCATCTCGTCCGCGATCGCCGCGTTCTTCTACATCCGGGTGATCGTCCTGATGTTCTTCAGCGAGCCGAAGCCGGACGGGCCGACGGTGGCCGTCCCGTCGCCGCTGACGATGACGACCATCGCGGTGGGCGTCGCGGTGACGCTGGTCCTGGGCCTGGCGCCGCAGTACTTCCTGGACCTGGCAGGACAGGCCAGCACGTTCGTGCGCTGACCGGCCGTCCGCACCGAGCGCCTGGGCCCGACCCCCGAAGGGGGCCGGGCCCAGGCGCGTGCGAGGTCTGTTGCGTCCTACCCGCCGGGCGGGAGCCGGACTAGCGGGAGCCCGACTAGCGGGAGCCCACGATGCGGCCGGTGACCTCGCCGAGGCCGATGCGGGTGCCTTCGGGGCCCGGGGCCCACGCGGTGAGGGTGACCGTGTCGCCGTCCTCCAGGAAGGTGCGCTTGCCGTCGGTGAGCTCGATGGCGTCGCGCCCGTTCCAGGTCAGTTCCAGCAGCGAGCCGCGCTGGCCGACCTCGGGGCCGCTGACCGTGCCGGAGCCGTACACGTCCCCGGTGCGCAGGGAGGCGCCGTTGACCGTCATGTGCGCGAGCTGCTGGGCGGCGGTCCAGTACATCGACGCGAACGGAGGCTGCGCGACCTCCTGCCCGTTGATGGAGACGGTGATGTGCAGGTCGAAGCCGCCGGGCCGGTCGGCGTCGGCGTCGTCGAGGTAGGGCAGCAGCGGGAAGTCGCGGGCCGGCGGGGCGACACGGGCCGCCTCCAGGGCCTCCAGCGGGGTCACCCAGGCGGAGACGGAGGTGGCGAAGGACTTGCCGAGGAAGGGGCCCAGCGGCACGTACTCCCAGGCCTGGATGTCCCGCGCCGACCAGTCGTTGAGCAGGAACAGCCCGAAGACGTGGTCCTCGAACTCGGCCAGCGGCACCGGGCGGCCCAGCTCGGAGGGGGTGCCGACGACGAAGCCGACCTCGGCCTCGATGTCGAGCTTGACGGACGGGCCGAAGACGGGCGCCGGGTCGGTGGGCGCCTTGCGCTGTCCGGAGGGGCGGACGACGTCGGTTCCCGAGACCACGATGGTGCCGGAACGGCCGTGGTAACCGATCGGCAGGTGCTTCCAGTTGGGGGTGAGGGCGTCCCCGTCCGGGCGGAAGATCTTGCCGACGTTGGTGGCGTGGTGCTCGCTCGCGTAGAAGTCGACGTAGTCGGCGACCTCGTACGGCAGGTGCAGGGTGACGGCGTCGAGCGGGACCAGGTGCGGTTCGACCGTCTCGCGGTGGCCGGGGTCGGTCACCCAGGCCGTCAGCGCGCGGCGCACGTCGCGCCAGGCGGTGCGACCGGCGGCCAGCAGCGGGTTGAGCGAGGACTGTCCGAGCAGCGCGGCGTACGGGGAACCGAGCGCGACCGCGGCCGCCCCCGCGTCGAGCACGTGTCCGCCGAGGCGCACGCCGATGCGCCGGCGCGGGTTCTCGGAGGTGGAGAAGACGCCGTACGGGAGGTTGTGCGGCCCGAACGGGTCGCCCTCGGGGACATCGAGGGGGCTCTGCTGGGGCATGGGGTACTGCCTCGCTTTCGATGCGGTCCGGGGGTGTCCCGGGGGCTGGTCGATACGTTACGTGGCTGGTGGGACCTGCGGGAGACGGGATTCGGGCGCTATTTGTAGGACTTGTCCAAAGGGGTCCGTATCCTTGCGCCGTGACTTCCGCCCCGCCTTCGGCCCTCCCTTTCGCCTTGATCGCCACTGACCTGGACGGGACGCTGCTGCGTGCCGGAGACACCGTCTCGGCCCGCTCGTACGCGGCGCTCGCGACAGCGCGCGCCGCCGGCGCCCAGCACATCATCGTCACCGGACGCCCGGTCCCGCAGGTCCGGCACGTCCTGGACGACCTCGGCTACACAGGGCTCGCGGTGTGCGGGCAGGGCGCGCAGGTGTACGACACGGCGGACGCGCGGCTGTTGCACTCCGTCGTGCTGGACCGGGACCTGGCGGACGTGGCGCTCGGGAAGATCGAGGCGGAGATCGGCGAGGTGTACGCGGCGGTCAACCAGGAGGGGGTGGACGCCGAGATGTTGATAGGGCCGGGCTACCGGATGTGGCACCCCCACCTCCCGACGGTCCGGGTCCCGCGGCGCTCGGACCTCTGGGCGGCCCCGATCAACAAGGTCCTGCTCCAGCACCCGGAGCTGGACGACGACGAGCTGACGCGCATCGCCCGTTCGGTGGTGGGAGACCTGGTGAACGTGACGATGGCGGGGGAGCACACGGTGGAGCTCCAGCCGCCGGGCGTCAGCAAGGCGAGCGGACTGGCGCTGGCTGCGGAGGCCATGGGCGTCGGGCCGGCGAGGACGATCGCCTTCGGCGACATGCCGAACGACATCCCGATGTTCGCGTGGGCGGCGCACGGGGTGGCGATGGCCAACGCCCACCGCGAGTTGGTGGCGGTGGCCGACGAGCTGACGCTCTCGAACGAGGAGGACGGCATCGCGGTGGTCCTGGAGCGACTGTTCGACTAACCGCTGCCAGCCCCCTCGCCGGGCCGGGCCCTCGTCGGGCCGGTGGTCGCCGCCGCTGCTGTCGCTGCTGTCGCTGCTGTCGCTGCCGGGCCGGTGCCGCTGCCGGGCCGCTGCCGGTGCCGGTGCCGGTGCCTTTGCCGGGCTGCTGGCGCTGGCGCTTGCGGGCGCTGGCGCTATTGCGGGGGCGGGGCCGGAGGGGGTGGTTCAGCCCGCCGCGCGGGGCAGCCGGCGCTCCCACGTGCGGTGGAAGACGATCTCGTCGCCCTCGCGGCACACCAGCTCGTCGGAGGTGAGGAAACCCCCCTCGTCGCACGTGATCTCCGAGCGGGTCTCCACCCGGGTGTCCCACGCGAGCTCGGGGCGGTGGAGCCGGATCCGCCAGTCCGAGCGGGTCCGGGCCGACAGCGGGTCCGCCGAGGCGATCTCGTACACCTCCAGCGCTTCCTCGGTGGACTCCAGTCCGTCCGGATACACCCGCGTCCCCCCGTACCGCGGGTCCACCTCCAGCCGCCAGGTGCCGCGCGCCACGTCCCGTACGACCAGCCGCTGCGGCCTCGGCTCGTCCAGCGTGACCGGGAGGACGACCCCGAGCGGCGCCGACTGCTCCGGTTCCTCGAAGGTGATCCCCGCGTCCGTGGGGGCGGCCGAACGGGTCGGGAGGACCAGCGCGCTGCCCGCCGGGTCCAGGGTCCAGCCGGCCTCCGATCCGGCCCGCGGCCAGATCCACGGCCAGTACGCCGAGGACAGCGCGAGCCGGATCCGGTGTCCCGCCGCGAAGCGGTGCCCGATGCCGTTCAGCTCGAAGGCCACGTCCTCGTACGCGCCCACCGGCCAGGGAGCCGCCTTGTCCCGGCCCAGGCGGGCGGAGAGGTTGAGGGCGCCCCGGGTGACCAGCGTGGAGGAGCCGTCCGGCGCCACGTCGCACAGGCGGGCCACCACCTGGCCGTACGGGACGTCCATCCGGAGCCGGGCGGTCAGCTGGGGGCGGCCCAGAATCTCCACCGGCTCGCGCCCCACCGGGAACTCGAAGCACGCCGACTTCGCGTCCTCCTCCCGCTGGTCCGGAGGCAGGTCCGCCTCGTTGCCGAACGGGAAAAAGCGCCCCGCGTCGAGGCCCGTGTGCTGCGGCGACGCCACGGCCACCGGTGCGCCCTGGAATCCGTAGGTGACCGGGGTGACGGTCGGCGAGGGCCACTGCGCGTCCCCGACCCAGCGGCCCGGCAGCACCTCGTACGCCGTCGCCGGCGGATGAGACTCCGAGATCCAGGAGCGGAGCAGGGGCTCGGCCATCACCCCGTTGTCCGCGTCCTTCAGCCAGTGGTCCCACCACCGCAGGGTCTCCTGGAGGAAACCGATCGCCGGGCCCGGCGGCAGCCCGCGGTCCGGGTACTGGTGCGCCCACGGGCCGATGAGCCCGCGTACCCGGTCGGCGGGCAGGTGCGAGACCAGCCGCAGCACCGTGTCCCGGTACGGGTCGTGCCAGCCGCCCACCGCCAGCACGGCCGCGCCGATCGCCGCGTAGTCCTCGCAGACGCTGCCGTGGCGCCAGTAGTCGTCCCGGGTCTGGTGGGCCAGCCAGGTGTGGATCAGGGGCCCGACGGAGTCCAACCGGGCCAGCCACTGCTCCCGCCAGCCGTCGCCGACGAACAGCGGGTCCGGCGGTCGCGCGGCGAAGGCCAGCATGGTCGCGGCCCGCGCGTGCATGTCCACGGCCAGGACCGAGCCGCCCATGTAGTGCACGTCGTTGTCGTACCGGTCGTCCGTCGAGCAGACGGTGACCACCGCCTTCAGCGCCTCGGGCGCCAGCGCCGCGATCTGGAGGGAGTTCACGCCGCCCCAGGAGATCCCGAACATCCCCACCGACCCCGTGCACCACGGCTGCGCCGCCAGCCACTCCACCACCGCCACCCCGTCGGCCAGTTCCCGCGCGGAGTACTCGTCGCCGGGATCGCCCCCGCTGCACCCGTGGCCCCGTACGTCCACCCGTACCGACGCATAGCCGTGCCCCGCGTACCAGGGGTGGCGCTGCCAGTCGCGCGGGGCGGTCCAGTCCGTCAGCCGGTACGGCAGGTACTCCAGCAGCGCCGGGACCGGCGCGTCGGTCCGGGGGCGCCAGATCCTGGCGTACAGCTCCACGCCGTCGGCCATCGGGATGCGGACGTCCTCGTGCGCGGTCTCGTACGGGAACTCGGTACGGACGATCATGCGGGAGCCTCCACCATTCGGCTCAGTGGACGGGGTACACCGGGCGCGGGCGCGTCCATGGAGTCCGTACAAGAACAGACACCCCGGCTGTTTCACGCCTTAACGAACATACCGGTGCACATCGGGTACTGCGCGGGTGGCGACATGGCGGGCGCTCGCGGTGATCGAAAACAGACCGGATACGCTGGCTTGAGTGATGGCAGCGACACATCGACAATCCAGGTGATCGTCACCGTGATCGTCAGCAGACAGGAGTACCCCTCGTGACCGTCGTCGGGCCGTTCGGACTGAGCGTGCGGGACCAGGCTCTTGAGACCGATGTCCAGGCCGGACTGGCCGCCGTCGAGGCGGGTCTGCTGGAGGCCACCAAGAGCGAAGTCCCCTTCATCACCGAGGCCGCACAGCACCTGGTCAAGGCCGGCGGCAAGCGGTTCCGTCCGCTGCTGGTGATGCTCGCCTCCCGATTCGGCGACCCCTACGCGCCCGGGATCGTGCCCTCCGCGGTGGTCGTGGAACTCACCCACCTGGCGACGCTCTACCACGACGACGTCATGGACGAGGCCGAGGTGCGCCGCGGGGTGGCCAGCGCCAACGCCCGCTGGGGCAATTCGGTGGCCGTCCTGACGGGTGACTTCCTGTTCGCCCGCGCCTCGCACATCCTGGCGGACCTCGGGCCGGAGGCCGTACGCATCCAGGCCGAGGCCTTCGAGCGGCTGGTGACGGGCCAGATCCTGGAGACGGCGGGCCCGCGCGACGGCCGCGACCCCGTCGCGCACTACCTGGACGTCATGGCCGGCAAGACCAGCTCGCTGGTCGCCGTCTCCTGCCGCTTCGGCGCGCTCATGTCCGGCGCCGACGAGATGGTCATCGACATCCTCACCCAGTACGGGGAACGGCTGGGCCTCGCCTTCCAGCTGGCCGACGACGTCCTCGACATCGCCTCCGACTCGCACGAGTCCGGCAAGACCCCGGGGACCGACCTGCGCGAGGGCATCCCGACGCTGCCCGTACTGCGGCTGCGCGAGATGGCGGCTCAGGGCGGCGCCCCCGACGACCTGGAGCTCGTGGGCCTCCTGGACGGAGACTTGACCGACGACGCCCGGCACGCCGAGGTGCTCGCCAGGCTGCGGGTGCACCCCGCGCTGGAGCAGGCCCGCCGCGACACCATCCGGTACGCGGAGGACGCGCGGGCCATGCTCGCGCCGCTTCCGGAGTGCTTCGCGAAGTCGGCGCTGGAGGAGCTGTGCGACGCGGTGGTGCACCGCGCCGGCTAGGACGCGGCGGCCGGCACCGCCGGGCACGTCCGGTACGACCACGGCAGGGGCGAGGGCCCTGCGTCCCCTACGGGTGGGGGATGCAGGGCCCTCGTCGTGTCATCCCTGGGGCGTACGAGGAGTTGAGCCCGCGGGGTGACGCCCCGCCCCCCTGCCCTTTGGTCAGATAGAGGCACAACCCCACCAGTTCGGGTGACAAAGAGGTAGGGCAGACATGGCAACGAACGCAAAGACCCGCAAGGCCGCCCGGTACGCCGTACCGGTAGCGGTGGCGGGTGTGGCCGCCGCGACCGTGGCGATGGTCCCGGCCTTCGCGAACTCCGGCGGCCCGGTGCTGCCGCAGGTGACGGCCCAGCAGCTCATCGAGAAGGTCGCCGCCTCGGACGTGCAGCAGCTGTCCGGCAGCGCGAAGATCAGCACCGACCTGGGCCTGCCGTCCCTGGCGAGCGGCCTGCTCGGCGGCGGGGGCGTCTCCGGAGGCTCGGCCAACCCCGAGGACAAGGTCGCGCAGTTGGCGAACGGGACGCACACCGTGCGCGTCGCGGCCGACGGACCGGACCGCCAGAAGCTCACGTTCGTGGACGGCAAGGACGAGTACAGCCTCATCCACAACGGCGCCGACGTCTGGGGGTACGACACCAAGGCGAACGAGGTCTGGCACGAGAAGGACGCCGCGGCGGGCAGGGAAGCGGGCAAGGACCACAAGAAGACCGCCGACCGGCTGGCCGCCTCGCCCCAGCAGATGGCGCAGGACGTGCTGAAGGCCGCCGGCCCGACCACGGACGTCAGCGTGGGCGACACCGCCCAGGTCGCCGGCCGGGACGCGTACCAGCTGGTGCTGAAGCCGAAGCAGGCCGGATCCACGGTCGGCTCGGTCAAGATCGCGGTGGACGCCAAGACCGGTGTGCCGCTGCGCGTCCAGCTGCTGGCCGCCGAGGGCGGCAAGCCGATCGTCGACGCCGGCTTCACCAAGGTGGACTTCGCCAAGCCGTCCGCCGACACCTTCGCCTTCACCCCGCCCAAGGGCGCCAAGGTGACCGAGGGCGCGGCCGAGGCGGGCAAGGGCCGCGGCGACCACGACAAGCAGTGGAAGGGCCTGGAGTCCCTTCCCGGCTTCGGCGCCCTGACCGGCGGCGCGGGCGACAAGGGTGACGTGAAGGTGCTCGGTGAGGGCTGGGCGACCATCGCCCGGATCGACTCGGGCGCCGGGAAGAGCCTGAAGGACATCGAGAACGACAAGGACGCCCCCAAGCAGGCCAAGCAGTTCCTCGACTCCCTCGGCGGCAAGGTCACCGGCACCTTCGGCGAGGGCCGACTCTTCAAGACCCGCCTGGTCAACGCACTGATCACGGACGACGGCAAGGTCTACGTCGGTGCGGTCACCAAGGACGCACTGGTGAAGGCGGCCGACGCGAACAAGTAGGGGCAGGGGTACGGCTGTCCGAAGGGTGGGCGGGGACTGTGTCCCTGCCCACCCTTCTGCCGTTCCGGCCCTGCGTACAGCAGGTCCGCTGTACCGTGAAAAGCATGTCGAGACACGTCACCATCCGCCTGGACGAAGAGTTCCACGAGCGCCTGAAGGCGCGCGCGGCGGCACTGGGGACGACGGTCACCGCGCTGATCACCGAGGTGACGGAACGCGAGCTCGACGAGGACCGGAAGAACTTCCTCTCCGGCATCGAGGAGTTCGCCGACCACTGGGGCTACTTCCAGGAGCGGTTCGGCAATTGAAGATCACCATGGAGTGGGCCTGGACCGCCCTGGCCCACCACCTCCCGTCCGATCCCGCCGTGTGGGATCCCTCCGGGGTGGCCGCCGCGGTCGCCCGACACCAGAACGACCTCGTCCTGGTGCCCGAACAGCCCGCCCCGGACACCGCGTGGCGGGCCGCGGCGTTTCTGCACACCCTCGCGGTGTGCCCGGCGCTGGAATCGCCGATGAACGAGTTCTACGCGGCCGCCGCCACCCGCTCGTACCTGCGTGTGGCGGGAGCCAAACAACTGCCCTCGCCGGAGGAACTCGGCGATCTGGTGGAGGCGGCGAAGCTGGGCCGGGCGGACGTCTCCGCGGTCGCCGCGGAACTGCGGGCCCTGATCCGCGAGCCGCTGACGGTCCCGCCCCAGTCCCGCACCGAGGACACGCCCTGAGCAGGACGCGTCCTCGGGTACGCAGCACCCGACCCGTACGTGGCGGGTCTAGAAGGTGATCTTCCAGCTGTTGATGTAGCCGACGTCCTGGGCCGCCACGTCCTTGACCTGGAGCTTCCAGATTCCGTTGGCCACCTCGCTCGACGCGTCGACGGTGTACGTGGCCACCACGTTGTCCGCGGAGTCCGAGTTGGAGCCCTTCAGCCGGTACGCGGTGCCGTCCGGGGCGATCAGGTCGATCACCAGGTCACCGCGGTAGGTGTGGACGATGTTCACGTCCACCTTGGTGGTGGCCGGTGCGTTGCCGGTGACGCCGGAGACCGTGATCGGCGAGGTCACTGCGGCGCCGGGGGAGTCGGGGATGGTCACGTCCGTCGTGTTCTCGAAGGACGGGCCCGGCGGGACCGGGGTGGCTGCCCCGAGGTTCCATATCGCGTATGCGATGGCGTCGGAGTTGCGGTCCAGGGCGGTGTCGTTGATGTTCGCCATGGTGTCGCAGGAGGAGTGGTAGCAGCGGTCGAAGGCCTGCCCCGAGGTGCCGCCCCACTTCTGCGCCTGCGCTGCGGTCTTGGTGTAGTCGGCGCCGGAGAACAGGCCGCCGACCGGGATGCCGGCGTTCTTGAACGGGGCGTGGTCGGAACGGCCGTCGCCCTCGGTCTCGATCTCCGTCGGGATGTTCAGGCCCGCGAAGTAGGTCTTGAAGGTCTGCTCGATCGTCGGGTCGTCGTCGTAGACGAAGTAGCCCGGGTTCGGCGAGCCGATCATGTCGAAGTTCAGGTAGCCGGAGATCTTCGCCTTCTCGGCGCTCGGCAGGCTGTTCACGTAGTACTTCGACCCGACCAGGCCCAGCTCCTCCGCGCCCCACCAGCCGAAGCGCAGGTGCTTGGTGGGCTGGAGCTGTGCGCGCGAGACGGCCAGTGCGGTTTCCAGGACGGCGGCCGAGCCGGAACCGTTGTCGTTGATGCCCGGACCTGCGGTCACCGAATCCAGGTGCGATCCGGCCATCAGCACGGCGTTCGGGTCGCCGCCCGGCCAGTCGGCGATCAGGTTGTAGCCGGTGGCGCCGCTGCTGGTGAAGGTCTGCAGGGTGGTCGTGAAACCGGCCGCGTCCAGCTTGGCCTTCACGTAGTCGATCGAGGCCCTGTAGCCGGCCCTGCCGTGGGCGCGGTTGCCGCCGTTGTTGTTGGCGATGGTCTGGAACTGCGTCAGGTGCGCCTTGACGTTGGCCAGCGGGATGTCCGGCGGCGTCGGCGCCGCGGACGCCGCCGTGGGGGCGGCGAGGGCGGCGGGGGCGGTGGAGGCGAACAGGCCGGCGACCGCGAGTGCGGTCACGGCGGCAAGACGCCGGGAGACGGACAGGCTCATGTGGGGGACTCCGGAATTCCGTTGGGGATTGAACGGAACGTGCGGGGTGGAGCATGTGAGCGATAGCGCGTCAGTGCGAGCCTGATGTTCAGTGGAAGGGTGACTGTCCGTCAAGACCGAGATTCGGTCAGGGTGGTTCGGAAAGCGGACGATCCCCGCTACGGGTGTTCCGTAGCGGGGATCGCGGGGCTATGGGGGAGTGGCGCGGTGCTACGCCGGCTCGTGCGCCGGGGCCGTGACGGGCGCGGCGGTGCGGGCCGCTTCGAGCCGGGCCCGGGACTGCCGCGCCGTACGCAGTGCGTCCCAGGTCAGCACCGCGAGCGCGGCCCAGACCAGGGAGAACCCGGCCCAGCGCTCGGCGGGCATGGCCTCGTGGAAGTACAGGACGCCGAGTCCGAACTGGAACAGCGGAGCCATGTACTGGAGCAGTCCGAGGGTGGACAGCGGCACCCGGATCGCAGCCGCCCCGAAACACACCAGCGGGATCGCGGTGACCAGGCCGGTCGCGGCCAGCAGGGCGGAGTGCCCGAGGCCTTCTGTGGCGAAGCTCGACCGGCCCTGTGCACCGAGCCACAGCAGGTAGCCGAGGGCCGGCAGGAAGAGGAGCACGGTTTCGGCGGCCAGCGACTCGACCCCGCCCATGTTGAGCTTCTTCTTGATCAGACCGTACGCCGCGAAGGAGAAGGCCAGCACGAGCGAGATCCACGGCGGACGCCCGTACCCGATGGCGAGCACCAGCACGGCCGCGAGACCGATGCCGACCGCCGCCCATTGGGCACGGCGCAGCCGTTCACCGAGGACCAGTACGCCGATCGCGATGGTGACGAGCGGGTTGATGAAGTAGCCCAGGCTGGCCTCGACGACCGCCCCGTTGTTCACGGCCCAGATGTACAGGCCCCAGTTCACGGAGATCACCGAGGCGGCCAGCGCCGTCAGCCCGAGCTTGCGGGGCTGGGAGAGCAGCTCGCGTATCCAGCCCCAGCGGCGCATGGCCAGCAGGGCCATCCCGACCACGGCCAGTGACCACACCATGCGGTGGGCGAGGATCTCGACGGCCCCGGACGGTTTGAGCAGCGGCCAGAAGAGGGGGACCAGCCCCCACATCCCGTACGCGCCGAATCCGTAGAGCAAACCCGTGCGCTGCTCGTTCTCTGCCTTCACGGGGCCTCCAGTCGCAATCCAGCCAACGTGTTCGAAGGTAGCGCCGTACGCGTCAGATGTCATGCCCGTTTACCAGAGATACTCCTGACACTGCCGGGGGCTTGTGTGATCGGGGTCGTGCGGACTCACGCCAGGGCGGAGGCGATGGCGTGGGCCATCGGGGTCGTCGGACGACCGATGAGCCGGGACAGGTCGCCGCCGGTGTGGGCCAGCCGGCCGCGGGAGATCGCCGCGTCCACGTCGACGAGGAGCGCCGCGAAGCCTTCGGGGACCCCGGCGCCGGTCAGGATCGACAGGTGGGCGTCTGCCGGAATCTCGCTGTACGCGACCTCCTTGCCGGACTGCGCCGCGACCTCCGCCGCGTACTCCGCGAGGCTCCACGCGGTGTCGCCGGACAGCTCGTAGACCTGGTTCAAGTGGCCCTCGCCGGTCAGTACGGCAGCCGCGGCGGCTGCGTAGTCGGCCCGCGCCGCGGAGGCGATGCGGCCCTCGCCGGCGCTGCCCACGACCGCGCCGTGCTCCAGGGCGGTGGCCAGGTGGCCGGTGTAGTTCTCGTGGTACCAGCCGTTGCGCAGGAAGGTGTGGGGCAGACCGGAGTCGAGGATGGCCTGCTCGGTGACCTTGTGCTCGGCGGCCAGGTCGAAGTCGGCCTCGGGGCCGCCGAGGATTCCGGTGTACGCGAGCTGGGCGACGCCCGCGGCCTTCGCGGCCTCGATCACGGCGGTGTGCTGCGGCACGCGGCGTCCCACCTCGTTGCCCGAGATCAGCAGGACGCGGTCGCCGGAGCGGAAGGCCGCGGCCAGGGTCTCGGGGGCGTCGTAGTCGGCGATGCGCACCTCGACCCCGAGCTCGGCCAGGTCGGCGGCCTTCTCCTTGCTGCGGACGACGACGGCGACGCGCTCGGCGGGGACCTGCTTGAGCAGCTCCTCGACGACGAGGCGGCCGAGGGCTCCGGTGGCTCCGGTGACGACGATGCTCATGATGTGCGCTCCTTGCGTTCGGGGTGTGACACCACCCTAAAAGGAAGCGCTAACTGTTCGTAAGTACCCACTTCAAAGTAAGGTACTGGTGTGGAAGTAAGTAAGGAAGTCTCGGTCAAAGCCCCCATGTGCCCCTCGCGCGGGGTACTGGAGCACGTCACCAGCCGCTGGGGCGTCCTGGTCCTGGCCGCCCTCGTCGAGCGGTCGTACCGGTTCAGCGAATTGCGCCGCGAGGTGGGCGGCGTCAGCGAGAAGATGCTGGCCCAGACCCTGCAGACGCTGGAGCGTGACGGGTTCCTGCTGCGCGACGCCAAGCCCGTGATCCCGCCTCGGGTGGACTACTCGCTCACCGAGCTGGGGCGCGAGGCCGCCGAGCAGGTGTGGTCCCTCGCCCGCTGGACCGAACGCCGCACCGCCGACGTCCAGGCGGCACGCGCCGCGTACGACGAAGCCCGGAGCTCCTGAGGAACCCCGGGCTTCCCGCTCCTACGGGCGGCGCCAGGCACTAGCCGATGACCGTCCAGGTGTCGTTGCCGGTGAGGAGGGTGGCGAGGTCGCCCTTGCCCTTGGTGTCTACGGCGGCTTCCAGTTGGTCGGCCATGAGGGTGTCGTAGACGGGCCGGTCGATGCTGCGGAAGACGCCGATGGGGGTCTGGTGCAGGGTGTCGGGGTCGGCGAGGCGGGAGAGGGCGAAGGCGGTGGTGGGGCTGGTGTGGTGGGCGTCGTGGATCAGGATCCGGGAGGCGTTGTCGGGGGTGACGGTGACGACGTCGAGGTCGCCGGTGGTCGGGTTGCGGACGATGCCCTTGGTCAGGTCGGTGCCGAAGCGGATCGGTTGTCCGTGTTCGAGGCGGATGACGGCTTCTTGGGCGCGGTCCTTGTCCTTGAGGGCGT
>NZ_JBEXQA010000021.1:0-119768 GCF_040612395.1 Streptomyces sp. NPDC006430
GGCGCAGCCAGGTGCTCCCGCAGGAACAGGCCGACGCGATGGTCTCCAGACGGCCCGGTACCTCGTACGCCGCCGGCGGCCGGACGAGAGCGATCAGACGAGGTCGAACCGGTCGAGGTTCATGACCTTGTCCCACGCCGCGACGAAGTCCTTCACGAACTTCTCCTTCGCGTCATCGCTGGCGTAGACCTCGGCGAGGGCGCGCAGCTCGGAGTTCGACCCGAAGACGAGGTCGGCACGGGTGCCGGTCCACTTGACCTCGCCCGTGGCGCCGTCGCGTCCCTCGAAGGTGTTCTGGTCCTCCGACGTCGCCTTCCACGTCGTGCCCATGTCCAGCAGGTTGACGAAGAAGTCGTTGGTCAGGGTCCCGGGGGCCGTGGTCAGGACGCCGTGCGCAGACTGCTGGTGGTTCGCGCCCAGGACGCGCAGGCCACCGACGAGCACCGTCATCTCGGGCGCGCTCAGGGTCAGCAGGTTGGCCCGGTCGATCAGCAGGTACTCGGCCGGAAGTCGGTTTCCCTTTCCGTGGTAGTTGCGGAACCCGTCGGCGGACGGCTCCAGCGCGGCGAACGACTCGATGTCGGTCTGCTCCTGCGACGCGTCCACGCGACCCGGCGTGAAGGGGACCTCGACGTCGAAGCCCGCGTCCTTGGCGGCCTTCTCCACCGCCGCGGCCCCGGCGAGCACGATCAGGTCCGCGAGCGAGACCTGCTTGCCACCGGTCCGGGCGGCGTTGAAGGACTGCTGGATGCCCTCCAGGGTGCGCAGTACCGAAGCCAGTTGGTCCGGGTCGTTGACCTCCCACCCGCTCTGCGGCTGGAGACGGATGCGCGCACCGTTGGCTCCGCCGCGCTTGTCGCTGCCGCGGAAGGACGAGGCCGCCGCCCAGGCGGTGGACACGAGTTCGGACACCGACAGGCCCGAGGCGAGGACCTGCTCCTTGAGGGAGGCGACCTCCTCCGCGCCGATCAGCTCGTGCGTCACTGCGGGCAGCGGGTCCTGCCACAGCAGGGTCTCGGACGGGACCTCCGGCCCGAGGTAGCGCACGACCGGGCCCATGTCACGGTGGGTCAGCTTGAACCAGGCGCGCGCGAAGGCGTCGGCGAACTCGGCAGGGTTCTCGCGGAAGCGACGTGAGATCTGCTCGTAGGCCGGGTCGAACCGGAGCGAGAGGTCGGTCGTGAGCATCGTCGGGGCGTGGCTCTTCGACGCGTCGTGGGCATCGGGCACGGTGCCGGCCCCGGCGCCGCCCTTCGGCCGCCACTGGTTGGCGCCCGCGGGGCTCTGGAACAGCTCCCACTCGTAGCCGAAGAGGATCTCGAAGAAGCTGTTGTCCCAGGTGGTCGGGGTGTTCGTCCAGATGCCCTCCAGACCGCTGGTGATCGCGTCGCCACCCTTGCCGGTGCCGAAGGAGTTGCTCCAGCCGAGGCCCTGCTCTTCGAGCGGCGCGGCCTCGGGGTCGGCACCGACGCTCTCCGCCGGGCCGGCGCCGTGGGTCTTGCCGAAGGTGTGACCGCCCGCGATCAGGGCGACCGTCTCCTCGTCGTTCATCGCCATCCGACGGAACGTCTCACGGATGTCGCGGGCCGCGGCGAGCGGGTCCGGGGTGCCGTTCGGGCCCTCGGGGTTGACGTAGATGAGACCCATCTGGACGGCGCCGAGGGGGTTCTCCAGCTCCCGGTTGCCGGTGTACCGCTCGTCGCCGAGCCAGGTGGTCTCGGGTCCCCAGTAGACGTCCTCGTCGGGCTCCCAGACGTCCGCACGGCCGCCTCCGAAGCCGAAGGTCTCGAAGCCCATCGTCTCCAGGGCGACGTTGCCGGCGAGGATCATGAGGTCGGCCCACGAGAGGTTCTGGCCGTACTTCTTCTTGACCGGCCAGAGCAGACGGCGGGCCTTGTCGAGGTTGCCGTTGTCCGGCCAGCTGTTGAGGGGGGCGAAGCGCTGCTGGCCCGCACCGGCGCCGCCACGGCCGTCGCTGATCCGGTAGGTGCCCGCACTGTGCCAGGCCATCCGGACCATGAGGGGGCCGTAGTGGCCGAAGTCGGCGGGCCACCAGTCCTGCGAGGTCGTCAGGACTTCCGCGATGTCCCGTTTCACTGTCGGGAGGTCCAGGGTCTTGAAGGCCTCCGCGTAGTCGAACTCCTCGCCGAGGGGGTTGGCCGCGGCGGGGTTCTTGGCGAGGATCTTCAGGTTGAGCCGGTCCGGCCACCACTGGCGGTTCCCGCCACCCTGAGTCGGGTGCGGGGCGCGCTCGTGCGCGACCGGACAGCCACCTGCGCCCTCCGTCTTCGCGTCTACGACGATTGCATCATGGTTCTCGGACATCGGAATCCTTCCGGACCGGGCGGGTCCTGGTGCTCAGGAACTGCTGGCGGTGGAACTGTCGGGGCGCGGACCCCGTGGACGACCCCGGCCTCGTCGATGCGAAGCCGTGGCCTTCGGAGACGGTGAGCGTGGTGGCCCGCCGACTGCGCGGTCGGCGTGCGGGCCGCGGCGGGCGCATGGAGGGCCTCGACGCCGTGGAGGTCACCGTCCGTGACGGTGGGGAGCGTCGGGAGCAGTGCGACGCGGGTTCCCGTCCTGCGCGGCCGAGCACCGCCGGGCGGTCGCTCTGCGGTGGTCCGTCACAGTCTCCGTCTCCTGCCGTACTGGAGTCTTCCTGTCACTTGGCTATCAACGAAACCGATCCTACGATGGACAGAATCCAAGTCAAGAAGCGCGCCAAATGCATATCCAGTCGGATCCCGGATGTTCCCCGCCGAACTGAACTCCGGGTGCCGCGCCGATCCTGAATGGGTGAGCCGATATGAGTGACCTGCTGGGGCGACTGCGCAGGCGTGGCTGGCGGATGACCTCCCAGCGGCGTGTCGTTGCCGAGGTCCTCGACGGCGATCACGTGCACCTCACGGCTGACGAGGTGCACGCCCGCGCGGCGCAGCGGCTGCCCGAGATCTCCCGGGCGACCGTCTACAACGCCCTGGGCGAGCTGGTCTCCCTGGGCGAGGTCCTGGAGGTCTCCACCGACGGCCGTGCGAAGCGCTACGACCCCAATGCGCACCACCCGCATCAGCACCTGGTGTGCTCCGGCTGCGGCCTCATCCGTGACGTCCACCCGACCGGCAGCCCGCTGGCCGGCCTCCGGGCCGAGGAACGGTTCGGCTTCACGGTGTCCGCGGTCGAGGTCACCTACCGCGGACTGTGCCCGGCCTGCGCCTAAGGGATGCCGTTCGTGGCCAACGTCTCCCTGACAGTCAACTTCGATGCGATGATGAGGAGTTGTTGCTGAGGGGGGAGCTTTGGTGAATACGGCTATCCGCGTGCGCCTGATGCAGGGTGCGAGTGAGAGTGACATCGGGGCGCTGAAGGCGTGGCTCGAACGGGAGCAGAAGCTCGAAGCACTCAGGACCGGCGGTGGGCTGGAGATCCAGGAACGCGCGGGGACGGAAGACGGGCGCGGGAGCCCGATGGGGGCCGGGCTGGAGATCGTGCTGGTCCTGATCGGAGCGGCGGCCCCCAAATTATTCGATGAAGTGTTCGAGCAGGTGAAGAGCGGGGTGCGCGCATGGCGGGAGAACCGCCGTTCCGTGGAGTGCGGCGAACCCCCCGAGGTCGAGGTCGCCCCGGACGGTGACGGGAGATAGCCAGGTGGTGCGCTTCGACCCGCGCGGGAAGGCGAACCGTGCGCTGCTCGTCGGGGTCCCGGCCTACGCGTTCAAGCAGCCCGAGAACCCCGCCGGAGTGTCGGGCGACCTGAAGGCCGTCGAGCACAACCTCGTCGGACTGAAGCGGTCGCTCCACGAGGGCGGCGTGTTCGCCGAGCACGAGATCACGTTGTCCCGGCCCAGCAGCGTGGACGAGTTCGACGGCGAGCTGGACGCGGCGGTGGACGCGGCCGAAGGACTGCTCCTGCTCTACTTTTCCGGCCACGGAGCCGTGCCCAGTACGGGGGCCGAGCTCTGGCTCCTGATGGGGCGGGCGACGATCGTCCCCGGGGACGAGTCGGTCTTCCGCGGTGCCGCGCCCTGGAAGAGCGTCCTCACCGTGCTGTCCCGGGCCGGAGCGGAGCACGTGGTCGTCATCCTCGACTGCTGCTACGCGGGTAACGCCTCGGCTGCGTGGGACGCGCTCGGCGCCGCCCAACGGCAGCGGATCTCCCTGCTGATGAGCGTGCAGGCCAACAACCGCATCGACGCGGGGGACAACGACACGCCCACGCCGTTCACCGGGCAGCTCGTGCGCTTCCTGCGCCACGGCCTCCACGGGCAGGGCGGTGACGTCGGCTTCGAAGGCCTGGCCGATCGGCTCAAAGCCCACATGTCGACGCACCACAAGACGCTGCGCCCCGAACCGTGGGTGCCGCAGAGTCGCCCGGCCACCTCGGGCGCCGACGTGCTGCTCGCCGCCGGTCCCGCCCCCTCGCCGGACGCGCCCCGGCCGCCAACGCCCCCCGGACTGGACCGGACCGGCGACACCTCGCCCCAGTCACCCGGGGCACCGCCACAGGGCCCGCGGCCTCCCGATCACCCGGCCCACGGCAAGAGGTACAGACGGAGGATGGTGGCCGTCGGCGTGCCCGTGGCGATCGCCGGTCTGGTCGCCGCAGGCCTCGCCGTCCTCGACGGCTGGGACAGTGCCCCCTGCAAACCCCCTCTCGAACTCCGTTTGCTCACCGACCCCGACCTCGAACCCACCGTCCGCAAGGCGGCGGAGGCGTATCTGACCTCGGACGCGAACAGGACGGGTGACGGGTGCAGACGCAGCGGGATCACCGTCTACGGTGCCGGAGCCGCCGCAACCGTCGCTGCGTTCAGCCGGCAGACCGACCCGTGGCAGCGGCCGGCGGGCGACGAGAGCAACCCGCAGCGCGACATCGGTCCCCAGCCGGACATCTGGATCCCGGCGTCCTCGGCGAGCGTCGAGCGAGCCCGTCCCACCTCCACCGAGCGGACGTACGCCGTACTGGAAGCCGACCAGGAGCCCTTCGCGTACTCCCCGGTCGTACTCGCCGTCCCGCAGAACCTGGCGGGGGAGGCCGTCGCGGACCGGGTGGGAGGTCTGGCGGCCCTGACGGCGGCGCTGCGGGGGCGCGAGGGGAAGGCCGAAGTACGGCGCACGGACCCGGAGTACACCGACGCCGGCCTGCTCGCGACCGTCGGACTGTACGGCACGGGAGCGCCGGACCCGGCCGCCGCCGAACATGCCGTGGCCCAGGCCGGACCGCCCTCCCGTACCGGTGGGGACCTGCTGTGTACCCTCCCGGACGACGACTCCACGGACGAGCGCACCGCCGCCCTGGTGCCGGAGTTCCTGCTCAAGACCGGGGTGGGCTGCGACGCCGCGACGCGGGCCCGGCGGATGGCGGAGTACCCCGTCGACGTGCCGGGCCTCAGCCCGAGATTCGTGCGGGTGCGCTGGGCGGGCGCCGACCGGGACAAGGACGAGCGGGACGACGCCGTGAAGCGGTTCCACGACTGGCTCACCGGCACGGGGGCAGCCGGGAAGAGCGGAGCGGCTTCCTCCGTACCGGGGGTCGGGGGCGGACTCGCCGAGTTCGGGAAGGACGGCTTCCGTAGCGCCTCGGGAGGCCACCGCCCCCTCGACGCCGGCGCGGGAGGCACCTTCAGCGACTTCGGGGCACTGAACGACCCCGGCCAGCTCACCGGCCCGCTCACCGGCTCCGCCCTCCCGCCCGCGATGACCGCGGCGCTGAAGGGCTACCGGGAGGCCAACGGACCCGGACGGGTCCTCTTCCTGTTGGACGCCTCCGGGTCCATGGGCGGCCTGTGGGAGGGGCCCGGCGGCGCGCCCGGCATCATCGGGCAGTCCCTCGCCGGGCTCGGCGAGCGGGACGAGTACGGCGTCTGGGCGGTGGCCGCGGAGCCGGGCAGCCGGCCCGCGCACAGCGTGGTGCTGCCGTTCGGCAAGCACCGGCGCGAGGAGGCCCAGCACGCCATCGAGACCTCGGCCCAGGTCAAGGACATGGAAGCCGACCCGTACCAGGCGCTGGTCGCCGCCCTGGACGCCATGCGGCAGCTCGGCACCGACGACCACCGTCCGCAGTTGATCGTCTACATCACGGACGACGAGGACAACAACCGCCTGACCGAGGGCGGCCGACTGGAGGGTCTGCTCCAGTCCGCCCGGGAGAAGAAGATCCCTGTGGTCATGGCGTCCCTGGACAGCGGTGGCTGCGACCGGGGCAAACCGGACGCGGCCATCTCCGAGGCCAGCGGCGGCCGCTGCCTGGACACCAAGAGCGACCTCGTCGCCCGCCTGCGGGACGAGGTCGCCAGGACCGGAACGGGGGACGAAGGATGAGCGAAGGCTCCGAACGGACCGGCCGCACGTACGAACCCGGACGGCACGACCACCAGCGCCGTCCCCGACGCCGCGGCATCTACGCCGCGCTGCTCGTGCTGCTGCTCGCCGCCGGGTGCGACACCGGCGGGGGCGGTGGAGCCGGCGGCGCGAAGGCCGGGGCCGCGGACACCGTCGACCCCCCGGGTGACATCGTGCTGGCCAGCGGCCGGGACGTGACCGGCAAGGGCGGTGTCCGCCAGCAGCTGATAGCGGAATGGAACCGGCAGCAGGAGCGATCGGGTTCCGGCTACCGGGCCCGTCTCGTCGAGCTGCCCGGCTCGGCGGACCAGCAGCGCAGCCAGCTGCTCGGAGCGCTCCAGTCCGGCAGCGCCGACTACGACGTGGTCAACCTCGACGTGACCTGGGTGCCGGAGTTCGCCGCCGCAGGACTCGTCCAGCAGCTCCCCGGCGACCTCGTCGACACCGACGTCATCACGTCCGTGTCCGCCACGTCCCGCTGGGGCGGCAAGGTGTACGCGGTGCCCTTCAACAGCGACGTCGGACTGCTCTTCTACCGCCCGGACTACCTCAAGAGCGCGGGCGTGACGAAGATCGACCTCGGCAAGGACACCCGCTGGCCCGTCGTCCAGCAGATGATGGAGGCCCTCGACGCCGCCGCCAAGAAGATGCCCGACGCCTTCGAGAAGGGCTGGACCGCGCAGCTCGACGCGTCGTACGAAGGCCTCACGGTCAACGGCGTCGAAGCGTTCGCCTCCGCCACCGACCCGTTCGCCCTCACCGACGACGAAGGCCGCTACGACGGCTCCGTGGACGAGCTGAAGGCGGGTCTGGACGAGCTGCGCAATCGCACCCAGGCCGCCTACACGTTGCCGGACGCCGTTCACTCCGACGAGGCGGACACGCTCACCGACTTCGCGGGCGGCCGTACGGCCTTCCTGCGCCACTGGCCGTACGCCTACCGCACGCTCCACCAATCGCTGTCCGAGCAGCAGCTGGGCGTGGCCCCGTTGCCCGGCAGGGCGGTGCTGGGTGGACAGAACCTGGCCGTGGCCAAGGGGTCGCAGCGAAGCAACGCCGCCAAGAAGCTCGTCGAGTTCCTCACCGGCAAGCAGAGCGAACGCTGCCTGCTCGATGCCGGTTTCGCCGCCACCCGGCACTCGGCGTACGAGGACGACGGCCTGACCTGCACGGTGGCGAAACCACCGGGCCAGACCACCGCGTCCCCGACGAGCGAGGGCGCCGACCGGATGCCCCGCGATGCGAACGGCCGGCCCAGATACGCGCGCGGCACCCTGCTGCCCGCACTGGAGAAGGCCGTCCAACGGCCGCGCACCCCCCTGTACGGAGCCTTCACCCAGACCTTCGCCGCCGAACTGGGCCGGCTCCAGGGCGACAAGCCGCCCTCCGACGCCGAGCTCGCCAAGGCCCTGGACGCGAAACTGCGCAAGGCGCTGCCGTCGGGCTGACCACGAAAGCCGTGTCACGTCGGAAGGAACGGCGCCGGTCGGCCCGGCGGCGTCAGGCCTCCCCGCGCAGGCGCCGTGCCTCCGCAGCGAGCCACGACGGGCGGACCGTCTCGGCGTTGCGCCCGGGGCTCGCGGCGGCCCGGCTCAGGGCGTCGGCTGCCGCCCGCAGGTCGGGCTGCGCACGGGCCCGGGCCGCCTCGGCGAGGGCCTGGGCTGCGGCGGCTTCCGCGGCCCCCGCGCGCTGGAGGGACGCTGCGGCGCGTTCGGCCGTATCGGCCGCCCGGCCGTAGCGGCCCGCGGTCCAGTGCGCCCAGGCGGTGTTGTGGAGGAACATGCCTTCGGTGCGCGGATTCTCCATCTCCGAGGCTTCCCGGAGTGCGGCCTCCAGCGACATCAGCGCTTCCTCGGTCCGCCCCAGCGCGAGCAGGGACAGGCCCTTGGCGTTCAGGGCGCCGCCCGTCGCCTCCTTGATGCCCGCCTCCCGGTAGGCACGTACGGCCTCGTCGCCCGCCGCGATGGTCTCCTCCCACCGGCCCATGCTGAGCAACGCGGTGAACCGTGCGTTCCACGACCGGGCCTCGGTGAGCCGGTCCCCGGACGCCACGGCGAGTTCGGCCAGCCGGTCGGCGCCGGCGAGGGCCGCCTCCCCCTCGCCCAGGGAACTGTGGGCGATGCTGAGGCTGAGGACGGCATGTGCCTCCGCCTCGGCGTCGCCGTTCTCGTGCGCGAGGGCGCCGGCGCGGGCCAGCGGGTCCGTCGCGTCCTCGACGCGGCCCAGCTGACGGTAGGCGTCGCCCAGGCCGAACATGGCGTTCTGCAAAGCCCGGCGGTCACCGAGGCGCTCGGCCAGCTCGGCGGCCCGGGTGAACAGCTCCCGTGCGTGCGGCAGCGGCCCTCCGCTCAACCGGGCGTGGCCGAAACTGATCAGGTGGGCAAGACGCGCCCGCTCGTCACCCACCCGGCCCTCGACCTTGAGGTGCATCGAGATCGCCGCGAGCACGGAGCCGTGCCAGACCATCCATTCACCGATCGTGCCGAGGACCAGGGCGGCGCCGTCCACGTCCCCTGCCCGGACCCGGTGGTCGAACTCCCGCCGGTACGCCTGGACGTCGTCCAGTCCGCGCCAGTCCGCGCGGGGCGGGGCGACGTGCGCGTACCAGTCGGCCGCCCGCTGCTCCAGCGACCGCCTGCCCAGCACGCCCTCCTCGGGCAGGGCTCCGTACGCGAGGTCGGTGTCCATCGGGTGCAGCGCGTAGCTGCGGCTGGCCCGGTCCACCGACAGCATCCGCATCCTGAGCAACTGGGACAGGGCGGACACGACGTCGAGGGCGGGGTCCAGAGCCCTCGTGATCCACTCGATCGCTTCGCGGGGTGCGGGCGTGCGCAACACCGCCAGAACGTTCAGCACGGTACGGCCCTCGGGGCCGAGCCGTCGGTAGCGGTCCTGCGCGAGGCCGGCGACCACGTCGCCGCGGAGGGTGAAGTCCTGGAGTACGTCCTGCAGCGTCGGCAGCATCAGCGTGTCCTCGGCCATGGCCCCCACGAGCAGCTCCAGGGCGCGCGGTACGCCGTGGACGTGGACGGCAGCCTGCAGCAACTGCTCTTCCGAGAGTCCGGCCACGCCGAGGCTGCCGTCCTGGTCGAGTTCGCGCAGCAGCGCGACGGACTCGGCGAGCGGTAGCCCGTCGGACAGCTCGACTTCCGCGGCGAAGCGCCGCAATTCGGGCGCGAGCCGCAACGGGAGCTGCGAGGTGACCAGCAGCCGCGGCGTGGAGCGGGCGCGGAAGAGGCAGTCGAAGAAGGTGACGAGTTCCTCGTCCTCGAGCCGGCCGTCGTCCTGGAGGTGGTCCTCCAGGTTGTCCACCAGGATGATGAAGAGCCGGTCGCCCATCGCCGCGAACAGCTCACCGATCTTGTCCTGTACGGGGCGGTTCGTGGCCCAGAGGGCCAGCAGCCGTGCTTCGTGGGCCGGGCCGAGGGCGCGGGCGCAGTCGAAGTAGATGCGCTCCAGGGACACGCCGGAGGTACGGGTGCTCAGGTTGACGAGCCCCGACGGAAGCGCAGCCTGGGCGCGGCCCGGCCATTCGCCCTGCTCCAGCATCTCCATGACCTTGGCGGCGACCGCGCTCTTGCCCATGCCCCGCCGACCGGTGACGGTCACCATGCGGATGCCGGGATCCGAGAGGTACCGGCCGATCGTCTCCCGTACCTCGATCCGGTCCTTGAACAGTTCCAGCCCGTGCGTGACCGGCAGCCCGATGACCCGGGAACCCGTGTGCGGAGGCTGTGCATCCGGGTGATCCGGGCCCGGCGAGCCGGTGTTCACGTCCGGCAGCGCCTGCGGGTCGGTGATCGCCAACAGGGCGGTCAGCTCACGGCGCAGCGGCTCGTCCACGCGGCGCAGGGTGTGGTCGATGCGGGCCGCCGTCAACCGGCCCATCCCTTCGCCCCGATGGTGCTCGGCCACGACCCCAACGATGTGGGACCCGGCCCATACGGCGGCGCCCGACATCCCCGACCACGGCGAGACCGTGGGATCGGGATCGGCCGCCGCCACGGCAACGGTGAGCTCCAGGGTGCCGGTCCGCAGGTTGGACAGTGCCGCCACCGTTCCGTCCGCCTGGTGCAGCTCCCGGAACGGCCTGCCGTCGGCACCGCGTCGCCGCTTCCACAGCGGGAAACCGGCCGCGTGGACGTTGATGACGGCGTGACGGTCCTCGCCGATCCGTGCGAACCGTGCGGGTACCAGGGGAGCCGCACCCGGCGCGGGCGTGAACGTCAGCACCGCCACGTCGGTGTCGGCGTCCGACCAGGTGACCTCCGCGTCCGCCGCCCACTGGGTCGGCCGGTCGGCATCGAAGCGCACCCTCACACCGGTGGCCCCGGCCACCACGTGGAAGGCGGTCAGCACTGCCGCGTCACCCACCCGGTACCCCGAGCCCCGCCGCCCCCCGTCACCGGCCGCGGTGCTCACGATGACCTCGGCGATGCGGTGGGGGTCCAGTCCGTCCCCCACGTGCGTCCCGTCAGCTCTCACCGAGCAGCTCGTTCCCGGAGATCAGCGCCATCTCCTCGGGTGCGTCGGCCCGTACCGGCTGGAGCGACAGGGTGAGCTTCTGGGTGACGGCGACCGACCGCTTCGCCGAGACGCCGGCGTCGAAGACCCAGAACCGCACCTTCACGCCCGGTTCGTGCGTCCGCTCGACCCCTACCGTCAGCTCCAGTTCCACGCGCTCCGCTTTGAACTTCAGGTCGCAGTCCTCACCGGCCGACATGGCCCGGCTCAGTTCCTTGCGCAGCTGCGCGATCATGTCCGCCAACTCGACCGCGTCGTCCATCAGCAGCCCCCCAACCCGCTCTTCAGCCCAACTACCCACTGTTGCAGTGAACATCATCATGCATCAGGCCCCCATCTCGTCCACCGGGGCATCCGAGGGAAGGTGCATCAGGAGACGGCGTACCACTGGCTGGCCCAGCCGGTGTTGATGGTGCTGGTGGACTGTTCGTCGAGGTTCAGCTTGCCCGGCAGCGAGCTCTGGCCGGTCAGGACCGTGCTGTAGCGGAGCTTCGGGGGTGCCAGACCGGCATTGACCGAGATGCCGGCCCCGGTGGACTTGAAGGTGAGGGCGTTGGTGGCCCAATTGCCGTTGAGTAGCAGGGCGATGAAGTAGGTGCCGGGGACGGCGGTGAACGGCTTGCCGAGGGCCAGTGGTTTGGCGATCGCGTCCGTCATCAGCTGGGGCGAGATGTCGGGGGTGGCCGCGAGTAGGGTGCCGGTGGTGTCGTACACACCGAGATAGCAGTTGGCGAGCTGGGCGTTCGGGTCGATGCCGGCCAGGCCCAGCCAGATGTTCGACCAGGTGATCTGCTCGCGCAGGACGATCCGCACCAGGGTGACCCGCCCCCCGACCCCGGCCGCGGACTGGGCGGTGACGTGCCCCGCGTCATTGGGGTCGCCGGTCCACGCCAGCAGGTTCTGATCCTGCGGCCGGGGCCCCTCGTACCCGGACCCGCCGCCCTGCGCGGGTGCGGAAGCCCCGGAAGCAACCGTCCCGGGCCGGCTCTCGCCCGGTGTGGTGCAACCGGCCAGGACGAACAGCGCTGCGAGGCCGGCAACGAGGCCGGTCGCGGCGGTGGCGGTGCGGTTGTGCATGGTTCCCCCCATGAGGTGCGGATGTGTCGACGGGCCATGGTCACACGGTCGCTGACATGTTCGGACACCGAGCATCGAGCACCGAGCTGTGGGACGCCGGCGCCCACCCGTCCGCGCCGTGCGACCGAGCGGGGCGGTCAGCCGGTGATCGTCACGGCGGGTCGCGAGCCCGTGCTCCAGTGCGGCTGGGACGATTCGCCCATGGCACCGAGTACAGACACTGCTGAGGGTTTGTCCAAGGCGCGAGTCGTCCTGCTGGCCCTCGCGTCCGGCCAGTTCCTGATGGCGCTCGACAGCTCCGTCATGAACGTCTCGATCGCGACGGTGGCCGAGGACGTGGGCACGACGGTGGCGGGCATCCAGGGCGCCATCACGGCCTACACCCTCGTGATGGCGATGTTCATGATCCCCGGCGGCAAGGTCGGGGCCCTGATCGGTCGCAAGCGCGCGTTCATGATCGGCTGCTGCATCTACGGCTGCGGCTCCCTGACCACGGCGCTCGCACCCAACCTGACCGTACTGCTGATCGGCTGGGCGCTCCTCGAAGGGCTCGGGGCTGCGCTCATCCTGCCCGCGATCGTGGCGCTCGTGGCCGGGAACTTCGCCACGGAACGCCGTCCCGCCGCCTACGGCCTCGTCGCCGCGGCGGGTGCCGTGGCGATCGCGGTCGGGCCGCTCGTCGGAGGCCTCGCGACGACGTACTTCTCCTGGCGCTGGGTGTTCGCCGGCGAGGTCCTGGTCGTGCTCGGCATCCTGCTGCTCGCCCGTCCCATCGCCGACGCGGTGGGCGAAGAAGGGCAGCGCATCGATCTGGTCGGTGCCGCGCTCTCGGCCCTCGGACTGGGGAGTTTCGTCTACGGCGTGCTCCGCTCGGACGAGTGGGGCTGGTTCCAGCCCAAGCCCGACGCACCGGCACTGTTCGGGATCTCGTTGACCGTCTGGCTGATGTTGGCCGGGCTGCTGATGATCTACCTCTTCATTCGCTGGGAGACCCGGCTCGTCCGGCGACACAGGGAGCCGCTCATCGACCCGGCCATGCTGCGGAACAAGCAGCTCACCGGCGGACTGACGATGTTCTTCTTCCAGTACTGCGTGCAGATGGGCGTGTTCTTCGTCGTACCGCTCTACCTTTCGGTCGCCCTGGGCCTGTCGGCACTCGCGACCGGTGCCCGCCTCCTGCCGCTCTCGGTGACGCTGCTGGCAGCCGCGGTCCTGATCCCGCGTCTCCTGCCGGACGTCTCCCCGCGGCGGGTGGTGCGGGCCGGGATCCTCTTGCTGCTCGCGGGTGCGGTGATCCTGATGGCCGCGCTCGACGCGGACGCCGGTGCGGAAGTGGTCACCGTTCCGATGTTGTTGATCGGGCTCGGCATGGGCGCGCTCGCCTCCCAGCTGGGTTCGGTCACCGTCTCCGCGGTGCCGGAAGAGGAGAGCGCGGAAGTCGGCGGCGTGCAGAACGCCGTCACCAACCTCGGCGCCTCGATCGGTACCGCACTGGCCGGGTCGATCCTGATCGCGGCGCTCACGTCGTCGTTCCTGACGAGCGTGACGGAGAATCCGGCGGTCCCCGAAGAGGTCAAGAGCCAGGCGGCCGTCGAACTCGAAAGCGGTATTCCGTTCCTTTCCGACGCCCAACTGCAGGACGCCCTCGACGAGGCGGGCACCAGCCCACAGCAGGCCCAGGCCGTACTCGACGCGAACGCCGCGGCACGACTCGACGGCCTGCGCGCCGCGCTCGCCATCCTCGCCTTCGCCGCCCTCGTCGCGATGTTCTTCACCCAGCGGATCCCGACGACCCAGCCCCACGCGGCGAAGGCCTGACAGCGCCGGATCGACCCGCGCGGGCGTTACACCGCGCGGTCAGGCCTTCGTCGGTTCCTGCGCGGGCAGCCGGCCCGCGCGTACTGCGTCGACCAAGGCCTGGTGGTCGCGCTCGTTCTGGTCGGCGTAGGCCTCGGCGAAGGTGATGACGGCCCGGTCGAAGACGTCGCTGGTGCCCAGGTACGCGGCGATCGCTATCCGGTCGCCCGACCGGGCGTGCGCGCGGGCGAGGGTGATGCCGCACACGGTGCCGAACGCCTCCAGCTGTTGGGGTGACATCGTTTCCGGCACGGCGATCCCCTTCCAGTCGCGCAGCTGGCGCAAGTAGAAGTCGCGCCGCTTGCCGTCGATCCCGTCCACCCGCTCCCAGCCGAGGAAGATGTCGCTGGCCGCTTGCATCAACCGCTGTCCCGAGACCACGCGTTCGCCCTGGTTGCGGTACTGGCTCGCGCCGAGGTGGTCGGCGAGTACGGAGGTTCCGGCTTCCTTGGCCTGTAGGAAGAGCGGGTCCCGGCCGTCCCGGCCGAGCAGCAGGAGGATCCAGCAGCGGGTGCCGACACTGCCGACGCCGACCACCTTGCGGGCCACGTCCACCACCCGGTAGTCGTCCAGGAGTGCCCGCCGGTCGGCGGCCAGAGTCTTGCCGTAGCGTTCCACGAGGCTGCGGAACCGGCGCTCCAGCGCGCTGCGCTCGACGTCTGGCAGCAGGTCGGCGACCGGCACCAGCAGCGGGGGGTCCGCCGCGATCCTCGGGTGGCCGTCGACCACCTCGGTGAGCTTGTCGAAGACCTGGAGCGTGTCACGCGTGCGGGCCTTCGCCAGTACACCGACCAGTTTCTTCTGTCCGCGTTTGGGCAGCTGTTCGGTGGTGAGGGCCTCCAGGCGTTCCGAGTCGATCTTCGCGTACCAGACGTCGAGGTTGCCCATGCCGGCGAAGGCGCGCATGGCCTCGCGGTACGAGCGCACGGCCGAAGTCACGATGACGGCGCGCTGGGCTTCGTCGAAGCCATTCGCCCGGCTGGCGATGACGAGACTGGCCGACAGCCGTTTGACGTCCCACTCCCAGGGACCGGGCAGCGTTTCGTCGAAATCGTTGATGTCGAACATCAACCGCCGTTCCGGAGAGCCCAGCAGCCGGAAGTTCAGCAGGTGCGCATCCCCGCACAACTGGGCCCTGATTCCCGAGTCGGGGCTGCCGGCCAGGTCGGACGCCATGATCGCGGCAGCTCCCCGGTAGAACCGGAACGGAGACTCCGCCATCCGGCTGTAGCGGATCGGCACCAACTCGGGTACGCGTTCCGCAGATTGCGCCTCCAGGATCGCCAGCGGATCCGGCCTGTCCGGCGACGGCCGGTACGTGGCATGACCGGTCCGCGGCGACCGGCGGCGGGCCTCCTTGCCGAGGGCCGCGCGTTCCTGGGGCGTGCTGTGGGGCACCGCGCGCATTGCGGTGGTCGCGCTCTGGGACATCGCTGCACTCCTGACTGGCCGTGCTGACCTCAGGACGCGAACGGCTGGTCCCTGCTCCGCGCGCCGTGTCCAGTGGTGCCGTACGGGCGTCCGCGTCAGCCGCGGGCGTCCATCTCGGCCTCGGCTTCGGCGACGGCGATGGCGATGCCGAGCGCCCTGGCGATGTTGCCGGCCGCCGTCATGACGCGGGCGGTGCCCACGATGGGGGCGATGGCCACCAGTACGTCCTGCAACTGTTCGCTGGTCACACCGGCCCTGATGGAGGGGTCGATGTGGGCGGCGTAGGAGATCGGCGGAGCGTCCGAGGCCGCGAGGGCCGCGATACGGGTGAGCAGCAGCATGTCGGGAGCCAGCCCGCACCGCTCAAGGGAGTCGCCCGTCATTGCGGCGAGGGTGTCCAGGACGGGGGTTTCGGATGCAGTGGTCATGTGGCACGTCCTCCTGAGTGTTGTCGCGCCCGAGAATTGGGGAGCCACACCGAAGCGAGCGGATGTCCGCGAACATCGGCGTGCCTCTCCTCCGACTGTAGGACCTCTCCGGGTCGTGCGCGCGGGGGGTGCCCGCTCCGCCCGTGGTGGTCGCCGGGCAGCGGCGGCGAGACGGCGGCCGGCAGCGGCCGGGCGGAGTTCCACCCGGCCGCTGCCGGTACGAACGGGCACGGCGGGACGGGCCGCCGGACGTCCCCGCGGGCCCGTCTCAGGCCGCGAGGACCCTGGCCTTCGCCCGCTCGAACTCGGCCGCCGTGATGTCGCCGTGGTTCTTGAGCTCGGCGAGCCGGGAGAGTTCCTCCGCCTGGCTGGTGGTCCCCGCGTTCTGTCGCACGTAGGAGCGGAACTGCTCCTCGTTCTGTTGGGCCCGCTTCATCTCGCGTTCGCCCATCCCACGCCCCCGGGCGATCAGGTACACGAACACCCCCAGGAAGGGCAGGATGATGACGAACACGGTCCATCCCGCCTTGCCCCAGCCGCTCAGGTCGTCGTCGCGGAAGATGTCTCCGATGACGCGGAAGAGCAGCATGAACCAGAGGATCCAGAGGAAGACCATCATCATGGTCCAGAACGCGTTCAACAGCGGATAGTCCACCGCGAGGTTCAGCATCGTCTCATTCATGTCCGGTCTCCTGTCGGTCGTCCCGGGGCCTGGCCCCCTGATCCTGGTTCCGCCGCAGCGTCATGCGGGTTCCGGAACGAAGGGATGCAGCTCGTCCGCCCCCGGCTGTACGACGCCGTAGGTGCTCTCCGGCACCTCGTTCCACGCGCCGGGCAGATCACCGAGGGGTTCGGACACGATGAGGCGGGTTTCGTCGGACGCTTCCTGCAAGAACGCCACATCGGGGTGCAGCTTGCGCAGCGAGTCGACGCGGCTGCTGTAGAACAACGACCTGGAATTGCCCTGGCTGGAGTAGCGGAAGGCCCAGATGCGATCGCCGTCGGTGACGGCCACGGTCATTTGGAGCGGGAACTCCACACCGTGCTCACGGCCGATGCGCTCCACGGTCCCGGCCATCCGCGCCACGGCGGCCGGCGGGTCCTGGTCGAGGCCGAACGTGATGGCGAGGAAGAACATCACCTCGGAGTCCGTCGTTCCTTCGATGTCGGCATACAGGGCGGGGTCGACGAGCAGGGTCAACTCGCGGCGCAGCAGGTGGAAGTCAGCGATGGAGCCGTTGTGCATCCACATCCAGCGGCCGTGCCGGAAGGGGTGACAGTTGGTCTGCTGCACCGCCGTTCCCGTCGACGCCCGGATGTGGGCGAAGAACAGGGAGGAGCGGACGTGGTCCGCGATCTCGCGCAGATTGCGGTTGTTCCAGGCGGGGCCGATGTCGCGGAGCGTCGCCGGAGTGTTGGCGTCCGGCGTGTACCATCCGACGCCGAACCCGTCGCCGTTCGTCGTTTCCACACCCATGGTGGAATGCAGGCTCTGGTCGATCAGCGAGTGCTTCGGTTTGTACAGGATGGTGTCGAGCAGAACGGGCGCTCCCGAATAAGCGAGCCATCGGCACATGAGCGATCACCTGCGTTCCTCGTTCTCCAGCGCGGTACAGCGGCGGTTCGAAGAGGTTGCGCGAGTGGTGTGCGACCTGCAGAGCCCGATCGCCGGGCGAAACGGGCGAAGAGCAGGACCTCGCATCGGAAATGAACCTGCCGACCGTGATACGGAATGTATGGAGCTCTCTCGGGAGCCCCATACGGCAGGGCTCAAGCCGACCGAGCGCTTTCCGACGCTCCCATTCTCAGCCGGCCCACCCGATGGCGCCATGCGGGCGGCTCCCGGTACGACGGCCGCATATCCCACAACCGAGCCCTGAACAAGGACACCGGGGCCTCCGCCCGCTCGAAGACGGGCGACAACTTCCGCCGCGCCACGGCCGGGGCCACCGCCGAGATGCCCGCCAGTGGAACGACTTCGAGGCCGAGCTCCGCGAGACCTATCCCGATCACCGGCGGGGCGAGCAGATGATCTGCGTCCTCGTCCACGACGCCCCGGCCGCCGCATGTCCTTGAGGGGGAGGACGCCCCAACGCTGTAGGGACCGGCGAACCGACGGCAGTCGGAGCGTGCCCGTGGCAGATCGAAGTCTGACGCGTTGGGCTTGCCGACGATCTCTTCGCGGACGCCGAGACGCGGACCGCCCGGCGCCGGGGCTGGGCACGAGGAGTCAGGGGCCCGCCGTTCCGGGCCCCACCCAGAGCGGTCCGCTTGTGGAGCCAGAGCGTGTCGGTCACGCCGCCCCTCTCAACTCTGTCTACGGTTGCCTCCAAGATCCTGCCCTTCCCCGCGCCGAGCGGGGGAGCAGGGGCTGGTCATCGCAGCTGCCCACACCGTCACTTCCGAGGAGCCGCAGATGAGCGCGACGTCACCGGCGACCGACGCCGCCCGCAACCCACGACACCGGTTGCCCGCGGCGAACGGCACGGTCTGACCCGCGACCGGTCCCGGGCAGCCGCCGGCCATGACTGGACACCACCCTTTCGACGCGAACGATGCGAGCGATGCGCCCGAGCCGGACCCTGCGCCGGCAGTGGACACCGAGGCCCGCTGGCCGATGGCCGGAGCCGTCGTCGTCTCCGCGGTGCTGACTCTGCTCCTGCCCGACGACCTGCGTCTGGGACCCCGATGGGGGCTCCCCCTCGCCGAGGGCCTGCTCCTGATGGCCCTGATCTCTGGCGACCCCGGTCGGATCAGCCGGCGTACAGCTGCCTTGCGCGGAGTGTCGATCGCCCTGGTCAGTGTGCTGGCGTCCAGCGCCATCTGGTCAACCGTTCAGCTGATCGACGACATCGTCCACGGTGGGGCCGAGACCAGCTCCGCCACTGCCCTGCTGCTGGTCGGCGGCAGTGTCTGGGTCTCCACCATCCTCGCGTTCTCCTTGCTGTACTTCGAACTCGACAGCGGCGGACCAGCCACCCGCGCCCACCACATGCCCCCCACTCCCGCACTGGCCTTTCCCCAACAGATCAGCCCCGACCTGAACGCCACGCACTGGCGTCCCCACTACATCGACTACCTCTATCTCGGATTCACCAATTCCACCGCGCTGAGTCCCACGGACGTCATGCCACTCGCCCCCTGGGCCAAGATCGTCATGGCCATCCAGTCCCTCGTCTCCCTGGTCATCCTGGGACTCGTCATCGCCCGCGCCGTCAACGTCCTCGTCTGACACCCCACCCGAGTCCCCGGCCCCGAACGCGGCGCGCCACTTTGACCCGAGCAGCGAGCCGTCCTGCCCTACCTTCACCAAACTGTTAAAATGAGTTGATTTTTCCCATATCGGCCTCTGCGGCCCTGCCGCAGCACCTTTGCCGCATTACGGACCGCCGAGTGCGAGGGCTGTGGTGCCGGCATGACGCATTCTCGAACCCACCAAGGCTGCCCGGCCGGCATGCTCCGGAGCAGGGCACGTCCCGGAGTCGCGCACCCGGGCCGCCGCACGGTTCTGCTGGCACCCTGTGCCGCCCTCCTGATCGCGGGTTGCGCCCTGCCACCCGGATCGGACACCGTGGCGCTCTCGGGTGCGTCGCCCGTGCCGGCAACGACGGCAGCCGCCTCTCCTCGCGTTCCGGCGGCGCTGAAGCCCATCGATCCAGCCCGCTTCCAGACCGCCGTGGAACGCGCGGCGAAGGAACTCATGGTCCCCGGCGCGGTGGTCTGGCTGCGCACTCCGCAAGGGACCTTCCGGGCGATCGTCGGCACGACCGAGTTGGGCACGGCCAAGCCGCCCGGAACCGGGGACCACTTCCGGATCGCCTCCAACACCAAGACCATGACGGCGGCGCTGATCAACCTGCTCGCCCAGGACGGTGCGCTCCGTTTGAGCGACCCGGTGTCCGCCTACGTCCCAGGTGTGCCCAACGGCGCGGCGATCACCATCGCTGACCTGCTGAAGATGCGGAGCGGGCTCTACAACTACACGAGTGCTCCCGAGTTCTCGGCGGCCCTGGACGCCGATCCGGGGAAGGCCTGGACGCCGCAGGAGGCCCTGGCCATCGCGTTCCGTCGCCCACCGGACTTCCCGCCCGGCATGGCCTACGCGTACAGCAACACCAACTACGTGCTGCTGGGCCTGGTCGCCGAGAAAGCCGGCGGTCACCCCTTGGCCCAGCAGTTCCGGGACCGACTGTTCGCTCCCCTCGGGATGGAGCGGACGTCCCTGCCCGCCATCGACGACCGGTCCCTCCCCGCCCCCTACGCGCACGGCTACATGTACGGCGGATCGGCCTACGCTTTGGTCGACCGGCCCTATCCCACCGGGTTGAGCCGGGCGGCACGGGAGGGATGGATCCAACCCGTCGACTACACGCACCAGAACCCCTCGTACGCCACCGCTGCCGGCGGCGCCATCTCCACCGCGGACGACCTGGGCACGTGGATCCGGTCGCTCGTGACCGGCAAGGTGCTGAACGCCGCGGCCCAGCAACAGTGGCTCCACAGCTTGCAGTCCGAGGACCCGGCCGCGCCCGAAGGGCAGAAGTACGGCTACGGCATCAGCTACCAGCGCTTCGGCCCGAACGCCGCCATGTATTACCACGGGGGTGAACTCCCGGGCTTCAACTCCTTCATCGGCCACGACCCGGGCAACGACGTCACCCTCGTGATCTGGACGAACCTGACCCTGTCGCCCGACGGTCGGACCACGGCGAACGCCCTGCTCCCCACCGTCCTCAACCAGGTCTACTCCGGCCTCTCGCTCCCCACCGGACCCGCCCCCACCCCGAGCGGCACGACGCAATGACGGTGACCGACGACTCGACTCAGTACACGAGCTTGTACGTCACGTCCTTCGCGACCGGGGCCGGTGCGGCCTCGGGATACAGGAGCCGGATCGTGGTGAAGCGCCTGAGGTCGGGATGATCGGGCCAGCGCTGCGGGTTCCCCAGGGTGACCCTGACCGGGTACGGGTGGAAGCGGCCCGCCGCACAGTAGGGGCGGCAGTCGTTCACCATGTCGGTGCCGGTGGCCGTCGCGGTCTGCGGTCCCCAGGTGTCCCAACGGAGCCTGATGAGCTGATTGTTGCCGTCCCCGCAGGCCAGCACGTACTCCTCGGGGCGCACCTGAGCCTGCGAGGAGCAGTCGACGACCACGACCGGATCCGGTGCGGCCGGAGCCCGCGCCGAGGCCGGCGCGGCTCCCGCAGCCAGACCCGCCGCTGCGCAGAGCAGTGCGGCATTGCGTACCGCGGACCGGGCGCGACCGGCCCCGCCGCCTCTTGAGGCGTCCATGAGACCCTCCTCGCCCGTCGGTCACGTTGCCGGCACTGCGGCCACGTCCAGCTTCCCCCATCCGGACGGACCGCGCACCCGCTGGGTCCGCCGTCATCGAGTGCCCGGGAAGCGGCCAGGTCGTCCGAGCGGTGGCGTACCCGCGGGACCGGGGCGGGCGCGCACCAAAAGCAGGTGCGCGGTCCGTCCGGCGCTGTCACGATGCGCCGGTGAACCATGAAGAGATCTCCAGGATCGCCCACGCCGACCATCCGATAAAATCCCCGCTCGACGACGAGTCGGTGCGCCAACTCCTGGATCGCGGCATCACCCGCGGTGACGAGCGCGTGCTCGACCTCGGTTGCGGCGCAGGGGAGTGGCTCCTGCGGGCGCTGTCCGCACACCCGGACCTGCACGCCGAGGGCGTCGACATTTCCGAGAGCGCCCTGGCGGACGCCCGTCACGCCGCGAGCCGGCTCGGGGTCGAGGAGCGCTTGGTCCTCCATCACCGGAAGGCCGCCGATTTCACCTCCCCGCACCGGTTCGACGTGGTGCTCAGCTTCGGAGCCGCCCATGCCTTCGGAGGACTGCTCCCGACCCTCGCGGCAGCCCGCGAACACCTCGCCCCGGGCGGACGTGTCCTGATCGGTGAGGGGTTCTGGGACCGTGAGCCCACCCAGGAAGCCGTAGAGATGCTGGGCGACTTCACCGACCTGGCCAGCACCGTGGACCGCGTCACCGCCGACGGTTGGACGCCCGTCCACGGGCACGTCAGCACGCGCCGCGAACTGGACGACTACGAGTGGGCCTGCTGGGGGTCGTTGGCCTCCTGGGCCCTGGACCACCCCGCCGATCCGAACAGCTCCGAGGCGCTCGCAGTGGCCGCCACCCGCCGCTCAGAATGGCTGCGCACCTACCGCGACACCTGGGGCTTCGTCAGTCTGGTCCTGCGCCGGACCTCCCACTGACCCGGTGCCAAGCCGTCACGGGTTGGCACCGGCGACCTGTTCCATGCCGGCGCGCCCCGTCGTGAACGGCTGGCAGCGTAGTGACGGAGAGCGCCCGCGGCGTGGCGTGCCGCACGGATTCAAGGGGTGGTGATCAGTTGGTATAGCGTGCGCACGTCAAGAAATGCAATGCACGTTCACGGGGGATTCCCATATGACTTATCCACCGCAGCAAGGCCCCGGTCCGTACGGCCAGCCCGGCCCGTACGCGCAGCAGCCGCCCCAGGGGTACCCGCCCCAGCCGGGGTACGGGTACCCGGCGCAGCAGGGTCAGCCCCCTTATGGCGGCGCGCCGCAGCAGCAGATGTATCCGCCCCAGCAGCAGTGGTCCGCGCCGCCGCCCGCTGCACCGTCCCGGGGCGGGGGCATGGGATTCATGAAGATCCTGAAGATCATCGGTGTCGTGATCGCCCTCATCGTGTGCGCGGTGGGCTACTTCCTGAGCCAGGACGATGCCGACAAGGCGGAGGTCGGTGACTGCCTCAAGAACAACGGGTCCACAGTGAGCCCCGACCTGCAGGTGGTCAAGTGTGGCGGTGCGGACGCCACGTACAAGGTGGTCGAGGTGATCCCCAACACGCTGGACACGGCCAAGTGCCAGGGCAAGTCCGACGTGGGCTACCACGAGCAGACCAGCGGATCCCGGCGAAGGTCGGGCAAGCAGTTCGTGCTCTGCATCAACGAGATCAAGAAGTAGACGAGGCCCCCGCGGCTCGGATGTCGGGGTGCGGCCCCCGTCGCGGCCCTGCTGGCCAGGGCCGCACCCCGTACATCCGAACGTACTCCCACGCCGCGCCGCACGCGTGCCCTTTTCCCCGATGTCGATCTCCTCGACGTCGCCGGCCCGGCCGAGGTCTTCGCGCTGGCCAACCGGGAAACCGCAGGTCGGGCCGGCTATCAGATCCGCCCCGCCCCGTCGCGCCTGGTCGACGGCGGGGCGCGGACGTCGGCGGGCGTGCGGCTGCCGCCCGCCCGACCTGACCGCTCACCGAACCGGAAGCGGCCCTGGGGGTCGTCGTCACGCTCGGTGCGCGTTTCTTCGAAGCGGTGCCCCTCGGCGAGGCGGTGTCCCTGCTCGGTCGCCTGGCCCATCCCCACCCCTGACACCGCCCGCAGGCCCGACCCCGTCGCGTGGGACGGCTCCGACGCCGCCGACGGCAGGCGACGCGCGTCAGAGGCCGGGGTACCTGCGCGCCGCACGGCGCCGCCGGATGCGGCGTCGAAGCCAGTCGGCCGCTTCGCCGAGGCCGAGCAGGAGGGCGCAGCTCGCTGCGCAGATCGCCAGCGGGGTGTGCGTATCGCCGAGTTGTCTCCCGCCCCACATCAGGAGGGTCATCGCCGCCCACAACAGGACCAGGGGGAGCGCTTTCGCTCGACGGCTGCCGGTCATGCAGAGTGCTCCGTTCTCCCGCCCGGGATGCGGGAAGTGGCAGTGAAGGCAGCGACGATGAGGCGGTACCGGGCGAACTGTGTTCGGGGGCACGGCCCGTGGCGGCGTTGGGTGCTGCCGAGGGTGCGGTGTGACCAGCAGGAATCGTACGCGCAGGGCTCCCTCGTACCGCCATCGGGTTCCCGGGGCGTGCGGGGTGCGCGTCCGGTGCCCTGGTTCGCAACCCTGGGTGCGAACCAGGGGGACCACACGCCCGCGTCACCTCACCGCGTCAGCGGTCCTGGGAGAGTTCGTACAGCTCCCGGAACTGACCTCCCTGCACGGCCAACAGCTGGGCGAACGTGCCCTGTTCCACGATCCGGCCGCCGTCCAGGACCACGATCCTGTCGGCCAGACGGCAGTTCTCCATCCGGTGCGTGACGATCACCGTGATGCGGTCCTCCTTCATGTCCCGCAGGCCGGAGAAGACCTTGTGCTCTCCCCGTGGGTCCATCGCACTCGTCGGCTCGTCCATGACCAGCAGGCCCGGCCTCCTGTGGAAGGCACGTCCGCAGGCCAAGCGCTGCCACTGTCCGCCGGAGGGCTCGTGACCGCCCCAGACCGAGCGGGCCAGCAGGGTGTCCAGACCAGCGGGGAAGTCCTCGACGGCCTTGCGCATCCCGACGGCGTCCAGAGCCTCCCAGACGGCGGTCTCGCCCCGCGGATCGGGCTGGCCGAGCGTGATGTTCTCCCTTGCGGAGAACGGCCAGTAGCCGTAGCTCTGCGTCACCAGGCCGACGTGTTGCCACGCCGTGCGCTGGTCGGCCTCGGAGGTCGGCACGCCGTCCCAGGAGACGGTGCCGGACGTCGGGGCCGTCAGTGAGGTCAGGAGCCGGATCAGAGTCGACTTCCCGGCGCCGTTCTCCCCGATGACGGCGACGACCTCGCCCCGACTCAGGGTGAGGGAGACGGGTCCGAGTGCGGGCGCGTCCTTGCCCGGGTAGGTGTACGTGGCCTCCTCCAGCCGGATCTTCTCCGGCGCGGCCTCCATCACCTGCGGGCCGCGCGGCCCGGACTGCTCGGCGGCCTCCTTGACGAAACTCGCGTAGTCGCCGAGGTAGAGCGCGTGTTGGAACATGGCCGCGCCGTATACGACGAGCGAGCTGAGGGCGGCGGTCGAAGTGCGCATGGCGACGATCGCCGTGCCGGCCGCGGCCAGGGCCATGTACCCGCCGACGACGAGTCCGGCCAGTGCGCCGTACGTCGCGACGACGAAGACGCCGGAGGCGGTTGCAGCGATCAGGTACACGGTCAGGTACCGGGGCGCCGAGCCGACCATCTTGGAGTCGATGCGCTCGCACACAGCCGCGTACCAGTGGTGGGCGTACGGCCGCATGCTGTTGCCCCGCAGCTCGTCGGCGAGCTTCGGGGTGGTCAGGTGCCAGCGCATCATGTGCTTGATGTTCCGGGAGGCGACCGTCTGGTTGTGGAGGGTGTAGTCGAGGCGGGCGGCGTAGACCGACCCGAGGCCGCGGGGGATCACTGACAGCAGGAGCAGGGGCAGCAGAACCGGGTGCACGACCGTGAGGACCGAGGCGACGGCCACCATGTCGATGAGGCCGCCGGTGAAGCCGAGGGCGTCCTGCAGGAGCATCGAGGAGCGTGCGGAACCGGTCTCGGCGGCCTCGGAGCGCTCGGTGAAGTCGGGGGCGTCGTAGGCGGCGAGCTCCACGTCCATGTGGGCGTCGACCATCGCGAGGTCGGCGAGGGTCGCCATGCCGGGAGTGAGGCGGCGGGCCGCGCTCCCCGAGGCGACGGAGGACAGTGCGCCGAGGGCGGTCATCGCGGCGGCGAGGACCAGTGGCCAGGCCGCGTCCGAGATGCGGTCCTCGACGCTGCCGCCGTTCAGCAGCGGAACCATCGCGCGAGACACCGCGGCCAGCGCTGCAGCCGTACAGATCCCGCCAAGGACCTGGGCGGCGACCAGCACGTAGAAGGCGCTTCGATTGACCGCGAGAGCGAGGCGGGCCGTCTGGGCGAGGGCGGAAGGAACGCGCCGGGCCATCTGCCCGAGCGACAGCGATTCCATGGTCTGGTTGTGTTGGCCCCAGGTGTACTTGAACTCGGGCGGGGCGGGAGGTGCTGCGGGTTTCGGCTGCTCGACCTGCTTCTCGGACACTCGGCTGCTCCTTCAACTGGGTTGTGATGGAGGCCAGTTCGCTCGACCACGGGCATGGCGAGGAAGCCCGGCCGCACGGCGTGCGGAGGGATTTCGCGGGACGAGGGAACTGGAGGAGGCGAGTAGAGCGCAGGCCGGCGGCCGGAGCAGCGGGATCTGGCCGACCTTTCCGTCACGGCGGCCGCGGCCTGCCCGGTCCTCGTGTCGGGCTGGGGCCGCACCCCTGGGGTGGTGGGACGCAGAGGTTGGCCGGAACCGGCCGGTCGGAGGGTTCAGTCATCGCAAAACACTTGCAGCACCCGGCGCGGCCCGGACGGTGTGCTGGACCGCGGGGGAGGGCACGTGGCCCGGGCCGCCGAGGCGTGATGGATCATGTTCGTGCGCTTGTGCGCGGAGGCTCGGCTCTGCGCCGCGCGTACCGGCGGGCGCGGTGCGGGAGTCCCGCGCCTCGGCTTGACGGTCCTGGATCGTCGTTCACCACAGGAGCAGCTCATGACCACGTCCGCCGGCCGCATGAAGGCCACCGCATCCGCCGCCGCAGTCATCAGGGACGAGCAGGGCCGGGTGCTCATCGTCAACCCGATCTACAAGGAGCGGTGGAACCTGCCGGGCGGCCATCTCGAAGAGGGCGAGGTCCCCACCGCCGCCGTGCGCCGTGAGGTCCGTGAGGAGCTCGGCCTGGACCTCGAAGTCGGGGACCTCCTGGTCACCGCCTGGGTCACCAGGGAAGAGGGGTCCCATGTCTTCTACGTGTTCGACGGCCCCCAGCTCAGCCAGGAGCAGCAGCAGGCCATCAGCCTCCAGGAGTCGGAGATCGGCGAGGTCCGGTTCTGCCTGCCCGAGGAGATCTCGCCCCGCATGATTCCTCCCTTCGCGCTCGAAATGTGGCGCAGGGCGCTCGTGGCCCGTGAGGAGAAGCAGGCCGCCTACCTCGAACTCGTCCTCTAGGGACCGGCTCGGTGGCAACCCACAGATCAGCCGTGAGGACGGCGCTCGCCGGGCCGCTCCGCGGGACGTTCGGGGCGCTGGGGCTCCTTGGGCGCCGGCCCGTCCGCCGCGGCGCCGCTCCCGTGGACCGACTCCTGGTGGGCGGTCCACGGGGGGGGCCACACCCTCGACCAACTCCCGCGGCGTTGTCACGTCACGTCACGCCCCGCACCAGCCCCCTCAGGCAATGCGGGACGCGAGCGTGGTCCGCAGCCGCTCGTAGCTCGGAGCCAACCGGCGCAGACCGTCCGCCAGGGCCCGGTCGTCACCCGTGACCAGGGGGTACTGGAGGCCACCGATCAGCCGCGACTGCCCGGCCGCGACCGCCGCCGCATCGGGGAGCCCCAGCGAGTCCAGGCAGTGCGCGGCGTCCGCGAGTCGGCGCGCGCCGACTCTGATCGCGAAGTGCGCCAGGAACCCGCGCGTGCCCCCGTCGAGTCCTCGGTCCGCTCGGGCGGCCAAGGCCTCCACGCCGGCGGCGCCTCCGAGCGTCCCCGGCGGCACCGGCCGGTCGTCGCGACCCGCCAGCCACCGCTCCGCATCGGGCAGTGACTGTCGCAGTGCCTCCTGCGGTGTGACCGTCCGTTCCTGGACGAGGCCGGCGCGCATCACGTACGGGGCGTCGACGTAGCCGACCGCCTTCGCTTCCCACGCGGCGAGGAAGTCCGCGACCGGGAGCGTTGCATGGGGGTGACCGTGCGGGTCGTGGAAGACCACCGTGCTCCCTTCGACTTCCAGGACGACCACGAAGTGGTCGCCACCGTCGGAGGTGGGTGTGCCCGGCTGGTGCAGCAGTAGCCCCATGTCGAGGGGGCCGACCAGGACGGGGCCTCGGGCGGATGAGTCGCGCAGCCGCTCCTCAGCCTCCTCGGCCGTGCCGCCGCTGGTACGCACGCAGCGAGCACCGAGCAGGGCGATGGCCGCGTCCAGGCCCAGGTCCGGGTCCCAGCCGTAGGGATCGAACAGCGGCAGAGTGCCGCCGATCAACTCGAAGCCGAACGGCGAGCCGGTCAGCACCTCGATGACCGCCGGCGGGGCAGCCTCGCCGAGCACCATGGCCAGGGAGTTGGCGTAGCAGTACGGGCCGGAGCCGATGTAGTGCGTCACAGTCGTCCTGTCTTCTTCGGTCAGGAAGCGATGGGCGGCTGCAACGGCGCCGCACATCACGCCGTCCAGTGAAGACCCTGACACGGTGTGACGGTCAAGCTCAGGGCGGTCAGCACGCCCACTTGATCCCTCCCGTAAGCCGCCGACGGACGGGAGGGATGACCAGCGGTCCGTACAGGAGCGACGGGGGACGGCATCAACCGCGACTTCCGTCGCCGTTCCTCGCAGGGGCCGCGCGCCAGGGCGCGAAGGCGCTCGCCGTGCGCGGCATGGAGCCCGCCAACTCGGGGCAGTGCCGCAGCACCACGCTCGTCATGCCGTTGCGCTCGATCCAGTCCATGCCCAAGGGTGTGTACACCTCCGGTCTGAAATCGACCGTGAGGAATCGATCGCTCTGCAAACGGCGGGTCGCCATCAGGATGAAGATGCGGAAGGCGGTGTCGCTGAAACCGAAGCCCTGGGGAGGGTTCTCGGCGAAGAGGCCGACCATGGTGTCGATGTCATCGACATCGCGGTACACCTCCTTGAGGCGCGCGACCGTCTCCGCATCGGACGACAGGTCTTCGAACCGCCGCAGCCGCGGCTTGCGCAGACCCGCCCGGAAGTCGTTGTACCGGGGAACACCGCGGCGCCGGGTGCGCACCAGGTCGACCACGGACAGGTCGATGATCTCGCCGTCGCGCTCGAACGCTTGTAGCGATCGGGGGTAGTTGTGCAGGGTGATCGCCCCGGGATGAGCCGTGCCCAGCGTGTACAGCGAATTGGCCAGACCGGTCTTGCGCATCAGCGCTTCCGCAGCGGCGCCCTGGAGGTCGTTGAAGCCGAGCGTGTCCAGACGTCGACCGAGTCGGTGGTCCATGATCTCGTAGTCGTCGGGGAGCAACGGGTGCATGCGGTAGACGGTGACGAAGTCCTCGGTGAGCGAGTACGGAACGCCGTGGTGATCCGGCAGGGTCTTGGGGATGCCGGTCAGCGAGTGCGACTCGAAGAGCCACAACCCCAACTGTTCGAGCCATTTCTTCGGCGGCCCCTGCCAGTTGGTCTTCAGCCCGATGTCGATCACTTCAGTGGCGAGGATCGCGGGGGTCCACTCGACAGTGTGGATCTTCGCGATGAGGGCCGAGACGACCAGCCGCGCCGTGTGGTACACACGGTCCTCGTCCAACAGCGGGTACTCCTGCCGCAGCGCCTCGCAGACGACGTTGTGCTCGCGGGCGAAGAGGGTCTGCATGGCACTGAGGCCGTACCACCAGCTCTCCGCGAAACCGGTCAGCGGCAGACCGTCCGGCCCGACCGGCAAGTGCCCGTCCTCCAGCCGCAGTGCGGCACCACCGTCCGGTTCGCGCAGCGACACCGCGGAGTCCTTGTCGCCGCCGTAGATCTCCGAGCCGTCCCACCAGTGGGACGCCACGTTGCCGAAGAGCGTGGGTGGCCCTGTCCCGTCGAGCGGGTACAGCCCTTCGTTCTCGGCGAAGCGCATCACCTTCTCCTGCCGTCCCCCCGGTGTGTTCTTCCACGTGACGCCGGGTGGGAGCGGAACCTCGACGGTCCGGGTGCCGGTCGGGTAGCGCTTGTGGTTGACCCAATCGTGCACCTGGAACTGGATCCAGGCGGCGGCCAGGATGTTGAGGGAACGCGCGGGGATGAAGGCGTCCCGGTGCAGCAGTTCCCTGCTGACGGTGACCGGGTTGGGTACGTCGAACAGATCCGGTCGGTAGTCGGGGCGAAGGTTGCGGCCGAAGGCGGCCCCGACGGCGCCCATCCCCGGTGCGGACAGGTCGTTGTAGCTGCCGTCGTAACTACGCGCGACCCGCATGTCCTCGTCGACGGGCTCGGGCACGGGTCGGGCCCTGGGCGGAGCCTCGCGGACCTCGGTGTCGATCAGGTTGGACCGGCGCAGCTGCTGCCGCAGCGCCGCCAGGTTCAGCAGACCGAGGGGTGTGGGCAGCCGGTGCCAGGGGACGAACCGGTTGAGCCCGCGGAAGGCGCCGCGCAGCGGTACGCCCAGCAACGTGTTGCGCCGGGGCTCGACGGGGGCGAAGCGGTGGCCCAGGCGGTGGGCGCTGCTGGCCTCGTACGCGATCTTGCGCGCGCGGTTGAGGTTTCCGAGGGGCCGGAACGCCTCCGTCGTGTTCCACGGGTTGAAGGCCAGCTGGTCGACCCGGGCAGCTGCGGCGCGAGCCGCGGCGGAGTCGATGTCCTGGCGCGGGACGGTGAGCGTGGCCACCCGTACGAGGGGCGCGTCCGCCTCCTTCCATTCGGCCGAGCCGTCCTCGATGGGTGTGCGGCGGGAGTCCAGGTAGCGCTGCACGTACAACTCGAAGACGACCTCCGCCCTTTTCAGTCGCCGCGCGAGCTCGTGGTGCAGGTGGTCGGGATCGGTGCCGGAGGGTTCGGTGGCCGGCGGAGCGTCCGCGGCGGGGCGCACCTGGTAGCGCACCGGTCCCGCGTCGCCCCACAGCATGGCGCCGCGGCTCCAGTACGTCTCCAGGGCCAGGCTGCGCACGGTGCGGCGGGTACCGGCCCGCACGTTGCGCCGCATGCGCGCGGCGGTGGACCATCCGACCGCGAGCGGCAGGCTGACGAACAGGGCGAAGGCCTTCCGCGGCGTCGAATCGGCTCCCGCCATGGCCTTCGCGAAGGCGACGAACTCGCGCGCGTTGCGCGCGTGCGAGACCGGATGGCTCGTCATGAGGAGGTCGTGCGCCTCGCCCGGCCCGGCCGCGATGCGCAGGGCCATTCCGCGCAGATCGGGGGCGTGGTCGGGCTGCCGGGCGCCGTTCGCGTTGGAGAGCCGGATGGTGACCGGATACTCGGCACCAGGACTTGCGAAGCCGGTCCGCAGGTCGGGCGGCAGGTCGTCGAGGAACCTCAGCCGCGCGTTCTCCGCACCGAGGACGCCCTTGGCGTGGAACGCCCGAGCGATGCCGGCGGCGCCACTGCGCTTCTTGGACGTGAGCTGGACCTGCATGAGCTCGCGGGCGAGCCGCTCGAAAGCGAGCCGTTCGACCTCCGGGTGCCCACCCACGTAGTGCTCGTACTGCCGGATCTCGTCCATGTGTACCTCTTCGCCAAGGCGCACCCCATCGGCCGCATACAAGGCTGCAGGCCCCGACGGGGCAACGCCGCACGGCTGCCCGAGGCTGCGCCTGCGGGCACCTCTGTTACACACGGCAACCTTGACTCAATGACGCGTCCGCGTCGCGCGGAGCAACGCAGACGGGTGGCGTCCGGCTCGCTGCCTGCGGGGCGCCGCGGGCAGCGTCACCGGGCCCGCCACTCGAACGCACCGGTCCCGCTCGTGCGGCGAAACACCGGTGCCCGTGCAGGAGCGCGACGCGTCGACTGCTGTCACACTGGACTTCGGAGCACTGCACGACCTGCTGTCGGGTGTGCGTGAACACGCCGGACAGCGTAAGCGCACGGTGACGGTACGACGGCCACGCGCGCGCGGCGCGGTGGTGTCTCCAATCCCCCGCAGGGGTCGCGGTCGGTCACCCCGCCGTACCCGGCATGGTGCGACGTCAGATCCGGAAGGCCCGTAACTGCCTCCCTTGCAGTCCCACCCGCTCGGGCTCTCGATCGCCGTACGAGGAGCACGAGCGAACGAGCGAACGAGGGGACGGCGACGCGATGAGGGTGTACGAGGCCATCGTCAAAGGGCTGGAAGACATCGGCGTGCGGGCCGCGTTCGGCGGTGCCGGTGAGAACGCCGCCGGCCTGATGCTGGCGCTGAAGCATTCGCAGCGGATCCGGCCGGTCATCACACGGCACGAGCAGGCCGCCTCGTTCATGGCGTGTGGCTACGCGATGTACACGAACGAGCTGGGCTTCTGTTTCGCCACGGCCGGACCCGGTGCGTTCAACCTCTTCTCCGGCCTGGCCGTGGCGATGTCCGACTCCTACCCCGTCCTGGCCGTTTCGGGATACGCGTCACGAGCATGGCAAGGCTGGGGCTCGCTCAACGAAACCTCGGGATTGAACCGGACGCCCGACTCGCGGGCCATGTTCGCGGCCACGACGAAGAAGTCCTTTCTGTTGACCGATGCCGCCGACACGTGCGACGTGCTGGAGGAAGCCGTCAACATCGCGTTCGAGGGACGGCCCGGACCGGTCCACATCCACGTCCCCGAGGACCTCACCCACCACGGCGTCGAGGTCACGGACTTCCGCCACATCCGGCTGGACGTGGCACCGGTCGTCCCGGACCCGGCACGCGTGGAGGACATCGCGTCGATGCTGACCGACGCCCTCGCGAGGCGGAAGCGGATCGTGGCGCTCGTCGGCTTCGGCGCGATCCGCAGCGGAGCGGGAGCGGAGGTGCGACGGCTGATCGAAAGGTTCCAGATTCCCCTGCTCACCACGCTGGACGGCAAGGGCATCGTCTCCGAGGGACACCCGCTCTCCGTGGGCGTCTTCGCGGACAGCGGTCACTCCAGCGCGTGGAAGGCGTTCCGCGAGGCCGATGTCGTCCTGTGCATCGGCAACTCCCTGAACCAGCACGCCACGTTCAACTACCGCGAAGACCTCTTCGCGAACAAGGTGCTCGTCCACGTGAACATCTCCGAGGCCGAGTTCCGGAAGGCCTACCGGCCCGACTACGCGCTGCATTCGGATGCCCGCCTCGCCGTGGCGGCTCTCCACGACGCGCTGGAGGCAAAGGTCGGCGACGTTGCGCCGGTCGAGGTGGACGGTCGGGATTACGAGGCCCGTCACATCACCCACCTGACCGGAAAGATCCACCCGGGGGAGTTGGCCCAGTCGATCGGCCGGCTGCTCCCCCCACAGGGCGTCCTGCTCGCCGACGCGGGCGCACATCTCGCCTGGCTCAGCTACTACGTGGAGCTTGAGGAGGGACAGCACTTCCGCAAGGCCGGCTCCTTCGGGCCGATGGCCGGCCACGTCAACGGCGCCATCGGCCTGAAGATCGCTCACCCCGAACGGACCGTCGTCGTCGGTTGCGGCGACGGGTGCTACTCGCTGTCCGGCTTCGAGCTGATGACCGCCGTCGAGCACGAGGTCCCCGTCATATGGGTCATCTTCGACGACGAAGAATTCAAGTTGATCAAACTGTTCCAGCTCACCACCTACGGGGAGACGGGGCTCGTCGAATTCCGGAATCCCGACTTCGCCGCGTACGCACGGGCGTGCGGCGCCGACGGCTACCGCGTCGAGACACTGGACGAGTTCGAAAAGGCGTTCCGTGAAGCGTTGGGCTCCGGCCGCCCCACCCTGATCGACGCCAAGATCACACGATGGGCCGTTCCCCACTACAGCCCGTCGCCCGACGGAGTCATCGCCGGCCTCGTCGAGACCATCGAAGCCCGCCTGCGCGACTGACGGCAGACGGGCAGCCGGCCAGAACCCGACGGGCTGGCAGACCGGCAAGCCCGCGGATCGGTAGGCCCGCGGACTGGCAGAGCGCCGGACCGGCCCGGACGCGCCGTGAAGGGACAGCAGCATGGAAGACCCGCTGAACACCCGCAGCGGCGCCGGGCTCGACGCCCTGATGAACCACCCGCTGCTCACGTCGATCTGGCGTCGCCGCACCCACCGCGTCAGCCGGGGAAGCTCGGTCGAGGCCGGTTCGATGAGCTGGGCGTCCGCAGAGCCGCGCACCCCGTTGACCGAGCTCGAAGAGGCCGTCCTCATCGCCGTGACGGGATGCTCCGGCCTGACCATGCCGGACCGCCCCTTCGCCGATCCGCGCGACGGCACACCCATCATGGCGAAACCGAACCTCAACATGGTCGGCCGGACCGCCGGCAGCCCCGACAACGCCCAGGGCACCCACTTCTTCCTGATCAACGACACCGGTACCTACTTCCTGCGCAAACTGCCCCCTCCGCCGGAGGGCTCGACGTTGGCGTTCGACGAGGCGACTCTGTGCGCACGCGCGGCCGAGGCGAAGGTGCAGCTGCTCGACCACCGCATCGACGTACCCGAGGGGAAGCGGGACTTCCCGGCCTACCTCGACTCCAACCGTTTCCTGTCGAACCTTCCGGGCACCACCCTCCTCTTTCCCGTGGTGGACCTGTCACGGCAGTACATCAACGGGCTGATGTACCTGTTGACCCAGCCCGAAGGGGCAAGGCCGTCGATCGTCGACGACCGGAACCTCTACCGTTCGGCCGGCGTGCGGAAGTGGGTCAAGTCGGGATTCCTGAACGAAGACATCAAACTGCCCCTGGGCGTGATCTGGGCCATGCGCACGCAGATCGAGGCGGACCTCCTGCTGCAGAACCTCATGCTCACCGCGGACGCCATGGGCCTCGGAGCGTGGATCCACGCCTCGATCGCCCCGCCGATCATGCTGGGCGACCCGAAGTTCCGCCCCACCTACGGCCCCATGCTCGCCTTCGACTGGGCCACGCCGCGGTGGAAGCCGGCAGACATCCTGCGTTGGCAGGTACCGCTCCCGCGCTATTCGACCCTGCGGGCGACCACCGTCGGCCTCCGGCACAACGGTGAACACCTGATCAAGGCGATGTGCCCGCCCAACTACGACAGCATGGGCGACGCGGTCGACGCCGTCGTCGCGGGCAAGTTCGGGCCGGCGGGCGTCTACAGCGACGAGGGGCTGTTCGCCCGCATCTACCGGGGCGACTTCGGCAGCCAGTACCTCCACGAGGCCAGCAACTACTCCGCCGACGTCATCGCCTGTACGCGGGACATCTGCACCTACGTCTACGAGACCCACGGACGGTTCCCCGCGCACTGCGACACCATCCACGCACCGGGTGTGTGGCTGCAGGCCCATCACCTGGAGAACGGCTACTACGAGCGGTTCTTCCGCGACGGGCTGACCGAGGCCCACCGGACACACGACCACCGCTGGCACGGGGGAGGGTGAAGCCCGGGCTACGGCCCCGCCCGGTGCCCGTAGGACCGCCGGGTGGGCAGGCGGGCGGCGGCTCGGCGGCTCGGCGACGGAACGCGCGGTGCACCGTTCGGCGGCATGGGCAGGCCGCGTCGTACGGATGCCCGCACCCTGGTGGCATGGCGAACGACGCGTTGCCCTTCCGCTACGAGCAGCACCTGGTCACGGACGAGGATCTGCTCGGCTGGAGGGTGGAGCGGGCGGCTGACGGCCGCATCCTGGCCGTCTTCGGGCCGTGTCCCAACTGTGGTCATCTCACCCGGCAGAACGTGGAGGAGTCCGTCCTGACCTTGGACTACGCCGAAAGGGCGGCGGGGGCGGGAGAGGCCACGCCGGCGCCCCTGCCACCGCCGACCGCTCGGATGACCAGGATCTGCGACTGCGCCTGCAATGTCGCCCATGCGAACGGATCTGCGAAGCCGGTCATGAGCTGCGGCAGCTGGTGGCTCGTCACGATCGCCCTGGACGAAGGAGCGGTCGTCCCGGTCCGCGCCGCCACGGACGCCTCACTGCTGCCGGCCCTGCGCGCGGTGCAGGAGGTGACGACCGCGGAGGAGAGCAGGCTCCGGTCGTCGGCCGAGAAGTGGATCGCGGCGGTGACGGCGCTGGTCGGACTGTTCGGCCTGACCGGGGTGGTGGTGGGCAAGGACGCCTTCACCGGCCTGAGCCCCTGGGCGAGGGGCTGTGCCGGGGGCGCCGCACTGCTGGCCGCCGCCTTCGCAGCGGCAGCGATCACGCAGTCCTATCGAGCGGCCTACGGGTGGCCCGTGGTGGTCGACCTCGGCAACGACCAACTGCTGACCACGTGGTTCGCGGGTCGGCGCACCCATCTCTCGCAGGCCGCGGCCCAGCTCCGCCGGGGTGTGCGATGGGCCCTGGCGGCGTTGGCCGCCCTGGTGGTGGCGCTCGGGTGCATCTGGTTCTGGCCGCGGACCGCGCCCGCAGGGGCGTTCGTCGAGGTGACCCGCGCGGACGACTCCACGGTGTGCGGAACGCTCCTCGACTCCACGACCGAGCGCGGACTGCGAATCAGACGGCCGAACGGCACCGTCGAGACGGTGGGCGCTGCAGAACTGGGGCCGGTTAGGATCGTGAACTCCTGTGCGGGCGGCACTGGCTGACGGCCCGACACGAGTGCGACTCGATCCTTCCCTGTGCTGGGCAACGCGTACGAGGAGGCCCCTCACCGCCCGTGTCACTCCGGGCGCCAGACCTCGCCGTCCGGGTCGCGGGTGAGGCCGTGGCCGCGCTGGTGGAGGAGGAAGAGTTCGACCGCGCTGGTGGCCACTACCACAAGGAGACCGGCCAGGGCGAGGGGGTCCTTGAGGTTCTCGGGGGTGGCGATGACCCCGTCGAGGAACCGGTCGGCGAGCACCGCCGCCCCCGCCACGAACGGGGCGGCCAACGGCGGCAGGGCCGGGTGGGCGTTCGCCGCATTGAAGACGGTACCGGCGACGCTGAACGGGACGAGCAGCAGGAACGCAAGGGCCGGCAGGAACACGATGAGGAAACTCAGCACCCCGATGAGGTCGTTCTCGTACGCCTCGGTGGCCTTCATGACCCAGGCGAGGAATCCGGTGGTGGCGAGGAGGAGCAGCATCACGGTGAGGGGGCCGGGGATCGTGGAGTCGTCGGTGCGTCGAACGAAGAGCCTCCGCAGGCGGTCCCTTCGGGCGCGCGGGCGCCCGAATGCCACATAGACCGCACTTACCACGACCAGGGCGACCGCAGCGGCGGCGCCCATGACGAGGTACTTGCCGATGATGGTGTCCACCAGGCCGGAGAACCCGTCGGCGGTGAAGCCGTACCGGTAGGCCAGCGCCAGCACCACCCCGGACGTGGCGAGGGAGCGGGCCAGGGCGAACCGCGAGAAGGAGGTGCGCAGGAGGGGCAGCAGGAGACCGACGGCAGCCAGGACCCATGCCCCCACCATCTGCACCAGCCAGATCGAGAAGGCCCCCAGGAAGTCGAGCATGCGTCTCTTCACCCTCTGGACGGCGGAACGGGACGGACACGCGGCGGGCACCGGTGCGCGAACGAGGCCCTTGTGTCGCAGCATCATGCCCCGAACTGCGGTGCCGACGCTCCCGAGTTGGGTGAACCCTTGGCGGGTGCACGGACGTACGCGCATTCGCCCACGTGCCGTGTCCCGCGGGCAACGGGACCGTCGCCGGTTCCGGCGAGGCGGGATGCGAGGCGGACCCGCATCTCACCCGCCGCCCTGCGCACCTCCTCGGGCTGAGTGTCGTCGTCGAGCAGCCCGAGGAGGACCATCAGGGCCCGTCCCTCGTCGCCGCTGATCAGCTTCAGGCGCGGCTCGGTCACTCCGTCGAGCAGCACGTCCAGCAGGTCCAGCGTGTCGTCCATACCGGGAACAACGGCCGATGGGCTCCTGCGTCACGTCCGTGCGGTTCGCACCGCGGAGCGCGGCATGCCCGGCGTCGCGTACCGCGCGTGAGGTCATCGAGGATGCCCACGGCTCGACTCCACCTTGCTGGAGCCCGGCCGCGCCGCCGCTGCTGCTCGTGCACGCACGACGCCGTGGGGCTCTCCATTACCGACCGGCGAAGGCTCACCTGCGTGATCGTCGCTCGTTCCGTGGCCCTGTTCGTCGTCACCGGCTTCTTGGAGATCGGCGGTGCCTGGCTCGGCAGGCAAGGAATCCGTGAGCACCAGGGCTGGGTCTGGATCCGCGAGGGCGTCATTGCCCACGGGCTCTACGGCGTCGGCGCCGCCTTCCGGCCCGATGACGCCGCGGGCCGTGACTCCGTACGAGGTCGAGGCGAAGGGTGAACTGAATCTGACGGGCTCCTCCAACAACGCGGAGGCGTTTCCTTTCAACTTCATAAGTTGAAGTGTCATGGCAGAGCAAATGGCCCAGAAAAGCTATGGAAAGCGCCGGATTGCGCGATTGCTCATGGTGATGCAACGTTGCCATCTCGTTAATAATTCACTTCTTGACGATGGTGCCGGCGCCGAGTTGACTGCCTCTACCTCGGCCGCAAGGACACGGCCTCGTCATGGAGGTTTACATCGTGAACACACATCTGGGTCGTGCCGCCGTTGCTGTCGTCGCTTCCGCGATCTCCGTTTCGCTCGCCGCCTGCGGCGCCACGGAGGACGGCGACGGAAGACCCGGGGGTTCCGCGAAGGGCGACGCGATCAAGGTCGGTCTCCTGCTTCCGGAGAACCAGACCGCGCGCTACGAGAAGTTCGACAAGCCGCTCATCGAGAGGGAGGTCGCCAAACTCACGCGGAACAAGGGCCAGGTGGTCTACGCCAATGCGGCTCAGGATGCGGCGGTTCAGAACTCCCAGGTCGAGAAGATGATCGCCAACAAGGTGAACGTGCTCATCATCGACGCAGTGGACTCCAAGGCCATCGCGCCCGCAGTCAAGAAGGCCAAGGACGCGGGCATCCCGGTCGTCGCCTACGACCGCCTCGCCGAGGGCCCGATCGACGCCTACACCTCCTTCGACAACGAAGACGTCGGCAAGGTCCAGGGCAAGGCGCTGCTGGACGCGCTGGGCGACAAGGCCAAGGACGGCCAGATCGTCATGGTCAACGGTTCGGTCACCGACCCGAACGCCAAGCAGTTCAAGTCCGGTGCGCACTTCGTCCTCGATGACAAGGTGAACATCGGCAAGGAGTACGACACGGTCGACTGGAAGCCGGAGAACGCCAACAAGAACATGGCTGCCGCTATCGCGGCGCTCGGCAAGGGCAAGATCGTCGGCGTCTACTCCGCCAATGACGGCATGGCGGGCGGCATCATCACCGCGCTCAAGGCGGCCGGCGTGTCCCCCCTGCCCCCGGTCACCGGCCAGGATGCGGAACTCGCCGGTGTGCAGCGGGTCGTGGCGGGCGAGCAGTTCATGAGCGTCTACAAGCGGTACGCCCCCGAGGCCGCGGCAGCCGCGGAGATGGCCGTCGCCCTCGCCCAGGGAGAGAAGATCGACGGAATCATCAACCAGATCGTCGACAGCCCGACCACCAAGGGCGTGCGAGCGGTGCTCGTCCCGGGCGTTGCCCTCACCAAGTCCAACGTCAAGTCCACCGTGGTCGACGACGGCGTCTACACGGTCGCCGAGATCTGCACCGACAAGCTCAGGGCCGCCTGTGAAGAGATCGGCCTGAAGTAGCAGGCCGCGGTCCGGGCAGCACCGGAACCCCGGATTCGACCCGGACGATAACGGTCCAACAGCCCCCCGCACGCCACCCCCGGGAGCGGCCCGCGGGAGCGGCGGCCCCGGTCGCACCGACGGGATTTCCGGTAAATGGCGTAGCGGGCAAAGGGATCTTTTCGGGCGTTGGGGGCTAAGGTCGGCGGGTGAGCCAAACCGAAAGGCGCTCCGAGGGAGCGGGACCGTTCACGACTCGGCTGACCTGGCGCCCCGTGGAAGGGGGCACGGCGGTCTGGGAGTCCCGTAAGGCGCGCAAGCGCGGCCAGCTGACCGTACGTGCAGCGGGCGAGCTGGAGTCGCGGTCCCGAATCGCCGACCTCGTGTCGATCAGCCGCCTGCGCAGGCTGAATACCGTCGCTGCGCTTGCGTTCACCGTCGGCGGGGCCCTCTTCGCGCTCGGGGCCTGCGTCGCCCAGTTCGGCTCGGGTGACGCGACGGCCGCCTGGATCTACTTCGCCGGCGGCCTGTTCTTCAACACCGGCGGTTACGCCTCACTGCTCCAGGCGATCAACGCCCCCCGCCCGGACGTCGAAGCGGGATCGCTGGCCGTCCGACGCTGGGCTTGGTGGAGCTACGAGCCCCACCGGATCGACTGGCTGAGTACCTTCGTGCTGTTCGTGGGCACCCTCGTGTTCGGCATCAACCTGCTGAATTCCCTCCTGAAAGGGCTCTCGCTCCAGCAGGTGAACCGACTGATCTGGGCCCCCGACATGGTCGGGTGCTTCCTGTTCCTGATCTCGGGGCACCTCGCGCTGGTCGAGGTCTGTCACGGCCGCCTGGGTGTCCGCGCCCGGGACCTCAGCTGGTGGATCGTCGCGGTCAACCAGCTCGGATCCCTACTCTTCCTGATCTCGGCGCTGGCGGCCTTCACCCGCCCCGCGACCGGAAGTCTGGTGAACGAGGACATCGCCAACTGGGGCACCCTGACGGGGGCGCTCTGCTTCTCGGTCGGGGGCGTGCTCCAGTTCTTCGAGCGCCCGTGAACCGCGGTCCAACGACGAACCACGGGCTCATGTTGAAGTCGTCGCCAACGTAAGTGGCGTGGAACTCCTCGTGTGCCGTTCGGGCGTCGATTCGCCAGGACAGGCCGGGACCGGCGCCGTCACTCGCTCGGCAGGACCGGTCACGGGGCGGCGGGCCAGCATGCACCCGGCGACGACCGTGGCATCCCCGCCCACACCTCGTGCGCGCCCCTGCCGGGGCCAGGGTGTCCAGGGCCCCACTGCTCCTCGCCGCACCCCGCCCCAACTCCCGCCCGCCTCTCCTTCTGTTGGCCCCGCAAGCGGACCGGCCCCCACCCAGTCGCCGAAGAACACCGGTGTGCAGAATGACCCGTATGTCGATAACGAACACGCCGAAGACGGCAACAATCGCCGACGCACCTCTGATCAGCCGCACCCTGGCCCGCGCCTTCGACGACGACCCGATGATGCGCTGGTTCTTCACCGGCGACGCCTCGCGCGAAGCAGAGCTGGGCCGTTACTTCTCCACGATCTTCACCCGGCAGTACGTCCACCACAGCGTGTGCGAGTGCACCGAGTCGGCGGCTGCCTTCTGGGTACCGCCGGAGGCGCAGGCCAAGGCCGTTCCCGATGCGGAGACCATCCAGGAGCTCCAGAACATCCTTGGTGACCGGGCTCCATTGTTCAGAGACGCCGTGGAGGCGGCTGCCCAGCACACTCCCCAGGAACCGCACTGGTACCTGGCGGTGATCGGTGCCGACCCGGCCGCCCAGGGCCAGGGGCACGGGGCGGCTCTGCTGCGCTCGGGGCTGGCCAAGGCCGACGCGGCGGGTCTGCCCGCCTACCTGGAATCCTCCAAGCCGTCCAACCTGCCCTTCTACGAGCACTTCGGCTTCACCGTGCGTGAGGAGGTGCAGCTGCCGGGGAACGGGCCGGTGCTGTGGGCGATGTGGCGCGAACCGCACCGCCCGGCCGATGCCTAGAGGTGCTGGTCACAGCCCCTCGTCGCGGGTCGCCACGCCGCCGGAGCTACGTCGGGCGGTTGATCCCGCGCTCCACCGCGTGGCGTTCGCGGCGGTCGGGTCCGCGGGCGGCCCGGACCTCCCGGGCCCGCCCGTACCACGCGCCGAGGACCCAAGTATCCGGGCTTCCTTATCCCAGCGGCCGTAGCCGAGGCTGACTGCTCCGGCGGCTGCCCGTTCGGATCGGCCTGCGCTGCTGTCACCGGGCTGCTCGTCCACGGTGTTCCCCGTGGCCGGGAACAGGCCGCTATCGTCACCGGATGCCTGAAGCTGCTGAGAAGTTCAACACCGCCATGTCCGCCTGGAAGGAGTGGCAGGACGCTCCGTGGGGCCGTCTGCGCTACGCCGTCGCCGAGGCGAACCTGGTCCGCCATCTCGACGAACCGGTGGGCGGGCCGCTGCGCGTTCTCGACCTCGCCGGCGGGGACGGTGGCGACGCCGTGCGCCTGGCTGCCCGGGGGCACCACGTCACGATCGTCGACTACGCCCCCGCAATGCTCGCCGCTGCCGCCGAGCGGGCCGAAGCGGGCGGTCTGACCGATCTCATCAGCTGCGTTCAGGCCGATGTGAACGCGCTGCCGGACGAGTTCACCGACGGGGGGTTCGACGTGGTGCTGTGCCACAACCTCCTTCCGTACGTGGACGACGTCCGCCAGACGCTCGCCACGGCCCTGGCCCCGCTGCGGCCGGGCGGCCTGCTTTCGGTGATGGCGATCAACCGGCATTCGGCGCCGTTGACCGTCGCCGTCCGCGAGATGGACCTTGCCGCCGCGGTGGCCGCGCTGGACACCGACCGGGCTCGAACGCAGATGTTCGACTCGGCGCTGACCCTGCACACGGCCGAGGAGATCACCCCGCACCTGACCGACCTGGGCTGCCGGGACCTGAGGCACTACGGCATCCGCAGCGTCTGCGACTACATCACCGACGACGCGCGCAAGCACGACCCCGCGTTCTACGAGGACCTGGAACGTCTGGAACTCGCCCTGACCGCGCGCCACCCCTACATGCACACCGCACGTCTCTTCCAGTTGACCGCCCTGAAGCGCGAAGAGTGATACCGCCGCGGTACTCCTCGACCAGAAGGAGGAGCGGCCGAGCCCCAGTCGATGGGATGTCCCGCGATCAGGGCCGGCCGGCCAGCCGGTACGGGGAGCAGTCGTGACTCTCACTGCTTCTTCGGTGCCCTCGGCGGCGCTGTTCGGGCCGGTGGGCGCTCACAGCGCAGGGGCGGTCGTTGGTCGACCGCCCCTGCGCTGCCGTCTGCGGGTCAGTGGGCGTGGAAGTGGCCGAACTCCGCGTACTCCTTCTCGCCCTCGCTCGAACAGGTCGAGGTGTAGGCCGGGCCGAACCGGGCCGGGACGGCGGCGGCCGTCGAGCAGGTGGACGCGAAGCTGGCGTGGCCGCCGGAGAAGTACTCGCCCTCGACCTCGTCGTGGGCCAGGGCGGCACCGGCGCCGCCCAGCAGGATGCCCGCGGCCAGGACAGAGGCGGTCAGGGCAGAGCGCATACGCATGACTACTCCTAAAGGACGTCTGGATGACGCGCGACGAAGGTACGCGTCGGCGATTCAACGTCACGGGTCGGTCACGGGAAACGGCGTTTCACTCCAATGCCAGACAGGTGTCCGGGCCTGCCGCCTCCCACCCGGTCCGCTGCCCCGACCGCCTCTGTCCTCTCCGTACGGGGAGGCGTTGCACGGTGGCCGCTGCACTTGCGCGATGCCGCGGTACGAAGACTGGCCGACCGCAGGACACCTCCTGCGGCGCTCCCGTCCCGAACCCCGCGATCCGGGCGGCCGGTCCGGGTGCCACCCCCAGGAACAGTGCGTGCCGACCGGTCCTCGTCCGCAGGACGGGAGGTCATGCGGGTCAGGAGCGGGAGTCAGGAGCGGCCCCGGCGGCCCACCGGTCGGCGAGTAGTCCGGCGTGCCGGGCTGCGGTGGCTACCGCGTCCGGTCCGCCGCCCGCGCGCCCCGCTGCGTACCCGACCAGGAAGGTCGTCAGCGGTGCGGCGGGCCGGGCGACGCCGTGAGCGGCATCGCCCGCGAGGGCGAGGAGGAGGGACCGGTCGACTTCGAGCTCGATGCCCAGCTCGGCCTGGAGGGCGGCCGTCCATTCCTTCAGTACATCGTCCATGATCGGTTCTCCGACGGTTTCGGGTTGATGACTCGCTCGGCTCACCGGGAGCCGGAAGTCGACCGCGTCCGGCCAGCGGCGCTCGGGGCCGCGGTCGGTGTGGCGCGCCGGCGGTAGACCAGGTACGGGCGGGCGAGGTATCCGATCGGGGCGCTCCACACGTGCACCAGGCGGGTGAACGGCCACGCCGCGAAGAGCAGGCAGGCGGTCAGCGCGTGGAGCTGGAACAACAGCGGCGCCCCGGCGATCGCCTCGGGGTGGGGCTGGAGGAGGAACAGGCCGCGGAACCAGACGGAGACGGTGGCGCGGTAGTCGTAGCCACCGCCGAAGACGTTGTGGGCGGCGGTGGCGGTGATGCCCAACAGCACGGTGGCGGAGAGCAGGGGGAAGAGGAACTTGTCGCTGCGGTCGGTGCCGAGTCGGATCCGGCGGGTCAGCAGCCGGCGGGCGCACAGCATGCCCAGTCCGCCGACCATGGCGACGCCCGCCACCGACCCCCCCCAGACGGACGTGGTGTGGTAGGCGTGCTCGGTGATGCCGACCGCTTCGGTCCACGAGTCGGGGATGGCGAGCCCCAGCACGTGCCCGGCGATCACCATGAAGGCGCCCAGGTGGAACAGCGGGCTGCCCCAGCGCAGCCAGCGGTGTTCGAGGAGTTGGGTCGTGCGGGAGGTCCAGCCGAACTGGTCCTGCCGGTAGCGCCAGACGTGTCCGACGGCGAACACGGCGAGGCAGATGTAGGGAACGGCGACCCACAGGAGGAGATCGCCACCGCTGGCCGGGGCGGCGGCCAGGGGAGAGGGCGTGGGGTTCATCGGGGGCCTTCCGTACGGCTGGTCGGGGCGGGCGGTACACGGGTCGGCAGGGCGGCCGCGGGTGGTACGAAGGTGCCCGGAGGCGCGAACTCCCCTTCACCGTAGGTGCCGTAGGGGTCGAGGCCGACCTCCTCGTTCGGCGGGCCCTCCGCGACGAGCTGGGCCACCGCCGTGCGGTCGGCCTCGGTGGCGGGCGGCAGCAGGGTGAGCAGTGCGGCCACGACGTGTCGGTAGGGCGAGTCGGCGTCGGTCAGTGCCCGGTGGATCAGCTCCAGTCCGCGCCGGTGCTGGCGAAGCGGTGCCTCGCCGCCAGCGGACCCCGTCAGGGCGGCGAACTCCAGCACGACCGGCAGGTGGTCGGGCAGTTCACCGCCGTCGGTGTTCCAACCCGCGGCCCGGTAGCGCTGGTTCAAGGTGAGCAGGGCCATGCCCCGGCGGCGGGTGTCGCCGTGCAGGTAGTAGGTGAGGTAGAGGCTGCTCTTGCGGCGCAGGTCGAACATTTCGACGTAGTGCCGCTCCAGCGCCTCCGGCTGCTGTTCGGCGAACCACGAGGTGAAGGCGGCGAGCTCCTCGGCCGCGGGCGAGGGCGGCAGTGCCTCGACGGTCGAGGTGAGCACCGGCCGGGCGGTGGCGAGTTCGGTGTCCGGGTACTGCAGGAACAGCGAGCACAGCCGCAGCAGCAGGCTGCGCGCCGCGGCCTCCTCGGGGGTGAGGCGGCCGGGGCGGCGGACGGCTGCACGGACGCGGGTGCGGACCAGGGCGGGGATCGTCGCGGGCAGCGGGTTCGCGGTTCGCGGGTTCACGGGCTGCGGGTTCGCGGGCAGCGGGTTCACGAGCGGCCTCCGGCCGGGGAGTCGGGCGTACGGCGGCGCAGCGTGGGGATGCCGAGCATCACGCGCCGGCCACCGGCGTCCGCCGGATCGTCGGACGTCTCGACCGGGCAGCGGTTCTCCATCGCGGTGAGCGCGGCGGCGTCCTCCTTGTGGGCGGCGGGGACCACGTACCGGTCCTGGTACTTGGCGACGGCGAGCAGCCGGTGGAGGTCCTCCGCCTCCCGCGCGGTGAGCCCAACGGCCTTGAGCGCCGTCTCGTCGCCGGCTTCGCCGAGGGTGCGCTCGCGCATGTACGAGCGCAGCGCGGTGAGCTTCATCAGCACGCCGGCGACGACGTCGCTGTCGCCGGCGGTGAACAGCTCCGCGAGGTACTCCAGCGGAATGCGCAGCCGGGTGACCGCGGCGAAGACGTGGTCGGGGTCGTCCTGGTTCCCGCCCGCCGCGTCGACGGCGTCGAGCACGGGGGAGAGCGGGGGCACGTACCAGACCATGGGCATGGTGCGGTACTCCGGGTGGAGCGGCAGCGCGACCTTGTACCGCATGACCAGGTCGTACACCGGAGAGCGGCGGGCCGCGTCCAGCCAGTCCTGCGGGATGCCGGACTCCAGTGCCGCCGCGATCACTTCAGGGTCGTGCGGGTCGAGGAAGACGCCGCGCTGGGCATCGAGGAGGTCCTGCTCGTCCGGGGTGGCGGCGGCCTCGCTGACGCGGTCGGCGTCGTACAGCAGCAGGCCGAGGTAGCGCAGGCGGCCCACGCAGGTTTCGGAGCAGACGGTGGGTTGGCCGGCCTCGATGCGCGGGAAGCAGAAGGTGCACTTCTCGGCCTTGCCGGTGGCGTGGTTGACGTACACCTTCTTGTACGGGCACGCCGTCACGCACATCCGCCAGCCCCGGCAGCGGTCCTGGTCGACCAGGACGATGCCGTCCTCGACCCGCTTGTACATCGCTCCCGACGGGCAGGCGGAGACGCAGGCGGGGTTGAGGCAGTGCTCGCAGAGCCGCGGCAGGTGGAAGAGAAACGTTTGCTCGAACTCGAACTTCACCTTCTCCGCCCACGCCCCGGTCAGGTTGGGGTCGTCGCCGGCGTTCTCGGGGGCGCCGCCGAGGCCGTCCTCCCAGTTGGCGCCCCACGTGATGGCGGTGGGCTCGCCGGTGAGGACGGAGCGGGGGCGGGCGACGGGCATGTCCTGCCCGGCCGGGGCACTGACCAGGTTGTCGTAGTCGTAGGTGACCGGCTCGTAGTAGTCCTCGATGGTGGGCAGGTCGGGATTGGAGAACAGCGACAGCAGACGCTTCAGCCGGTTTCCGGAGCGCAGGACGAGACGCCCGCGCTTGTCGAGCATCCAGCCGCCCTTCCAGTGCTCCTGGTCCTCGTAGCGGCGCGGGTAGCCGACGCCGGGCTTGGTCTCGACGTTGTTGAACCAGGCGTACTCGACGCCGGTGCGGTTGGTCCACGTCTGCTTGCAGGTGACCGAGCAGGTGTGGCAGCCGATGCACTTGTCGAGGTTCATGACCATCGCGATCTGTGCCATGACGCGCATGTCAGTACTCCACTTGCTGGCTGCGGCGGCGTATGACGGTGACCTCGTCGCGCTGGTTGCCGGTGGGCCCGTAGTAGTTGAAGGCGTAGGTGAACTGGGCGTAGCCGCCCGCGAGGTGCGTGGGTTTGAGCAGGAGCCTGGTCAGGGAGTTGTGGATGCCGCCGCGCTTGCCGCTGACCTCGGTCTTCGGGACGTTCACGTTGCGGTCCTGGGCGTGGTACATGTACACGGTGCCTTCGGGCATGCGGTGGGTGACCACGGCGCGGGCGGCGACGACGCCGTTGCGGTTGTACGCCTCGATCCACTCGTTGTCCTTGACGCCGATCTTCTCGGCGTCCGCCAAGGACATCCAGATCGTGGGTCCGCCGCGGGACAGGTCGAGCATGTACTTGTTGTCCTGGTAGTTCGAGTGGATGGACCACTTGGAGTGCGGGGTCAGGTAGCGGACGGTGACCTCCGCCCGGTCCTTGTCGCGCAGGTGCTCGTCGCCGTAGTGCCGAGGGGTGTTCAACGGGGGCCGGAAGACGGGCAGTTGCTCACCAAGTTCGGTGATCCAGTCGTGCTGGACGAAGAAGTGCTGGCGTCCGGTGAGGGTGTGCCAGGGCTTCTTGTGCTCGGTGTTGATCACGAACGGCGAGTAGCGTCGACCACCCGTCTCCGAGCCCGACCATTCGTAGGAGGTCATCACGGCACGCGGCTGGGTGCGGGTGTCGGCGAAGGTGATGCGCTCCGCCTCGCGCTCGGAGGCCAGTTCCACCAGGCCCTCGCTGCCGGTCTGCCGCTCCAGCTCCCGGAAGCCCTCGGTCGCCAGACGCCCGTTGGTGGTGCCGGACAGGGCGAGGATCGCCTCGCACATGTCGGTCGCGGTGGCCAGCGAGGGCCGGCCGGCGGCGATTCCGTCCCTGACGGTGCCGCAGCGCCGCCGCAGCTCGTCCAGCTCCTGGTTCGGGTGGACGGTGACGCCCTTGGTGGTGGTGCCCAGGGTGTCCAGCAGCGGGCCGATGGCGCGCATCTTCTGCGCGGTCGCGGCGTAGTCCCGTTCGATGACGACGAGTTTCGGCATGGTCCGCCCGGGGATCGGCTCGCACTCGCCGGCCTTCCAGTCCCGTACCGACCCGCCGGGCTGGGCGAGTTCGTCGGGGGTGTCGTGCAGCAGCGGCACGGCGAGGACGTCGGTACGGGTGCCCAGGTGCTCGGCGGCCAGCTCGCTGAACCGGTCGGCGATGGTCAGGAAGGAGTCGTAGTCGGTGCGGGCCTGCCAGGGCGGGGCGATGGCCGGGGTGAAGGCGTGCACGAACGGGTGCATGTCCGTGCTGGACAGGTCGTCCTTCTCGTACCAGGTGGCGGCAGGGAGGACCACGTCGGAGAGCAGTCCGGTGGAGGTCATCCGGAAGTCCATGGTGACCAGCAGGTCGAGCTTGCCCTCGGGGGCCTCCTCCCGCCACACCACCTCCTCGGGACGGCCCTCGGGGGGAGTCTCCTCGGAGCGGACGGCGGCGTCCGTGCCCAGCAGGTGGCGCAGGAAGTATTCGTTGCCCTTGCCCGACGAGCCGAGCAGGTTGGCCCGCCACACGGTCAGTACGCGGGGGAAGTTGGCCGGGTCGTCGGGGTCCTCGGCGGCGAACCGCAGCCGTCCGGACTTCAGTTCGTCGACGATGTGCTCGGTGACCGGGCGGCCCGCAGCGGCTGCCTCGTCGGTGAGGTCGAGGGGGTTGCGGTTGAAGCCGGGGTGGCCGGGCGTCCAGCCCAGACGCACCGCCTGCGCCAGGCAGTCGGCGAACGCCTTGCCCCGGAACCGTCCGTCCCCGAGCGGGGAGGCCAGCTCGTCCGGCCCGAACGCCTCGTAGCGCCACTGGTCGGAGTTCAGGTACCAGTAAGAGGTGCCCGCCATGTGCCGGGTGGGTCGCTGCCAGTCGAAGGCGAACGCGAGGTGCTGCAGGCCGGTGAGGGGGCGGACCTTCTCCTGGCCGACGTAGTGCGCCCAGCCGCCGCCGTTCACGCCCTGGCAGCCGGTCATGGTCGTCAGCGCCAGGAAGGCCCGGTAGATGGTGTCGGAGTGGAACCAGTGGTTGGTACCGGCGCCCAGCGCGATCATGGACCGGCCGTTCGTGCGCTCCGCGTTGCGGGCGAACTCCCGAGCGATCCGGGCCGCCTGCTCGGCCGGCACGGAGGTGATCGTCTCCTGCCAGGCCGGGGTGTAGGGCTGCGTCGCGTCGTCGTACGACGACGGCCAGCTGCCCGGCAGGCCCGGCCGCTCCACCCCGTACTGCGCCAGCATCAGATCGAACACCGTGGTGACGAGGCGCCCGCCGATGCGCTGCACGGGCACCCCGCGCACCATGGCCGAGCCACCCTCCGTGCTCCCCTCGTCGAAGCGGGGCAGGGCCACGGACACCATGTCCTGCGCACGGCCGAGCAGGCTCAGCTCGGGCACGGTGTCGCCCAGGTCGAGGTTCCAGCGGCCCGGCTCGGCCTCCCCCCAGCGAAAACCGAGCGAGCCGTTCGGCACGACCGGTTCGCCGGTGGCGGCGTCGATGAGGACGGTCTTGGAATCGGCGTGTTCCGTGTCGTGCCCGAGGTCGGCCGCGGTCAGGAACCCGTCCGGAACCAGGCCGTTCTCGCCGTGCTCGCGCAGCGTCACCAGGAACGGGGCGTCGGTGAACTTGCGCATGTAGTCGTGGAAGTAAGGCACTTCGCGGTCCACGAGGAACTCGCGCAGGATCACGTGCCCCATGGCCATCGCCAGCGCCCCGTCCGTGCCGGGGTGCGGCGCGAGCCACTCGTCGGCGTGCTTGACGTTGTCGGCGTAGTCGGGGCTGACCGCGACGACCTTGGTGCCGTTGTAGCGGGTCTCCGTCAGGAAGTGCGCGTCGGGCGTGCGGGTGACGGGGATGTTGGAGCCCCACATGATCAGGTAGCCGGCGTTCCACCAGTCGGCGGCCTCCGGTACGTCCGTCTGGTCGCCGAACACCTGCGGCGAGGCGATCGGCAGGTCCGCGTACCAGTCGTAGAACGACAGCAGGGTGCCGCCGATCAGCGACGTGTAACGGGCGCCGGCCGCGAACGAGGCCATGGACATCGCCGGGATCGGGGAGAAGCCGGCGACGCGGTCGGGGCCGTACGCCTTGATGGTGTGGACCTGGGCGGCGGCGATCAGCTCGCTGACCTCGGCCCAGTCGGCACGCACCAGGCCGCCCTTGCCGCGGGCCCGCTTGTAGGCCCGTGCCTTCGCCGGATCGCCGGTGATCTCCGCCCAGGCCGCCACCGGATCGCCCAGCCGCTTGCGCGCCTCGCGCCAGAGCTTCAGCAGGGCGCCGCGCACGTACGGGTAACGGACCCGGCTGGGGGAGTAGGTGTACCAGGAGAACGAAGCACCGCGCGGGCAGCCCCGGGGCTCGTACTCGGGACAGTCCGCACCGATCGACGGATAGTCCGTGGCCTGGTGCTCCCAGGTGATGATCCCGTCCTTGACGTACACCATCCACGAACACGAACCCGTGCAGTTCACCCCGTGCGTGGAGCGCACCACCTTGTCGTGCGCCCACCGGTCCCGATAGAAGCCCTCCCAGTGCGGGTCGCCAGTGCCGAACACGGCCCGTCCGTCTGCGGACACCTCGCTGCGGGTAAGCAGCCTGCGGGCGGCCAGCGGCCAGCCCTCACCGGATCGTGGCACCTGGCGTCGTGGTTTCTGATCGTTCTCCATGCCAGGAACGGTAGGCGGCGCGGACCCCGGTACACCCGGGCCGCCGGTCCTTGCCGGACGGCCGACCGGCCCTGTGCGACCCGCCGCGAAGGGGGACCATCGGCCCTGTTCGAGAAGACCATCGGCCGCCGCGCCGCCCCCCGCCTCCGGTGGATGCTGACGGCGACCGATCCGGAGGTATCTCGTGCACGACCATCTCGACCACCACCATCGAGGCCGATCCCGCCGCTGTCGCTCGTGGTGGGTGCCGCGCACAGTTCGGTCCGGTCACCGTCCGGCCGCCCGCCTGGTCTGCCCTGACTCCAGGGCGGCCGGACACAGCCCGAGGGCGCTGGGGAGGGAGGTGCGATGAGCACTGCCGTACGGGCCATCCGCCACCAGCGCCACGACGCGGGGGACCGGCCGTTCATCGTCATCTGGGAATCCACCCGGGCCTGTCCGCTGGCCTGTCTGCACTGCCGGGCCGAGGCCGTCCCCGACCGCGACCCGCGAGAGCTGGACACCGCCGCCGCACGGGACCTGTTGGACCAGGTGGCCGCCTTCGGGCAGCCCGCCCCGCTGTTCGTGATCACGGGGGGCGACCCGTTCCAGCGCACCGACCTGACCGAGCTCATCACGTACGGCCGCGAGGCCGGGGTCCGGGTCGCGGTGTCACCGTCCGGCACGCCCACGCTCACCGCCGAGCGGCTGCGGGAGCTGCACGCCGCGGGTGCGGTCGGACTCTCGCTGAGCCTGGACGGGTCCACCGCCGCGATCCACGACGACTTCCGTGGGGTGCCCGGGGTGTTCCGCTGGACCCTGGACGCCTGGGACGCAGCGCGAGCCCACGGCATGAGGGTCCAGATCAACACCACGATCGCCCGGCACAACCTGCACGACCTCCCCGACATCGTCCGCCTCGTCTCCGAGCACGGAGCCGTGCTCTGGAGCGCCTTCTTCCTCGTGCCCACCGGCCGCGGCCGCAGCCTTGGCGCACTGACCGCGGGCGAGGTCGAGGACGTCCTCAACTTCGTCTACGACGTGGGGTTGACGATCCCCGCCAAGACCACCGAGGCCCACCACTTCCGCCGCGTCGTCCTGCAGCGCCAGGTCCTCGCCGCCACCGGCGACGACCACGTGGCGGTACTCGGACTCGGCCCGCTGTACCGGGAGCTGCGCGAGCGGGCCGCCGAGCTGGGCTTGGACGCCGGACCGCGCCGCGTACGGCGACCGCCGCTGGACGTCAACGCGGGCCGCGGCTTCGTATTCATCTCTCACACCGGCACCGTGCACCCGAGCGGTTTCCTGCCACTGGGCGCCGGAAGCGTTCGCGAGACGCCGCTGACGGAGATCTACCGCACCTCGGAGCTGTTCACCGGGCTGCGGGACGCCGACCGGCTGGGTGGCCGGTGCGGGGCGTGCGAGTTCCGCCGGGTGTGCGGCGGCTCGCGCTCCAGGGCGTACGGGCTGACCGGCGACCCGTACGCCGAGGAGCCGTGGTGCGGTTACGCCCCTGGCTCCTTCCCCCGCCAGCGGGAACTGGCCGAGCTGCTGGGCGGCGCCGACACGGAACCGCCCGTTCGCCCCGCTCCGAGCGCGGCCTCGGACGCCAAGGAGCACCGTGCACACCAAGAACGATGACCCGGCCGTCGGCGGTGGCCGCCCGCCCAGCAGGTCCAAGCCGGCCGGCCTGCGCAGCCGACAGCTGACCGCCCACGTCCTGGTCGCGGCCTGGGCCGTGCTCGCGCTGCTGGCCGCGAGCGCACAGCAGACGCTCCCGGTGGCCCGCTGGCTGGCGGTCCACCTGTTCCTGCTGGGTGCGGCCACCACCGCCATCGTGGTGTGGAGCGAGCACTTCGCCGTCGCCGTGCTCCACGCCCCGCTGCCCGACCGCCGGTGGAGCAACGCCCGGCTGGTCGGCGTCAACGCCGGGGCCGTCAGCGTCCTCACCGGTGTGTGGGCCGATCTGCCCGTCCTGACCGGCGCCGGATGCGCGCTGCTGATCACCGCCGTCACCGCGCACCTGGTGGTCCTGGTCCGCATCGGCCGGCGCGCGCTCGGCGGGCGGCTCGCCCCGATCGCCGACTACTACCGGGCCGCCGCGGCGGCGATGGTCATCGGCGCCGCGCTGGGCTGGATAGTGGCCACCGGCAAGGCCGGACCCGGGCACTCCACCGGACTGGAGCTGGCCCACGTGCACGTCATGCTCCTCGGCTGGATCGGACTGCCCGTGCTGGGCACGCTGTTCATGCTCTGGCCCACCGTGCTGGGCGTGCGGATGGCCGAGCACACCGCCCGGCTGGCGCGCCGGGTGCTGGCGCTCACCGGGGGCGGGCTGGCGATCGCCGTCGCCGGGCTGGCGGCCGGCTGGCGCCCCGCCGCCGTACTCGGCATCGCCCTGTACGCCGCCGGCGTTGCCGGCGCGGTGCAGCTGTTCGCCCGTACGGTGCGCACGGTACGCAACAGGCCCGCGATCTCGCCTGCCGCCGCGTGGACCCTGGCCGCAGCCACGGGATGGCTGGTCCTCGGCGTGGTCGTGGACCTGGGCCTGCTGGTCGCACGGCCGCTCTCCGAGATGCGGGACGACATCGGGTCCCTGGTTGCGGTGCTGCTCGTCGGGCTCGTCGCGCAGGTCCTCATGGGGGCCCTCATCTACCTGCTGCCCGTCGTGCTCGCCGGCGGTCCTCGAGAACGGGCCGCGCTGCGGGCGGTACTCGAACGAGGCTGGGCGCCGCGGCTCGTCGTACTCAACACCGGGGTGGCCCTGCTCGCACTTCCGCTGCCCGGCCCCGTCGGCACGACGGGCGCGCTCCTGGCCGGAGCGGCCGGGGCCGCGTTCCTCGCACCGGTGGTGGGCGTCTTGGTCCGCAGCGGGCGGGATCTGCTCCGGGCCCCGGAGCGGGCCGGCGCGTCACGGCGCCCCGTGCTGTGGGGCACCGCGGCAGGCGCCGTGGTGACCGTGCTGGCCGTGCTCGTCGCCAACAGCGGCGGGGACCCGAGCGGCGGGGCACGCGCTGCCGGGCCGGCGGGCCCGGTGAGGGCAACCACGCGCACGGTCGCGGTCACCCTGGCCGACCTGCGCATCCGCCCGGCCCGGATCGAGGTCGCCGCAGGCACCGTGCTGCGGCTGGAAGTCACCAACACCAATGCCCAGCGCCACGACCTCAAGGTGGAGGACGGTCCCGCCACCCCGATGCTCGCCAAGGGCAGCACCCGCGTGCTCGACCTCGGACCGGTCACCGGGAACCGCCGGGCCTGGTGCACCCTGCCGGGCCACCGTGCGGCCGGGATGACCCTGGACATCCTCGTGGAGGGCGACGCGGCAACCGACAGCAGCGGACACGGGGGACACACCTCGGCCGCCGCCGACCGCGGCGGTCCGGACCTCTCCGCCGACTTCTCCGCCGGCTGGCGATCACGCGATGCCGACCTGGCCCCCGCACCCGGCGCAACGGTGCACCAGGTCGAACTGCACGCCGCCCATACGACGGTGGAGGTGGCTCCCGGCGTGAAGCAGCAGATGTGGACCTTCGGCGGCACCGCCCCGGGCCCCACCCTGCACGGCAGGGTGGGCGACGTCTTCGAGGTCACCCTCGTCAACGACGACCCGTCCATGGGCCACGGCATCGACTTCCACGCCGGCTCCCTCGCCCCGGACCGGCCCATGCGCACGATCCGGCCCGGTGAGCGCCTGGTCTACCGGTTCCGCGCCGAGAAGGCCGGAGCGTGGCTGTACCACTGCAGTACCGCACCGATGCTCCAGCACATGGGCAACGGCATGTACGGCGCCGTCATCATCGACCCGCCGGGCCTGGCGAAGGTTGACCGCTCCTACGTGCTGGTGAGCTCCGAGCTGTACCTCGGCACGCCCGGCAGCACGGCCCAAGTGACGAAGATGCGTCAGAACGCGCCGGACGCCTGGGTGTTCAACGGCGTCGCCAACCAGTACGCCAAGCAGCCGCTGAAGGCGAAGGTCGCAGAGCGGGTCCGTTTCTGGGTGGTCGCCGCCGGGCCGAGCGACGGCATCGCCTTCCACGTCGTCGGAACCGTCTTCGACACCGTGTACAAGGAGGGCGGCTACCTGCTCACACCGGACCAGCCGGGCGGTGCACAGGTGTTGGACCTGGCCACGGCGCAGGGCGGTTTCGTCGAGGCGACGTTCCGCGAGGCCGGTCACTACGCTTTCGTCGACCACGACATGCGCCACGCCGAGTCCGGCGCCCACGGGATGGTGGAGGTGAGCGACTGATGGACACCGTCGGCTGGTGGTCCCTGGTGCGGTTCGCGCACGTGGCCGGCGCCGCCCTGTGGGTCGGCGGCCAACTGGCCCTCTCCCTGGTGGTGCTGCCGCTGGCCCGCCGCCTGCTCGACCCCGAGGCCAAGGACCGCTTCACCGCAGCCGCCGGCCGCCGGTTCGGAATGCTGACCGGAGCGGTGTTCCTGCCCGTCCAGCTGGCCACCGGCTGGGCCATGGCCTGGCACAAGGGAGTCACCTGGGCCTCCCTCGCCGAACCCGGCTACGGCCGCACACTGACGACCAAACTCGCCCTGTTCGTAGTGGTGATGCTCGCCGCGGCCGGGCACGGAATCGCCCACGCCAAGGGCCGCGTCGAGCTGGCCCGAGCCCTGGCGGTCGTCTCGCTCGTCGGCTCGTTCGGTGTCGTCCTGCTCGCCACGGCCCTGCCCGCCACGTGACCGGCGGCCACTGCGAGGACGGCACCAAAGAGAAGGAGGAAGCATCATGCGGACCCGAGCCGCACTGGACGCAGCCACCGTGGAGGCGCTGCTGACGGCGGCCGCGGCGGCCCCGTCGATCCACAACACACAACCCTGGCGCTTCCGCCTGGACCCCGACAGCCAAGTGCTGGAGGTCCGTTCGGCGCCGGAGCGCAGCCTGCTGCCACTGACCGACCCGATGCGCCGCGCCCAGTACCTTTCCGTGGGCGCCGCGGTTTTCAACCTCCGGCTCGCCGCCGTCCGCCTGGGCTGGCGGCCGGAGGTGAGGCTCCTGCCGGCCCCGCACGACCCCGGCCTGCTGGCCTCCGTACGACTGACCCGTCCGCTCGGTGCGGTCGACCAGCCATCGGACCCGGCCCTCTACGAGGCCATCGCACTGCGGCACACGAGCCGCATGCCGTTCACCGGCCGCCCGGTTCCGGACCCGGTCGTGATCCAGATGATCAACGCGGCCCGTGCCGAGGGCGCCCACTTGGACGTACCCGACATCCCGGGGACCCGGCGCCTGCTGCGCCTGACCCAGGCGGCGGAGGCGCGCAACGCCGTCCACGCGGACCGCGCGGCCGAGGTGCGGGCCTGGATCACCGCTCCGGGAACGGACGCCTCCTACGGCATTCCCGTGACGGCTCTGGGCCCGCAGGACGCGTCCGGGCGGATGCCGGTGCGGGACTTCACCGGAGCATGGCCCGCACCACGGCTGCCCGCCCTGCGTTTCGAACGCCACGCTCAGGTGGCCCTGCTGTGGACGGCCCACGAACGGCCGCAGGACTGGCTGGGCGCGGGCCAGGCCCTGGAGCACGTGTTGCTCACGGCGACCCTGCGGGGGGTGCGCACCTCGATGCTGCACCAGGCGATGGAGTGGCCGGACCTGCGGGCGGCGATGGCCGGGTCGAGGCGGCGGCGCTGCCCGCAACTGCTGATCCGCTTCGGGTACGGCCCGAGCGGTCGCAGTACACCCCGCGCGACACCCTAGGGCTATGACCGGAAGGGGCCACCGGCCCGCGGCGGTGCACGCGGCTGCCGGGCGCGGCTGCCGGGCGCGGCTGGTGGGAGGGACTGTCGGCAGGGACTGCCGGGCCCGAACCCGGGGACCCTCTGTCCGTCGGTAGGGACTCATGGCCCATGCCTCCGATGACTCCTGATGCGGACAGTGGAGACGGGATGCCGATCCACAGGCAAGGGGCCTGTGGTGCCCGTGCGATCCCAGTGGCGCAGTACCGCCATGAAGAGGAAAGGGACGGTCAACATGGTCCAGGCGTTGAAGTCGAAGAGCGGCGACTCGCCGTCAGCTGCACCGGTGTCAGGCCGGGCATGGCTGATGCTGGCTCTGGCCACGGTCGGGTTCGCCGTGAACTTCTGGGCGTGGGCGCTCCTCAGCCCGCTCGGCCCGCGGTTCAAGGACAGCCTCGACCTGTCGTCGTTCGAGCAGTCGTTGCTGGTGGCGGTGCCCGTGGTCGTCGGTTCGTTGGGCCGCATCCCGGTCGGCGCGCTGACCGACCGGTTCGGCGGACGCGTGATGTTCCCCATCGTGTCGGCGGCCACCATCGTGCCGGTGCTCTACCTCGGCCTGGCCGGGCACTCCTCGCTGCTGGCACTGCTGGTCGGCGGGTTCTTCCTCGGCATCGGCGGTACTGCCTTCGCCGTCGGCGTACCGCTCGTCAGCGCCTGGTTCCCGCCCGAGCGGCGGGGTCTGGCCATCGGCGTCTTCGGCGCAGGCATGGGCGGCACCGCGATCAGCGCCCTGACCACGGTCAAGCTGGTCGACGCGAACAGCATGTCCACCCCGTTCCTGATCACCGCCGCAGTGCTGGCCGTGTACGCCGTGGCCGCCGCACTGCTGCTGCGCGACGCCCCCGGCCGCACCGTGCCGACCGAGCCGCTGGCCCGCCGACTGGCCGCCACCGTCCGCCTCGGCATCACCTGGCAGGCGTCCGCACTGTACGCGGTGGCGTTCGGCGGCTACGTGGCCTTCTCCGTCTACCTGCCCACCTACCTCAAGACCGGCTACGGCCTCACCCAGGCGGACGCCGCGAACCGCATGGCGGGGTTCGTGCTCCTCGCAGTGGCGATGCGCCCGATGGGCGGCTGGCTGTCGGACCGACTGGGCCCGGTCCGGGTGCTGGCCGGTTCGCTGGCCGTGGTCGTCGCCGGAGCGGTCGTGCAGTCGTTCACCCCGGCGCTGGGCCCGGTGGGCACCGTTGCCTTCCTGGCCATGGCCGCCGCGCTCGGCGCGGGCAGCGGAGCGACGTTCGCCCTGGTGGCCCTGCTGACCCCGGCCAACCAGGTCGGCTCGGTCACCGGCGTGGTCGGCGCCGCGGGCGGCCTGGGCGGCTTCCTGCCGCCGCTGGTGATGGGCTCGCTGTACGGCGAGTACGGGACGTACGCGGCAGGCCTCGCCCTGCTCGCGATCGTGGCCGCCGCCGCGCTGGCCTACACCCTCACTGGGGTGCGCGCCGCCGTCGAAGGCAGCGAGCGCAACCCCCGCACCGGCCGCGGCCGCGTTCACCGCACCGCAGACACCACTGCGTAAGGCGAGCGGAACTGCCCGAAGGGTACGGTCTGTTGGAACAGCGGGTACGGCTTCCCGGCCGCGCGCGCCGACCTCGGCACCGAGGAGTGGTGAGAAGACCCCCGGTACCCCCGCTCGCTCCGAGCGGGGGTACCGGGGTGTGTACCTGCCGCCTGCGCGAAGCCGATCTTTACGGTCGCCTTCCGGATCAGCGTTCGGGGACGACCCGGCCGTCCTCGTCGAGCGCGAGGTGGATGCGTGCGGGGTCCTGGCTGTTGACGTCGGATCGACGCGGTCCCTCGGGCCCGTCCGGACCCCAGCGCACCAGGCGACGGGTGCGCACCACCTGGTACACGGAGCCCTGGAACTCCAGCCGGTTGACGCGTCCGGCCCGGAGCGCGTCGCCGGCCTCGGCGTACGCCGCCAGCTCCGCAGCCCACGGGCCGCCAGCTGCCCGGGTACGGGCGTCGGTGTGCGGGCCGGCGTCGTCGGGGATGTGGCCCCGCATGCGCGGCCACATCCAGGTCAGGGCGAAGTCCAAGGACTTGCGGGCGGCGTGCGCGGTCGCGTGCGGGCCGCTGACCGGCTTCCAACCGCCCGCAGTCCGTTCCACCACCGCGAACGTCGCCGGCAACAGCAGGACGTCCGGGTGGGTGTCCAGCGCCTGCCGCGAGTCGGCGCGCACGTCTTGGGGGAAGCGTTCACCCGAGTAGCACAGACCGCGCAGCGCCAGCAGTTCGATGGCCTGGGTGGGGGTGACGGGCGCATCAGGGTCCAGGACCAGGCCGTCATCGATCTCCGCGTCCCTGACGGCGCGGTCCCAGTCGGGCAGGAGGGGCTCCGGATCGGTCGGCCGCGGCTGTTCGATACCGTCCGGTCCCGCGACCGCGTACTCCTCAGCGCGTACGACCCGGTACCGGGTCCCGGCCACCACGAGTTCGTCGACCCGCTCACTCTCCAGCCGGGCGACCGCCGCCAGCAGTGCCCGCCGCTCCGCCCTGTCGTGCGCCTCGTCCTTCGCCCGGAACCACAACCGCGAGTTCAGCCAGTCCCGCGCGAGCTGCGGGCAGCCTTCCGTCACCCCGGCCACCACCTGCCACCGCGCCCCGGCGGACTGCGCCGCCACCCCGAACAACGGGCCGCGCACCATCACGTCGCCCGCTCGCGCCGCGGCGTCGACCGCGTCCGCTTCCACTGCGGCCTCCACCGGCTCCACCGGCACCCGCACCACCATTGGCCGGGTTCCGCTCGGTCCCGCGTCACCGTGATCCATGCCCTCATCATGCCGACCGTGGCACGGCACCGCTCCGGATTCGCCGGTTCCACCGATCCACGGGCTCTACGGGAACCCCGGCTCGCCACGTCGCCGGCCGGGTGTGGACACGCCCGCCCGGTCATTTCGCCCTCGGGTGGGTTTCGTACATCCGGATCGCGACCACCAGGCCGGAGGCGGCGGTGAGGCCCGCGACCGTCCAGATGGCGGTGGTCAGACCGTATGCGGCGGCGAGGATTCCGGAGAGCAGGGCGCCGACGGCGAAGCCACCGTCCCGCCAGAGGCGGTAGACGCCGACGGCGCGGGCGCGCCAGCTGGGATGGGCGACGTCACCGATGACGGCGAGGAGGGTCGGGTAGACGAGGGCGGTGCCGATACCGAGGAGGACCTGGGCTACGGCCCAGACCGGGAAGGTCGTGCCGGCGGCCACCAGGGCGATGGCAGCGGCCTGGAGGAGCATGCCGGCCGTGATGAGGTGCTTGCGGCCGACGTGGTCGGACCACCAGCCGGTCAGGAGCTGGCCGGCGCCCCAGACGGCGGGGTAGATGGCGGCCAGGGCGCCGATCTGGGCGACGGACAGGCCGTGGGCGGCGAAGAGCAGGGGGAAGATGCCCCATGCGAGGGCGTCGTTGAGGTTGTTGACCATGCCTGCCTGGCTCGCGGCAGACAGGGCCTTGTCGGTGAAGCTGGTGCGGCGGGTGATCTGGGCGGTCGTCAGGGCCGCTTCGGCGGTGGCCCGCACGGGGTGGAGGGCTGCTTCGGCGCGGGCGTGTTCGTGGGTCTCGCGGACGAGGAGGGTGGACATGCCGAGGCCGAGGGCGGCGTAGGCGGCGCCGAGGAGGAACGGTTCGGGGCGCAGCCCGTAGTGGGCGGCGACGGCTCCGGTGGCCAGGGCGGTGGCCGCGACGGCGACGTATCCGGCGGCTTCGTTGAAGCCCATGGCGAGCCCGCGGCGTTCGGGTCCGGCGAGGTCGATCTTCATGATGACGGTGGTGGACCAGGTCAGGCCCTGGGAGGCGCCGAGGAGGATGTTCGCGGCGACGATCCACGCCCAGGTCGGGCCCCAGGCCAGCATGGCGGGCACGGGCAGGGCGATCAGCCAACCCGCGATGAGGACGGGCTTGCGGCCGTAACGGTCCGAGAGGGTGCCGGCGAAGAAGTTGACGGCTGCCTTGGTGGCGCCGAAGGCCAGGATGTAGGTCAGCGAGAACGCGGACGCGGCCAGTTGGAAGACCTGGTCGGCGAGCAGCGGCAGGACGACGCGTTCCTGGCCGAGCATGCCGCCGACGAGCGCGTTGACGGCGACGAGCAGGGTGAACTGGGCGAGGTTGGCGCGCAGCCCGAGCCGGATGCCCGGGTTGCCTGCGGTGGGGTGGGCGGGGGCGGGGGCAGGGCTGTTCACTCGCCCTCCTCCAGCGCACGGCCGGTCGCCTCGGCCCAGTCGCCGGGGCCGCCGTCGAGGACCACGAGGTCTCGATGTCCGGCACGCTGGAGGAGGCTGGCGGCGGTCATGGCTCGTTCGCCGTGCCCGCACGCCACGACCGCCCCGGGCGGAGCCTCGTCCGTGCGGGCCTGGAGGTCGCCGAGCTCGATGCCGATCGCGCCCGGGATGTGACCGGTGACGTGTTCGGCCTGCTGCCGGACGTCCAGTACGGGCCGCCCGGCGATCCGGTCGGCGCCGACGAGGGCGATCGTCTCCTGCGTGCCGCCCCGGGCGGTCCAGGCGTCCATGCCGCCGTCCAGGAATCCGGCCAGGCACTCGTAGCCGATCTTCAACGCCTGCCAATTGACCTCGGTCAGGTCCTGGCCCGGGGCGGCTACGAAGACGAGCGGGGTGTCGTCGGGTAGCAGCCAGCCCAGCCACGTGGCGAACTGGTCCCGCAGCGGGATCGAGATCGCGCCGGGGATGTGGCCGGCGGCGAAGTCGGCCACCGGGCGTACGTCGACGAGCAGAGCGCCCTCGGCGAGCAGGGCCCGTACGCGTCCGGCGTCGAGCGCGGGCAGGAGCGGAGTCCCGGTCAGGACGGCAGGGCCGCGCCGGTTCGCCTCGCCGAGCCGGTCGAAATAGGTGGGGTACGAGCCGAGGCTGCCCAGCAGCTGTGTCACGAAGGCGTCCTCGTCGGGTGGGGCCAGCAGGGGGTTGGCCTGCTTCTCGGCGCCGATGGTGGTGGTGCGCTCGGTGCCGGGCGGGGCGGAGCAGAAGGAGCCGGCTCCGTGGGTGGGCCAAACCGCCACGGCGTCGGGCAGCCGCGCCAGACGCTGGAGCGACTGGTACTGGGCGCGGGCCAGCTCCTCCGTACGGTCGGCGCCGAGGAGGTCGGTACGGGCGGCGGAGCCGACGATCAAGGACCCGCCCGTGAACACGCCGAGCTCCCGGTCTCCGTCGAGGAGGAGGAAGGACAGGTGCTCGTCGGTGTGGCCGGGGGTTGCCAGCGCCCGCAGCACCAGCCCTCCGAGGTCGACCTCGTCGCCGTCACCCAGGCCGCGGTGGGCGAAGGCCCGCATCCCGGCCGTGGAGGCGAGGACGGCCGCGCCGTCGTCGTGGGCGAGCTGGACGGCGCCGGAGAGGAAGTCGGCGTGCAGGTGGGTGTCGGCCGCGAACGCGACCCGCAACCCGCGCTGCCCCGCCGCGGCGCGCAGGGCGCGCAGGTCCCGGCCGGCGTCTACGGCTAGGGCCCGGCCGTCACCGAGGTCCACGAGGTAGGCACTGTTGCCCAACCCGTGGTCGACGAGGGGTACGAGGTGATCGTCAGCGAAGCCCATGAGGCCCTCCGGAAGTCAGGATGGGTGCAGGACCGCTTCAGCGCCCGCCTTCACTTACAATATTCCATGGATCTATGGAGGACGCCATGGGAGACCCCGAGCGCAAGACCGCGCTGTACGAAGCCTTCGCCCGCACGGGCAAGGCACTGAGCAGCGGCAAGCGCCTGGAGCTGCTCGACCTGCTGGCCCAGGGCGAGCGCACCGTCGACGCCCTCGCCAAGGCCGCCGGGCTCAACCTGACCACTGCCTCGGCCCATCTCCAGACCCTCAAGCAGGCCGGGCTCGTCGCCACCCGCCGCGACGGCGTGCGTATCCACTACCGCCTGGCGGGCGATGACGTCGCCGCCCTCTACGCACTCCTGCGCAACGTCGCCCGTGCCCACCAGGAAGCCGTCGAGCCCGCCCGCGCCGCCTACCTCGGCACCGACCACGCCGAAGAGGTCAGCCGTGAGGAACTCCTCGCCCGCGCCCGGTCGGGCGAGATCGTGCTCCTCGACGTCCGCCCCGTGGAGGAGTACGCCGCCGGTCACATTCCGGGCGCCCTCTCTGTGCCCGTGACCGAACTCGCCGACCGGATCGCCGAGCTCCCCGACGACACGGAAGTCGTCGCGTACTGCCGGGGCGCCTACTGCGTACTGGCCTACGACGCCGTACGCCTCCTGCGGGACCGCGGCCGCGCAGCGATCCGCCTCACTGACGGCATGCTGGAATGGCGCCTGGCGGACCTACCCGTGCACACGGGGAACCCCGCCGGAGCGGCGAGCGGGACCACAACCACCTAAGGTGGGGCGGAAGGGTAAATAAGGTATGTCCGGCGGCTTCGAGGTGCCCCTACAGGCCGTTCGGCTGGCCCGGGAGGCGTGATGACCGTACCCCCTGACGCGGCACCGCAGCACACGCAGAGCGACCCCGAGGATGTCCTCAAGCAGCTCGGAAGCTCGTGGCACTGGGCACTCGGCTTCGCCCTCGCAACCCTGATCCCCGGCATCCTGGTGCTCGTCTGGCCCGACGAGACACTGCACATCCTGGCCGTGATCATCGGTCTGCAGTTCCTGGTGGCGGGTGTCTTCCGTTTCGTCACGGCCTTCTCGCACGGCAGTGACGGGGGCAGCGGCAGACTGGCGAACGTCCTGATCGCCATGCTGGCGTTCCTGGCGGGCGTCCTGGTACTGCGGCATCCGATGCAGACGATCGGCGCGCTGTCCCTGGTCGTCGGAGTGTTCTGGCTGCTGACCGGAGTGCTCACGGCGTACGTCGCGATCGCCGACCGGGCGCTCGTGCACCGTGGTCTGCTCTTCGGCCTCGGCCTCCTCGGCGCCGTCGCAGGAATCGTCGTGCTCTGCTTCCCGGTGGACTCCGCGGTGGCGCTGACGCGGCTGCTGGGACTGTGGCTCGTCCTGCTCGGGGTGTTCGAAGTGGTGATGGCCTTCGCGCTGCGCTCGGCCACCCGCAGGATCATGCCTGTGCCCCCGAGGTGAACGCCCGGTAGGCCGGCCGACGTCAGCAGCTCGTGACCATGACGAGGCTCGGGTGCTCCTGGTCGCCCGCGCCGTTCCCCGTCAGCTGCCCAACGGCGTCAGACTGGCTGCGGCGGGCGGACGGTGAAGGTCCCGTCCGGGGCGAGGGCGAGGCGGGTGCCGAAAGCGCGGCTGGTACGGGCGAGAACCTCGTGGAGCCACTCGGAGTCCTCGCGCGAGGCGCGCCGCAGGCGCATCCGATGGGCTTGCAGGGGGAAGAAGCGGGCGTGGTGGAACTGGCCGGTGTCCCGCTCCAGTGCGACGAAGTACAACAGCCGCAGATCGTCCCGATACTGCTCGTTGCCGCCGATGCCCTCGTAGTCGTCGATCAGGTCGCCGCAGCCGTAGAAGATCGGACGTCCCCGGTACACCTCGAACGGGCGCGGATGGTGCGAGGAGTGGCCGTGGATCACGTCCGCACCGCCGTCGACGAGTGCGTGCGCGAAGCGGATCTGGTCGCGGGGGACGGCGTAGCCCCAGTTGGAACCCCAGTGGATCGAGACGACCACCAGGTCGCCGGGGCGTTTCGCCCGCCCGATGCGGCCCGCCACCTCGGCCGCGGCCACGTCCGAGGCCTCGGCGAAGAAGTCGATGCCGCTCCGGTCCGTGGTGGCCGCCCAACTGTGCGGGATACCGCTCGACGCCATCCCCAAGGAGAAGACCAGTAGGCGCCCGCCCCCGGAGAGGGGCAGCACCGCCGGCTGCCGTGCCTGGTCGAGGTCCCTTCCGGCTCCCGCTGTCCGCAGCCCTGCGGCGGCGAGCGCATCGAGGGTTTCGGCCAGTCCGCGTCGGCCGTAGTCCAGGACGTGGTTGTTGGCGAGGACGCAGGCGTCGGGACGGGCCGCGGCCAGACAGCGGATGTTCGCGGGATGCATCCGGTAGTGGACCGCCTTGCCCGGCGCAATGTCGTCGCTCTCGGTGACGGACGTCTCCAGGTTGAGGATGCGGGCATCGGGCGCCGCCGCGCCGAGGATGTGCAACGCCTCCCCCCAGGGCCAGGAGAAGGGCGCGTGCCGCGGGATCGTGCCGTTGGCGGTCTCGGCCAGCTCGACGTAGGTGCGGGCATCGGTGACGTACGCCTCCGGCAGGGTCGGATCGCCGGGGTGCGGAAGGATCTGGTCGACGCCGCGGCCGAGCATCACATCACCGGCGAGGAACAGCGTCACGAGCTCACCGCCCATCTCTCCAGCGTAAAGCCTCTTGCAAAAGGGGCGGCGCGGGTGGCGCTATCGTCGTGGTGTCAGCGTGTGCCGGTACGCCGGCGAGTAGCAGTGCGGTTGTGGCGGGGTGCTCAAGCGGTGGGCTGGATCACCGCGAGCAGGTACGCCGATTCGACCCGCACGTCCGTGCCCGCTTCGTTGTTCCGGTTCCACTCGGTGAAGACGGCTGCGAGATCTTGGTGCTGTGCGAGCCACGCGCCGTCGGCCTCCAGGCGGTCGTGTTCGGCCTGGAGATGGCCGGCCGTACGGACCCAGAACTCGGCTGCGGCCAAGGGTGTTGGGAAGGTGAACCCGACCTGTTCCGTGCTCACGGAGACCTCGTGTTCCGCGAACAGCCGCCGTACGTGGGCTTCGTCGCCCCAGAGCGTCGGCGGCTGCCCGCCGGCGGGCGGGGGCGGCACGTGACGTTGGTCTTTCGGCAACCCCGAGCGCGAGCAGCTGGACAGCGGCTGGATGGTGTGGCGCCTACGGCAGTACGTGCGACCCGAGTCGCTGCCCCGGCGCCGTGTGGTCGTCGAGTTCGCGCTGCGGCTCGCAGACGAGGCGGACGAGCGGGCGTGGCTCGTACTGTCCCCGGCCAACGACGTCAGCGCGTGCCGCGTTCACCCCGGTTACGACATCGACGTGTGGGTGAGCGCCGACATGGCGGAGATGCACAAGGTGGTGGCGGGGACGGCCACGCTGGACGCCGCGCGGCAGGCCGGTCACGTCCGGATCGACGGCGATCCGGGGCTCGCCGCCGCGTTCCCCCACTGGTTCGCCTGGCGCACTCCCGCACCCCGGCCCACGGGATGAGGCCACGCCGCAGGTCCCCCGGTAGCCTCCCCTGCCTCGCCTGATCCGCATCGGGATCTGAAGAGGCGCAGACGGGACATGACTGGTCGGCTCGGCGACAGCCGGGTTTCTGCGACGGGACCCGAGCCCGGCGCCGCAGCCTGGATGGAGTGTGCCGAGGTCTGTCCCTTCGCCGGTGGTACGGGCTGCGGGTGCTCGGGAGCGCGAGCCGGCGCGGCTGTCTGCCCCGGGCCGACTCAGTAGGTGACGACGATCCGGCGTGCCGGGCCGTCCACCCGGATTCGTCCTCCGACCGGGATCACCAGTTGCGGATCGGTGTGGCCGAGGTCGACGTCGAACACCACCATGGTGTCGGGGGCGTACTGCTGGAGCGCCCGTACGACGGCCTCTCGCTGCTGCTGTCGGAAGTGCGCCTTCTCCTGAGTGCTGAAACGGTTCTCGAACGACCAGCTCTTGGCCCTGCCCATCAGCAGCGCGGGGAACCGTTGCAGCAGCCCGCGTTCGCCCATGTTCCGAAGGATCCGGTAGACCTCTTCGGCGCGGGGCATTTCCTCGGAGGTCTCCAGGAAGAGCACGTTGCCGGTGTAGGCGTCAACCGGTTGCACTGCGCGGTCGGCCATCAGTAGCCACGAGATGATCTCCAGGTTGCCGCCCCAGCCGATCCCTTCGACCACTCGGTCGCCGTTGTGCCATGACCAGCCGTCGGCGGGTTCCATCGCCGGCTCGGACTCGAAGGTGGCCGGGTCCTCCCAAGGGCGGTTGACGTCCCCGTAGGCGCTGGCAGGCGTGAGCTCGTACTCGCCCGAGGTGAACAACGCCGCACGGAGGGAGTCCGCGGTCAACGGGTGCATCGCTCCGGGCCGTCCGAGCTCGACCATGACTGAGGCGCCGTGGTAGCTGACGATGCCCAGGTTCCGTAGGAACAACAGCAGGTTGGTGTTGTCGCTGTAGCCGAAGAACGGCTTGGGGTTGGCGCGGACAAGAGCGCGGTCGAGATGGGGGAGGACGGTGATTTGGTCGTCGCCGCCGATGCTGGCGATCACTGCCTTGACATCGGGATCCGCGAAAGCCGTGTGGATGTCCGCGGCCCGATCCTCCGGGGTTGCACCCATCTTGCGGGTCGTCGGATATTCCACTGCCTTCAGCCCGAAGTCGTCCTGGAGTCTGCGGAGCCCCAACTCGTAGGGCCGGGGGAAGAGGCCGGGCAGACCGGACGAGGGGGACAGCACCGCGACCAGGTCTCCGGGGCGGGGCTTGGCAGGGTGGAGAGGACCTGTCATCCGGTGATCATAGAAGGTGGCGTGCCCAGCCGCAGGGAGTGAGCCGACGGAGTCCACGCTGACGTACCTGCGACCGCATGGTCGAGCATGCTGTAACGGCCCGAGGGGAGGGCGGTTTTTAGCATCAGCGGGTAAGTATCTGTTCCAGTCGTCAGGCGATCGATTACAAAGGGATTGAGGAACTCAGCCCGGCGGTATGTCGGTTGGTGCCGTCGGTGATCGAATCGTATCGAAGGCGATGGATAGGTCATGGACGAGCGCGGGAGAACCGATGGTGTGCGGGTGTCGAGCTGGACCGGCGCCCCCATCGGGGTCGGGCGGATTCCCAGTCCGCAATGCGCAGGCCTAGCGGATCGGGTATCGCAAGAATTGACCGTGGCGGTCCGGTGACCACGGAGCCCGGAGGCCGCTCCTGCTGCCTGACGCGTCCTGTCGTGTTGGAGCCCGTCTCCTTTTCCGTGATGTGCGCCCCTGTGGACGAGTACCGGCTCCTGGCATCGACGATTCGGGCCAGGATGACAGCGGCGACGGACCCGCCCGAGGGGGCGGGAGGCAGGGGAAGCGGACCATCTGGGGGAACGGCCCACTACCTTCCGCTCCGCATTCAGGCGGGGGGTCTGTTCGTCGAACTCTACGTGTGCAGCTCGGATTTCCGAATCGTCGGTTTCCGCAACGTCTTCGAGGACGGGCAGGCGCCGCCGGAAGCCTATTTCCGCTGCGTACAGGACTCGCTCGTGCCGCCGGGAATACATCGAGCGGAAGTCCTGCCGTTCGAGGGTGGGTGCTCTGCACTGGAAAGGGCGGCCAGTGTGCAGAGGGCGAGCATTCCCCTGGGGCGCCGGCCCATGAGCTGCGCAATCCTTCGGCTGCATCAGAACACCGATCCGATGCACACTGCGCACGGAATGCTCGTGCTGACGCAGATGCTCTGCGAGCCCGCCCAGTTCCCTGCGCTCGCCGACGAGGTGTCGCGCATCTGGGTGACCGGGGGGCCGTGGTGCGAGGCGCGCGCCCTGCGTCGCGCGTAGGTAGGAGGGGCGGCCCGGCGCCACGTGGCTCCGGACGCGGCCCGGGGCCCGACTGCCGGTCCCGCCGCTTCCGTACGGCCCTACCGTCATCCCCGGGCGGGACCGAAGCCTGCTCCTGGAGCCGGGCACGTCCAACAGCGCAGTACAGCGCCCCCGTTCCACTCCGGTCCCGCGGTCCTCACTGCCGGTACCCGCTCAAGAAGCGCCCGATCCGGCTGATCGCCGCTTCGAGGTCATCGGCGTACGGCAGGGTCAGGATGCGGAAGTGGTCGGGGCGGGGCCAGTTGAAGCCGGTGCCCTGCACCACCTGGATCTTCTCTCGGAGCAGCAGGTCCAGCACGAACTTCTCGTCGTCGTGGATCGGGTGCACCTTCGGGTCGATGCGTGGGAACGCGTACAGCGCGCCCTTCGGCTTCACGCACGACACTCCGGGGATCTCGTTCAGCTTCTCCCAGGCGCGGTCGCGCTGTTCGAGGAGGCGGCCACCCGGGGAGGTCAGCTCGCGGATGGACTGGCGGCCACCGAGCGCGGCCTGGATGGCGTACTGGGCGGGGGCGTTGGCGCACAGTCGCATGGAGGCGAGCATGGTCAGCCCCTCCAGGTAGCTGCGTGCGTGCTGCTTGGGCCCCGTCACCACCAGCCAGCCGGAGCGGAATCCCGCCACCCGGTACGTCTTCGAAAGCCCGCAGAAGGTGAGCACGACCAGGTCGGGGGCGAGGGCCGCGGCGGAGTGGTGCACGGCGTCGTCGTACAGGATCTGGTCGTAGATCTCGTCCGCGAAGACCATCAGCCCGTGGCGGCGGGCGAGTTCGAGGATTCCGTCGAGCACCTCCTTGGGGTAGACCGCGCCCGTCGGATTGTTGGGGTTGATGATGACCACGGCCTTGGTGCGATCCGTGATCTTGGACGCCATGTCGTCGAGGTCCGGGTACCAGTCGGCCGCCTCGTCACAGATGTAGTGCACGGCCTTGCCGCCGGCGAGGGTCGTGACGGCCGTCCACAACGGGAAGTCCGGGGCGGGGATGAGGACCTCGTCGCCGTCCTCCAGGAGGGCCTGTACGGCCATGGAGACCAGCTCGGAGACGCCGTTGCCGAGGAACACGTCGTCCACCGTGACATCGGTCAGGCCGATCGCCTGGTAGCGCTGGGCCACGGCCCGGCGGGCGGAGAGCACGCCGCGCGAGTCGGTGTAGCCGTGCGCCTGCGGGAGCATCCGGATCATGTCCTGGACGATCTCCTCGGGTGCCTCGAAGCCGAACAGCGCCGGGTTCCCGGTGTTGAGGCGCAGCACGCTGTGGCCCGCTTCCTCCAGCGCGTTGGCGTGCTCGATCACCGGCCCCCGGATCTCGTAGCAGACCTCGCTGAGCTTGCTCGACTGTCGGAACTCCATGGCGCGCCCTCCCTGGTTCCCGGGTTCCGGACCACCGGACCCCGCTGGTCTCGTCCGTACCTCGACCGTGTTGCTTGGTTTTACCAAGTACAAGCTTGGAAAGTCCAACTTCTTGTCTAGACTGCGCTGCATGTCACCACGTCAGCCACGCCGCCGAAGCTACGACCAGTACTGTGCCTCGGCCCGCGCCCTCGACGCGGTCGGGGACCGCTGGACCCTGCTGATCGTCCGGGAGCTACTGGCCGGACCGCGCCGGTACACCGACCTCCACGCCGACCTCCCCGGCGTTTCCACGGACGTGCTCGCCACGCGGCTCAAGGACATGGAGGCGCAGGGGCTCGCGACGCGCCGCAAGATCCCGCCGCCGGGAGCCGCCACGGTGTACGAACTCACCGCGCGCGGTGCGGACCTGTTGCCGGTGCTCCATGCGCTGGCCGAGTGGGGGGCGCCCGAGCTCGGCGACCGCCGGCCCACCGATGCGCTGCGTGCGCACTGGTTCGCCCTGCCCCTCATGCGCCGTCTGCCGGCGACCGGGACCACGGCCGTCGTCGATGTGGTTCTGGACGAGGGCGTGTTCCACCTACGCCTCGGGGGAGGGGATGCGGGGCCGGCGTACGGCGACGGCCCGGCAGGCGCGCCGGATGCCCGCCTCGTGCTCGATGCCGACACCTGCCGCGAACTCTGCGAGGGGGCGCTCAGCCTGGAAGCGGGCGTCAAGGCGGGCCGGATCGAGGTCGTGGGCGCAGGTCCGGTCGCCACCGTGCTGCGCGGCGACTGATCCGGGCGTCCGCCCCGTGGCCCGTGGCCCTCCACCCAGCGGTAGGCGTCACCTGGGAGCGGTGAGGACGGGGCGGGGCCAGGTTCCCCTGCGGTTCGGTGCTGCGCAGCGGGTGGGTGCTGCGTTCGGGGGCGGACACCGGATCGCCGGACCGCGAGTCGTCGGCCTGGGCGGTCGCCGCGCCCATCGCCGCGCCCACGCACAGCACGGCGGGGAGCACCAGCACCAGCCAGCGCGACCGCCCGAGGCCCCGCGTACCGGTCCCGTCCCCTCCACCAGTACCCGGGGCCCACTGCGGGGGTGCGATGCGGTGCGCAGTGCGGTGCAGTACGCGGCCGAACGGCAACCGCTCCGGCGGGGCGGTATTCCCAAAGACGCGGTCTACGCGCCGGTAGGGGACTACGGTCGCGGCCAACCGGGGGATCGGCGATGGCAGGGGGTTGGGATGCTGGCTGAGGCGCTGATGGCGCTGGCGGCAGCAGGGGGCGCCGCGGTGGTACAGGCAGCGGGAACCGATGCGTGGGAGGGGACGAGGGACCGGCTGGCACGCTGGTCCGCCCGCGGCGACGCGGAGCGCGAGCGCGCGGAGCTGGAGCGACTGGACCGGAGTGCGGCCGAGATCGCCGCTGCCGATGACGCCTCGGCAGACCGGGTCAGGACGCGGCAGGAGGTCGCGTGGCAGACCCGCATCGAGACGGTGCTGGAGGGGCTGGACGGCCAGGGCCGCGCCGAGGCCGCCGCGGTTCTGGAGGAGCTTCTGCACCAGGCGGCGCTCCGGCCCTCCGACGGGGGCGGTGTGGTGTCCCACAACGACTTCCGCGGGCCGGTGGCCTTCCAAGTAGGGCACCACAACCAGCAGGACGTGCACTTCGGGCCGCAGGCATGAGCGGCCCGGACACCGGTGCCGGCACAGGTCCCGGCACAGGTCCCGGAACAGGTGCCGGCCACGGGCCCGGTGTGAGCGGCAACCTCTACCACGGCCCCACCGCCTTCATCGCCGGCGACAACGGCACCCTGAACGCCGAGTTCGTCTACCAGTGGAAGCCCGCCTACCGGGTCGAGGGTTTCCCAACAACGCCCCGCCCGGTGCGCCCCCGAATCCTGGCTGACCAACCGTCCAGGCTGTTGCGGGCCGCACACCAGGTGGTGCCGTTCACGGGTCGCCGTACCGAGCTGGACAAGCTGGCGGGTTGGCGTGACGACCCGCAGGAGCATCTCGCCATCAGGCTCCTGCACGGGCCCGGCGGACAGGGCAAGTCCCGTCTGGCTGCCCGCTTCGCCGGCCTGAGCGGGGAGATGGGGTGGACGGTATGGCAGGCCGTCGTCAACGAAACCGGTGCCGATGCCCTCGGCACGAGCCCGCTCCCGCGGCCCGCGGCCGGGATCCTGGTGGTGGTGGACTACGCCGAACGCTGGCCGGTGCAGAGCCTGCGCGACCTGCTACGGGAACCGCTCCTGCACCGAACGGGCGTCCCGGTCCGCATCCTCTTGCTGGCCCGCCCGTCGGGAGCCTGGTGGGACAGCCTGGAGACCTGGATCGGGGACGAACTCGACGCCTCCGCCGGCGCGGACGCCCTGCAGTCCTTGGCCGATGACCCCCAGAGCCGCGGCGCCCTCTTCCGGCAGGCCAGGGACCGCTTCGCCGATCACCTCGGTCTGCCCGCCGAGCAGGCCGCCCGTATCGGCCCGCCCGCAGAGCTGGCCACCGACAAGGACTACGCCCAGGTCCTGACCATCCACATCGCCGCCTTGGCCGCCGTCGACGCCCGGCTCCACGACGACGCCCCGCCCACCGACCCGGCCCGCGCCAGCGCCTACCTCCTCAAACGCGAACGGGCGTACTGGACCGCCCTGCACCGGCCGCCGGCCGACCTGTTGTCGACCGGACCTGACGCGATGGGCCGAGCGGTCCTGACCGCTACCCTCACCGGCCCCGTGGTGCGCGCCAACGGCTGGGACGCACTGCGCCGAATCGGCCTGGCCGACTCCCGGGAGGCCGCCAACACGCTCCTGGACCACCACCGGTACTGCTATCCACCGACCGGCGGCAACACGGTTCTCGAACCGCTCTACCCCGACCGCCTCGGCGAAGACTTCCTCGGCCTGAGCACTCCGGCCGCCCCCGACTCTCCCCACCCGGTGCGCGGCGCCGTCGTCGACGACTGGGCCGACCAGGCTGCGCGCCGGCTCCTTGCCGACGTCAGCGGCTCGACTGCGGCGTCGTGGACCCGCGCCGCGCTGACCGTACTGATCGAAACCGCTCGGCGGTGGCCCCACGTCGCCACGGGGCAGCTGTTCCCCCTGCTCAGGGAGCACCCCGAACTCGCCCTGCACGCCGGCGGCCCCGCCCTCGCCGGCCTGGCGGGCCTCGACTCCATTGAGCCCGCTGTTCTGGAGGCCATCGAACCCCTCCTGCCCGAGGGCCGGCACAGCGAGCTGGACGTGGGAGCCGCTGCCGTCGTCCATCGACTGACCCGGCATCGGCTGGCCACCACCCGGAACCCCCTCGTTCGCGCGCGCCTCCACGACAACCTCTCGGTGCGCCTCCACCTCGCGGGGCTCCGCAGCGGTGCCCTCGCCGCCGCCGAGACCGCCGTACGAACCTGGCGGGACCTGGCCGGAAACGATCCCGCCCACCTGCCCGGCCTCGCCGGATCGCTGGCCAACCTCAGCGTGCAGTTGTCGGCGGTGGGGCGGCGGGCCGAGGCCCTCGTCGCCGGTGAGGAGGCGGTGGACCTCTACCGTCGGCTGTCGCAGGTCGATCCGGCACGCCATGAACCCGGCCTCGCGTACTCCTTGACCCACCTCGGGGATCTCCTACGGGAGTTGGGGCGCAGGGACGAAGGCCTGGTCGCCGGCCAGGAGGCGGTCACCGTTCACCGTCGGCTGGAGCGGAGTGACCCGGCCGCCCACGAACCCGGCCTCGCAGCTGCTCTGTCCCACCTCGGCATCCAGCTCGCGGTGGCGGGACGGCGGGCCGAGGCCCTCGTCGCCGGCAGCGAAGCGGTGGAGATACTGCGTCGGCTGGCCCGCGACGATCCCTCGGCCCACGATCCCGGCCTCGCCCACTCGCTGTCCCATCTCGGCGTTCTGCTGTCGCGGGCAGGCAGGTGGACCGAAGCCCTCGCTTCCGAACGGGAGGCGATGGACATCCGCCGCCGGCTGACGGCGCTGAACCCGGCCGCCCACGAGCCTGACCTCGCCGGTTCCCTGGTCAACTTCGGCAACCGGCTCTCACAGGCGGCCCTCTGGACCGAAGCCATCAGCGCCACCGAGGAAGCGGTCGCGATCTACCGTCAGTTGGAGCAGGACGATCCCTACGCCTACACCTCCGAGTTCGCGGGCGCGCTGACCAACCTGGGCGCCCTGCTGTCGCAGGCGGGGCGATGGGTCGAGGCCCTCGTCGCCAGCGGAGAGGCTCTGGACGTCCGCCTCCGGCTGGCCCTTGACAATCCGGCCGCCCACGAACCCGACCTCGCCGCCGCTCTGTCCAACCTGGGAATGCAACTGGCACGGGCGGGGCGGTCGGCCGAAGCCCTCGCCTCCGAACGGCAGGCAGTGGTGATCCGTCGAAGGCTGGCAGCGGAGGATCCGGTCGCTCACGAGCCGGACCTGGCCCGTTCCCTCACCCATCTCGGAGACCGGCTGATGGACGCGGGACAGGCGGGCGAAGCGTACGCCGCCACCGAAGAGGCGGTCAGCGTCTACCGTCGCCTGGCACGGGACGAGCCGGCCGCCCACGGCCCCGAGCTCGCCCGCGCGCTGTCCAACCTCGGCGGTCAGCTGCTCCAGGCAGGCCGGCGCAGCGAAGCCCTCGCCTGCGAGCGGCAAGCGGCGCAGACGTGGCGTCGGCTGGCTCTGGACGATCCTGCCACTCACACACCCAACCTCGCCCGCTATCTGACCGCCCATGCCGTGTTCCTCTGTATGGTGCAGGACCTTTCCGGGGCGCTACGTGCCACGGGGGAGGCCGTGGACATCTTCCGTGGATGTGTGGCGACCGCGCCGGTCGTGTTGCCGCAGCTGCACTTCGCACTCGGGTTTCAGGCCGATCTGCTCGACCTGCTCGGACGGCCGCAGGACGCCCGGCAGGTCCGCGAGTGGCTTCTGGCGAACCCCGTCCCGCCCGACCCCGAGGCTGGCGTCAACGGGCCTCCAGCGTACGGAAGATGACCGCCCCGAAGGCGCGACCGCGAAGGCCTGGGCCCGACAGGTCGGATTCGGCCGGCGGGCGGGCTGCTGTCAGGCGATCGTCTCGATCCGTTCGCGGTTGAGGAGGTACTTGGGCAGGTGGGGCTGCGCCGGGTCGACCGGGTAGCCGTGGTCGTGGGCGAGGCAGGCCATGGCGAGCGGGCCGAGTGCCGCTCGGGCGCGCGGCGCCGCCGAACCGCCCCAGTAGCCGCCGTGTTCCGCGAGGGCTTCGGCGAGGGCCTTGCCGAAGGCGTCGTGGTCCCGGGCGATGAGGCGGTGGAAGAGCGCGACCGGCTGGAAGTCGATCCGGTTCACGAAGTCGTCCGGCGCGTGGGTCAGGGCGTCGGGCATGGACGTCTGCATGGTGGCCAGCAGTTTCTCCACGACCGCGTCCATGGAGCTGTCGGAGAAGTAGGTCTGCAGGGTGTCGATCCAGTGCAGGACGTACGCGTCGACGGAGTCGTCCTGTCGTAGCGTCTCCAGCGGGACCCGGCACAGCCGGGCGACCCGGTCGTGCTCGCGGCACACGATCGCGAGGTAGAGGGCGTCGAGCCAGGCGCGGGCGTCCGCGGGCGGATCGGCGGGCGTGGCGGGCAGCTGCCCCACGTGGTCCTCGGCCAGGTGACACTGCGTCGGCGGGGCTCCGGTGAACAGCGCGGAGCCGAGTTGCAGTGCGGTGGCCCATGCGTCCCACGTGGCGATGTGTGACACGTCGGGATCGGTGGCGCAGTGCGCGTGGGCCAAGGCCAGGGCGGAGGCGAAGACGTCGCCCAGGCCCGACGGGTCCTGCGCGAGGCGGGCCATCGACTCGGCCGTGGTGCGGGTGAGTCCGGCGATGTCCGGGGCCCGGTCCGCGGTGCGGGTGGCGATCCGGCCGGCGCGGTCGAGGCGGACCAGCCCCTTCATCAGGCCGAGCAGCTGCTGTGGCGGCTGTAGCGAGAAGGTACGGGTGTCTTCGTCGATGACCGTGAGCGAGGTCAGAGCGCCCTTGTGCCACCAGTAGACCCGCGGCGACAGGGCCCCGGGTCCGTCCTCGTACGCGCCCAGAGCGTACGAGGCGAGGTCGTTGACGGCATCGACCACCGAGCCGTCAGCGATCGGGTGGTAGGCCAGCAGGTGCCGGGTGGGGACGACCACGAGGGCGCCGGCATCCGGGAGCGACGCACCGGTGACCTGTCGCGCCAGTTCGGACAGGTACAGCGCCTTGCTGGCGACGAAGTGAGAGTCGCCGTAGACGGAGTGGAGCGTCGCCCGACCTTCGATGGGCACGTCCTCGTGCGTGACGGGTACGCGCATCAGGTTCGCGTAAGCCGCCCTTCCCAGGTCCTGGAGACCGGCGCGCTCCACGTCCTCGTCGGTGAGGACGCGCACGCTGGTGGGTCCGTCGAGTGCGTAGGCGAAGACGAGTCCGTCGGCCACGACCCGTGCGTACCGGAGGTTGCCGGCCATCTCCGGGGTGAGCGACTCGACGGGCAGCAGTCGGGCACTGGCCCCGCGCAGTAGTTCCTCGGCGCTCTCGCCGCCGTGGCTCGTCCACAGCAGGCGCGGGTCGGAGGGGCCCGTGGATTCAGGGGAGTTGTCTCGATTCACCCCCTCGACTCTACGAGAGGCGTACGTGAGGGGGCGCAGCCGGGTCGTGTTCATCGGGCCTTGCCCAGGGGGCGGTTCGATCGTGCGGCGCTCACGGCACTGCGCTTGCGGGGCTGCGCTCACCGGGCAGTGGCCCTGGCCTGTACGGAGGCGACGTAGCGGACGGTGAACAGCATCGGGAGGGCGAATCCGGCGAGCTGGACGAGCGTGGCGGGCGTCGAGTGGCCGTTGCCCGCGTGGGCGAGGAGGGCGAGCACGCCGGCCGTCACTGCGAAGGCCGCGGTCCACACGGCGGTGATGACGACGTTGGTCCGCACGAAGGGCTTCAGCCCCCAGACCTCGCGGGGGGTGGTGCGCTTGGCGATCCCGAGGGTGAACGGCTTGCCGATGAGCAGCGAGACTCCGGCGATGAGCGCCAGCGTGACCGAGGAAAGGGCCGCCGAGTAGTCGTGCAGCGGGGTGTCCGGGTCGGCGAAGGCCAGCGCCGTCAGGGCCGCGAAGAAGACCGCCGAGCCCGTCTCGATGATCAGCGCGTCGAATCCGGCCCCCGCCCGGCGCTGCTGGACCGTCACCGCAATCGCCGCCACCAGGCCGGCCAGCGCGGCCCACTGCCACTGTGCGGACGGGAGCACCGCGAAGACGATCCACGGAAGGAAGGTGCGTGCGTACGACATCGGGAGTTCCCCCTCAACATTCCTGTTCTGACATGTCGAAACTAGAATGTCGAGCCTCGACATGTCAAGAGTGGAAGGTAGGGTGCTGGCATGAGTCTTCGACATGCCCTCCTCGGACTGCTGTCCGAACGCCCGGCGAGCGGGTACGACATGCTCAAGAGCTTCGACACGGCGCTGGCCACCGTCTGGCCCGCGACACAGAGCCAGATCTACACGGAGCTGTCCCGCCTCGCCGACGCCGGACTGATCAGCGTCGCGGCCGAGGGCCCGCGCGGGCGCAAGGAGTACGCCCTCACCGACGAGGGGCTGGCGGAGCTGCGGCACTGGCTGACCGAGGTCAAGCCGCAACGCAACACCCGTAGCGACGTCCTGCTGAGGGTGTTCTTCCTCGGTGTGCTGACGCCCGAGCAGGCGCGCGGCTACCTCGCCGAGTTGATGGAACTCTCCGAGCAGGGCACCGCGCAGCTGCGCGCCCTCGACGCCTCCGTCGACTGGGGCGACGACTCCCTGTCCGTCTACGGCCGCATCGCCCTGGAGTACGGCATCCGCTTCAACGAGATGCGCCGCGATTGGGCCGATTGGGCCGTGGGTCAGATCCGCTAGCGCGTGTCTCGCTGCCGGGTCGACCGCACGCCCGGACGTCCGTGCGGGCCGTGCGGTGGGGGTGGCGTCCCGAGGGGCCGCTGCCGTGGGCGCCGCGCCCTGGCCCGGAGGTTCGGCGCGCAGTGGTCGGTGGGCGGTGCCCGCTCCGCTACGGGCAGGCGGACGTGGGGGTCAGACCCGCGATTCGGCTGAGCGGGATGTCGATGCTCCGCTCCTGGCTCTGGACGCGAACACCCCGCCGCAGTCTCCGCAGGTGGTCCGCCGGCGCGGCGGTCGGGAGCGCGATCCGCAGTGCGGTCGCCCGGCCCGCCCGGTGAGCAGCCGGGCCGCCCGGCCGAGACCGCCCGGCCCTGGCGCGATACCTGACACTCTCCGGCCCCGGCCGGAGGCCATTCGGCGCGCGCTCCAGATCATGGGGGAAGGCGTTCGATGTGCGAACGTCTGTTCGTATCCTCACCCATTCAGGAGGACATCCCCATGGTCACCAGACGACGCGTGCTCGTCGGCGCCCTGGCCACGACGGGCGCGGGCCTGATCACCGGTGCCGGACTGCTGCCCGTGCTGCGCACCGACATCGCGCAGGCCGCCGACGACGCAGGGCCGGCGGCGCCGCCGCCGTTCACGGTGAAGCTGCCACCGCTCCCCGTGCTCACCCCGTACTCCACGCAGGGCGGACAGGACGCGTACCGCGTCACCGTCAAGGAGGTCTCGCGGGAGATCCTGCCCGGGGTACAGACCAAGGTGCTGACCTACGACGGCCACTTCCCGGGGCCGGTACTGCGGGCGCGCAGCGGTCGGCAGGTGACCATCCGGCACCGGAACACCCTGGACATGCCGATCGCCGTGCACCTGCACGGCGGGAGCGTCTCCCCGGAGAACGACGGCGCCCCGATGGACACGGTCGCCCCGGGCGCGGCACGCACGTACACCTACCCGAACCGGCAGCCGAACGCCACGTTGTGGTTCCACGACCACGCCCACCACATGGAGGCCGAGCACGTCTACCGCGGCCTGGCGGGGACGTACATCCTCACCGACGAAACCGAACGCGCCCTGCCGTTGCCCTCCGGCAAGTACGACATACCCATCGCGCTGCGCGACGCCCGCTTCGACGAGAACGGGCAGCTGGTCTACGCGATGGACGACTTCCGGGGCCGCACCACCGTGCTCGCCAACGGCCGCCCCAGTCCGTACGTGGAAGTCGCCGCCCGCAAGTACCGCTTCCGCCTGCTCAACACCTCCAACCTGCGCTTCTTCAAGCTGCGTCTTGCCGACGGCGGGCAGCTCGTACAGATCGGCTCCGACGGCGGCCTGCTGGAACGCCCGTTCACCACCGACACCGTCTCGCTGTCCCCGGCCGAACGCGCCGACGTGGTCATCGACTTCTCCCGCTACCCGGTCGGCACGAAGATCGTCCTGCAGAACACGAACGGCCCGGGCACCCCCGACCAGGTGGGCAACGTGCTCCGGTTCGACGTGGTCCGCACCGCCCCCGACCCGAGCCGGGTCCCGGACGTACTGCGCACCCTGCCGCCGGTGGACGCACTGCCCAAGCCCGCGGTCGAACGGCGCATCGCCCTCAGCATGGACGAGGACGGCCGCAGTGAGTCGCGCGGGTTCATCGACGGGCTGCAGTGGGATCCGGACCGGATCGACCAGACGGTCACCTTCGGGACCTCGGAGATCTGGACGGTGACCAACGCCAACAAGATCATCCCGCACAACTTCCACATGCACCTGGTCCAGTTCCGGGTGTTGGAGCGGGGCGGCGTCCCCGCCGGGCCGGCCGAGGCGGGCCTGAAGGACACGGTCCAGTTGCTCCCTGGCGAGACGGTGAAGCTGCACGTCACCTTTGACGCGTACCGGGGTACGTACGTCTACCACTGCCACCTATTGGACCACTCGGCGATGGGCATGATGGCCAACTTCCTGGTGCGGTAGCCAGGTTGCCGGGCCGCAACGGAGCCCGCTCGTGGAGGGCCCGGGGGGTGGCCGGCGGCGGCGAGGGTGAGGGGAGGAGGATCAGGCGTACGCGTACGAGCTCGACGAGTACTCGGAGTACGAGCCGTTCATCCTCAGGCGGGGAACGTCGTTGCCGCACTGCGCACAGTTCACCGGTCGGCCACCGTCCCGGCCACGGATGGTGATCCATTCCCCACCCTTGCCCGTCAGCACGTCGCGCAGGCCGTCCTTCGGATGAAAGCCGAGGTCGACCGCGGTCTTCGCGAAATCGAGGAACGTGATGCGGCGGCTGCACTCGGAGCACCGGGAGTCGAGCACCTTCAGCGGTCCCTTGAGCGAGCTCGCGGGGGTGCCGAGGTAGTGGGCCAGCTCCTGCGTCTCCGCCTCGTCCAGCACTCGCATGCCGGGCGCCTCGGTCAGCGGAAGGGCGGCGATCAACCCCACCGGAACCCGATAGGTGTGCGTCGTCTCCGGCCTGTTCTTGAGGTGTTCCAGCACCTCGTCGAGCGTCAGCTGCGTGTGTGTCATCGCGGGCACCTCTCTGTGCCGGGGCCTACCGCCGCCTTGGCGTGCGCCCTCGTGTCACGGCCTGTCTGCCACGCTCGCACCCGCCGCCGCGGCCCACCACTCGGCTACCCCGGCCGGCCCCGGCCGATTGGCCCAGCGGTGGACGCTCCGGCGACGACGAGGTCGAGCTCCGCGCGCAGACCGGCGTCGATGCCGGCCCTGCTCCAGTACCAACGGCAGAGCAGCGGCGCCGCGTCGGAGCTCGCGTCGTACCAGGTGAACGACGCCCGGTGAGCGGCGTGCGCGTGGGCGCCGAGCACGTTGAACTCCGAGAACCCGCGCGGCGGACGCCCCGCCACGTACCGGTCGAGCGGCACTCCGTGGCGCTCCAGACACAGGTCGCGCAGTTCCGCGTACAGCCGGCGCGGATAGGTGAAGGGCGGCTGCTGCATGAAGTCGAAGGCCACCGGCCGGCCGAGGAAGCCCTCCGTCGGAGCGAGCCAGGGACGGTGCCGGCCGAGTTCGGCGACGGCCCGGCGGACGATCCACGGCCGACCGCCCACGAGCAGGTCGGCGGGGGAGACGGGACGGAAGAAGACCATGTCCGAGTCGATGTGGCAGATGAGGTCCGCGTCGGTGAACTCGTCCGCGTACAGCTTGCTCACCTGCTGCCCCAGGTAGTCGTCGCGGTAGTCCGGGCCCACCTCCAGACGCACTCCGTCGCCAGCGGCCCGGCGCACGGCTGCCGCCCCGGTGCGCGGAGTGACCACGACCACCTCCGCGAAGCCCCGGCACCACCTCCGGACGGCGGACAGCGCATAGTGCAACCAGGCGACATCACGGTGGTAGGTACGGATGAACAGGGCGGTCCGCTCGCTACAGTGGGTCGCGTGGTCGAGCCTGTGCCCGCCTTCTGGTGCCGGGCCCCCAGCCAGGGCAACGTCGGCGACGGGCTCACTCCCTGGCTGGTCCGGCGGATCTGCGGCGCCCCGGCCCGATGGGTCGCGCCGCACGCGCCGGTCCTCAAACACTTCGTCACCGGCAGCGTCGTGTCCCTCGCGGGGCCTGGAGCCGTCGTCTGGGGCGCCGGTGTGATGCACGCCGGCGAGGACATCGATCCGCGGGCCGAGCTGATCGCCGTACGCGGCCCCCTCACCCGGGAGGCGGCGCTTCGCTCCGGCGCGGCCTGTTCCCCCGTCTACGGGGACCCCGCCCTGCTGGTGCCCCGGTTCCTGCCCCGCCGCGGTCGGGGCACCGGGCGACGTCCGGCGGTCGTCCCGCATTTCGCCGACAAGGCCCGGGCACAGCTCGGCACTCCGGCCGGCTGGCGGCTCGTCGACGTGCAGCGGCCCGTCGAGGACGTCGTCGAGCAGCTCGTACGGGCCCCTCTGATCGCCTCGTCGAGCCTGCACGGGATCATCCTCGGCCACGCCTACGGGATCCCCGCCGTCTGGATCCGCTACCAGGACCTGCCCAGCGGTGACGGGAGCAAGTTCCACGACTACTTCCTTTCGGTCGGGGTGCCGGTTCCCCCGCCCGTGCCGGTGGGCCGGACCGGTGCGGGGTTGGACTCGGCGGAGCTCGCCGACTACGCCACGCTCCCCGCCCGGCTCCCGGATCTCGATCTGCTCCTGGAGAGGTGTCCGTTCCGATGACAGCCCAAGGGCCGCCGCCCGCACGGGAACACGAAGGGCAGTACGGAGCGCACCACGATGCGTACCGAGGCCTGCAGCAGATCCTCGACGGCATCCGCGACGCCAACTACCACCGTCCCGGCATCCGCTGCCTGCGCCTGATGCGGGCCGATCCGGCCGCGGCCGACCGACTGGCCGCCGAGGTGGCGCTGCTGCGGGCCCGGCAGCGTCCCTCGCTGGCCGGCGCCCCCGGCCACGTGACGGCATGGACCGGACCCAGCGGGCGGGTCGAGCAGTACAGCTTGCTCAACGCCTCCGGACGCTGCGACGACTTCTCCCGCGACCACGACCTGTCCGCTTTCGGCAAGCGCTTCCACCACGGCGCACACCACCCCGCCCTCGCCGCGCTCATCGGCTCCCTGCCGCACCTGGTCAACTTCCGGATCAACGTGCTCGGGCCGGGCGCATCGCTGGCCCCGCACGAGGAGCACAGCGTGGTACGCGCGAAGTCGGGCGCGGTCGGCATCAGGGCCCGCTTCCACCTGCCCCTGACCACCCATCCCGCGGCGACGCTGCTGCTCGACGGGGACGTGCACCACCTGGAAGCCGGGGCTGTCTACCTCGTCAACCACGGCTGCGTACACGCGGCCGAGAACGCCGGACCCGCCGACCGCACGCACCTCGTATGGGACATGCTGCTGACCACCGAAGCCGCCGCCGTCATGTTCGGGCGGGGGCCGGTGCCGGCCGGCTTCACCCGGACCCGCCGACGCGTCGCACCGCCTGCGGCCCGGCGTACCGTCATGCGGTGGGAGCGCATCGCGCCGCAGGTCAGGGAGGCCGAGGCACGGAGCGTCGGCCTGCTCGGGGTGCAGTAGCCGCTTCAGTACAGGGTCCTGCGGAACTCGGCGGGGACGTAGTGGAACAGCAGCGAGGTGTGGGTGCTGCCGTCGGGCAGCGGCGGGCGCCCGTGCGGCACCCGGGTCCCCCTGAAGAGGACGGCCTGACCGGGCCGCTGGACGAGGGATACCTCGCCCCCGGTGCTGCCGAGGTACAGCGGCCAGCCGCCCTCGATGCCCGGGCCCGACTCCCCGAGCAGCAGGGACACGGTGAACTCGCACTGCTCCCGGTCCACGTGACGGCCGAGGACCGCCCCGCCGCGGTACGCCGACACGTAGGAGTACGACGGGCGTACCGGCCGGCCCGCGATCCGCCCCACCAGCGCCGCGAACTGGTGGTGGAAGAAGCGGGACAGCGACTCGTTGTGCCAGCCGTAACGGCCGGCCACCTGGGCGTCCCCCATGGGCCATGAACCGGTGGCGATGAGCTGCTCGTAGTAGTCGAGGAGGGCCTCACGGTGCCGGGGGTGCACCATGCGGTCGATCCGGCACACATCAGTGCGCTCGAATTCCGCGGCGGCAGCCGCGACGACGGCGTCGGCCCGCGCAGCCTCCCGGGCACGTGACTCGGTCGACCCCAGGGCGCCGGCCCGGGCGAGAGCAGTGCGCAGACGGGGCGGAAGGTCCGGCGGGAGCGGCCGTCCCGGGAGGAGTGCCCGCAGCACCCAGAAGTCCCCGAGGGAAACCCAGAACGGTGCGAGTGCCCCGGTGCCCGGGTCGTCGGTCCACAGGATCGGAAGGTCGGGCAGGAACCGGTCCCGGAACCGGGCCCTGCGTACAAGGCCCAAGGGAATGGTGACCCCGTCCTGGAGCACCGCGGCCGGGTCGAGGACTGAGTCCGGCTCCGGCTCCGGCCCCGGCCCCGGCCCCGGACCGTGCGGTGCGGCGGGCTCGCGTTCCGCCGCACCGCGGTCGTCCGTACCGCCGTCGTCGAGCCAGCAGACGAAGGACGGGCGTCGACGGGACTCGCGGGTGGGCTGGGGCATCGGGGCACGTCCGTTCGTGAGGCGCCGGCAGGTCGGTGCCACGGCGTCGAGGGCCGAAGGGTCGAAGCCGGGCGTACTGCGCCACTTGCCGGGGCGCGGAGGCGTGATCGTCGTCGCCGACAGCGGCACGTCCCGGCCGGGTGAGCCGGCGGGCAGCCCGAGTTCCCGCTCCAGCCACCGGATCGTCCGGGCCGGAGCTGCGTTCAGCGCGGCGTAGTCGACATCGACCCAGCGGCCGGCCGGCCGGGCGGCACGGCCATCCAGTGCCGCGTCCACGGCGGCCGCCCACTGCCGGGCCGCGATCCGTGACGCGTCCTCGTCCCGCCATCGCCGCCAGCCGTCCGGCAGCAGCAGGTGCCAGGCCCGCCGGGGCCAGCCAGGCAGGTCCGGGATGTTGACGAACGCCGGATGGGCCCAGGCGCGCACCATGCTGGCCACGGTGTCCCGCGGATCGCGGTGCAGCTGTACGACGGTGGCGTCCGGAAACAGCCGCAGCAGGAACGGCAGCCGCAGGGAGTTCTCCGGGGTCTTCTCCAACAGCCTCGGGGGAGGGGCCTGGGGGCCGCCGCGGTCGAGCCAGCTCCGGCCCCGCGCATCGCGCAGCTCGGCCAGGAACCCCGCGCGGACCGCCCCGCCGTACCGGTCGGCGTGCTCGGCTTCCAACGCGTGCGAGGCGTACCCGCAGGCCACCGGGTGGAGCCCGGGCACGCCTTCGATCACGCTCTCGCTCTCCCCGCCGACCGTCCACAGAGCGGGATGCCGGGCCAGCGCCTCGAACAGGGCCGTGCTGCCCGAGCGGGGCGGCGACACGATGATCACGGGCGCGGTGCCCGCGACCGGCGCGGTCGCGGGCACCGCCCGTACGGCACTGGTGACGGGCGACCCCGGACGGCCCAGCGCGGGGTCCTGCGCGGCCCGGAACGCCGTCGCCGCCGCCTCCGAGTCGAAGAGGTACCGGGCGCGCACGCCGTGGGCGTCGGCCTGCACGCCCCGGGCGAGCAGCCCCGCGACCTCGGGGAAGGGGGCGTGGTGCAGGACGCGCGCCGCGTGCCGGGCCCGGCCGGACGGGAGCGCCACCCGGCCGACCACCGTCCAGGCGACGGCCGCCGGCCCGGGGTCAGGTCCGGCCTGCCGACTGCTCACTGCCGGTGGATCCAGCCGGTGACACTGAAGCGGCTGTCCGCGAACGCCTTGCTCGGCACTCGGATGGGGAGCACCTCGTGGTCGTGCCGACTCGGGAAGAACATCGCGAGATTGGCGCGCGGCACGATCGTCTGACTGCGGTCCGTGGGCACCACCTCCCCGTCCTCCAAGACCGTCTCGAACACGCGCAGCTCCCCGCCGGAGAACCGGCGCGGTTCGCCGGAGAAGAAGTACACGAAGGTGAGCTCGCGGGTGTCGCCGCCGTCACTGTCTCGGTGCATGCCGAAGTAGTCGCGGTCGCCGTTGGCGGTCACCTGTAGTTCGACACGGCCCAAGGGGAACGCCGGGTGGTTCAGGCGGTGACCGATCTGCTGGAGGTGTTCCTTGATGCGCTCCGTGAACAGCGATTCGTAGGGGCCGAGTTCGTCGAGGACGAGGCTGCGGCGCACGCGTTCGTCCACCACCGGTTCGGCGGCCCCGGACATCCGGACCGTGGCGGGCTTGAAGTCGGACTCCCGGCGCAGCACGTACGCACGGAACTCGTCGTGTTCCGCCTCGGTGAGGAACTCCCTCACCCCTTGGGCCACTTCGGCGATCGGATCCCTCTCGAACCGACCGGTGCCGGTCGGCACACCGGCCGGTTTGCTGTAGTGGCCGCCGCGTACCAGCCGGGCGATTTCGGACGGGACGGAAGGCCGGTCCACCACCCACTCCGCACGCGAACCCAGATAGATCGTGTGGTGGAAGGCCGCGTTGAGCGCGAACACCTCGTCGTCGAGGGCGCCGGCGAGCACGTCGACGGTGTCGGCCTCGGCCAACCCCAGACGGTGCAGCAGCTCGCCGGCCGGGATGCGGTAGGTGAGGTAACGCGCGGCCTCGGTGAGGAAGACGTCCTCCGTACGCTCGAAGCCGACGCGGCGCAACGTCAGGTCCGCCAGCCGCGAGCCCTCGGCAAGGAGGTAGTGCACCTCGGCGTTCGGATCGACGGCGAGCGTCTCCAGGGCTTCCTTGTAGACGGCCGCGCACAGTCCGACGTTCGTCAGGTCCTCGTCGGCGACGTGCACCGGGCTCAACCCCCAGCATCCGTCGCCGACCAGGTGCGTCTGCACGAACGCGACGATGTTGCGGGCGCCCAGCCCCCACGGCGGCCACGGCCGGTCACGGACGGCGGCGAGGACCTGCGAATCGCCGTCGCAGAACAGGGGCAGCACGACCTCGTCCATCAGCTGGGGCGCGCCGACCCGCCGGAAGAACGCGTACAGGGCCGCCTTGGCGGTCTCGCTCAGCTCGTCGAAGATCTCGATCCGCGTGCCGCCGTTGCCATCCGTGTAGAAGTCGCGTCTGATGGTCGGGGTCATGACCTCTCCTGTGCTGCTGTCGTGGCACCGTGCCGATTCGAGTGAGGGACGACGGGTGAACCCTGCTGCGGGCACGCCCTTCCTACGGGTGACCGGGCCGGGTGGCGAGGGCCTGCCGTGGGTCCTGGTCCGTGCGCCGATCGTGACGCGCGCCCATCACCTGCGACTGGCCGAACTGGCCCGCTCCGGCGCCCGGTTCGCCGGCGCCACCAGCTATCTGGGGTTCCCGGCGGCGCCGTGGCGCGACGAGCGTGACTACGGACTGCTGTGCGAGGCGTGGCTGCACTGCTTCCGCGATCCGGACCGCTTCCTGCCGCCCACCGGCCCCCGCCTGCTGGCGAGCGAGTCCGACTTCACGGACCCGCTCCGCGTGGATCCGGCGCGCGTGACCGAGGCGGCCGGGGCGGCCGGGGTGGACGGGCCGCTGCCGTCGCGGCTCGCCGCCGACGTGGTGCACGTGGCCGGTCGGGAGCCCTGGCGTCAGCAGGCGAAGAACTGGCCGCTCGCCGCCCGTTGTCTGCGCCGAGTGGCCCGGGAGACGGGGCTGCGGATCCTGGTGGTCGACGCGCCGGCCGACGCCGAGCCGATCCCCGGCGTACGACTGGTCGGGCCGCTGCCGTGGCGGCAGCTGCTCGCGGCCATCGCCGGCGCGCGTGCCCTCTTCGTACCGGCCGTGCTCGACGCCTCGCCGCGCGTGCTCGCCGAAGCGCTCTGCCTCGACGTGCCGGTCGTCGTCAACCGGAAGATCCTCGGCGGATGGCAGTACGTCAACCCGTTCACCGGGCTGTTCTTCGACGGGGAGGACGACGCCGTGCAGACGGTACGGGCGGCCTGCGGTGCCGGACAGCGACCCCGGGCCTGGTTCGGCGCGCACCACGGGCCGGCACGGGCCGGGGCCCGGGTCCTGCGCCTGCTGCGCACCCTGGACGACTCCTTGCCCGACCACCTCACCCATGTCCTGCTCACCCCCGACCGGAGTGCGCCGGTACCGCCCGGTACGGCGACACGTTGAGGACCAGCCGTGGCCTGCCGATCATGGGCGAGCGGTGGATCCACACGTCGGTCACCGGATGCGGCGACCAGTGTCGTCGTACGTCGAGGTGCCGGAAGAAGACGGTCGCGTCGGCCGGCACCCGCCGGACGACGGCGCCCCGCCTCAGGAACGACGGGCTGTCGTCCATGGCGCACAGCTCGTCGAGCGCGGCCCCGCCGCCACGCCCCTCGCGCTCCGCCTGGCGCGAGAGCCGCTCCCTGCGTGCCAGGTAGGCGTAGAACTCGTCCATGCCCCGTACGTCCTCGCAGGCGACGTACTCCGTGGTCGGACCGTTGTAGACCCGCACGGCCCCGACCGTGGAACTCTGCGGCGGCACCGTGTCCACGTGGAAGCCGCACCGGCGCGTGGGGGCCTCGGTGAACGCGCGCACCATGACGTGGTCCGTGCGCGCCGCGTCCACGACCCGGGTCACGATCTCCGCCATGTGGTGGACGAGGGGGCGTGCCACCGTGGCGGGGGCGTCGGCCACAGCGGTGTGCGCCCAGTCGGTGAACTCGTCCCGGGTGACGGACGCCAGGGTGGTGCGGGGGATGACCAGCCGTCCCCCGACCACGAGTTCGGCCAGCTCGTGAAGCCACGGCGCTCGCCGGCCGTCGGGGACGACGACCGCGCTGAGCCCGGCATCGTTCGCGAGCCGGGCGATGTCGTCCGCCGTCGCCCCATGCAGGACGCCGACGGCTGCTGGGTTCCGGGGGGTGGGCACCACGGACCGCAAAGTATCCGGTGCCCCGACGGGCCCCCGCCCGACAGGCAGGACCGCCGCCGGGAGCACCCGATCGGAGCACGCCGGGCGGGCTGTCAGCGGGGCCGTTGCCTTCGGGCCGTGTCGGGGGACGGGCCGCGCCGCGCAGTTCTCCGGACCGGGCCCGTGCTGGCGGTCGACGACATCCGCCGGTTGTCACCGGGCGGTTCTCCCTGGCCGGGTACTGTCCCCGCCGGACGCGATACTGTTCGCATGCAACGCATCGGGGTGTACGCCGTCGAGCGCAAGCTCGGTGAAGGCGGCATGGGGACGGTCTACCTGGCGCGGTCCCGCGGGGGCCGGCCCGTAGCGGTCAAGGTGGCCCGGCCGGAACTGGCCGCGGACCCCGCGTTCCGCGAGCGCTTCCGGGCCGAGGTCGCCGCGGCCCGCAAGGTCGGCGGCTTTCACACCGCGCCGGTCGTGGACGCCGACGTCGATGGCGACCCGCCCTGGCTGGCGACGGCCTACGTACCCGGACCGACCCTGGCCGCCCGGCTCGCCGCCGACGGCCCGATGGGCGAGGCGGCGCTGCGCACCCTGGCCGCCGCGCTCGCCGAGGCCCTGGAGGCCATCCACGCCTGCGGCCTGGTCCACCGCGACCTCAAGCCCGGCAACATCATGATGGCCGACGACGGGCCGCGGGTGCTCGACTTCGGCATCGCGCGGGCCGTGGAGTCCACGCGGATGACCGCCACCGGTGCGGCCTTCGGCACCCCCGGCTACCTCGCCCCCGAACAGGCGCTGGGCCACGACGTCACGGGCGCCGCCGACGTGTTCGCGCTCGGCGCGGTCCTGGTCGCCGCGGCCGGCGGCAGCGCCTGGGGCGAGGGGACGCCGATGGGCATGATGTACCGCTCGGTGCACGAGTCGCCGAACCTGACAGCGGTGCCCGACGTCCTTCGCCCGCTCGTCGAGGCCTGCCTGGCCAAGGACCCCGCGGACCGCCCGACCCCCTCCGCCCTGCTGGACCTGCTCGCCGGCGCCGACCCGCGGCAGGGCGGCACCCCGGCGGTCTGGACGCCCGCACCCACACTCCCGGCGGCCCCGGCCCCGGCCCCGACGCAGGCCCCGACGCCGCCCCCGGACCCGCGGACGCCCCCGCAGGCAGTGCCCTTCCCGGTCCAGGCGACCCCGCCCGTGCCGCAGGGCGTCCCGCCGATACCGGCGGCGGCCCCCAACTTCCCGGCTGGCAGGGCGTTCGGACCGGCCGCTGTACCCGCGCCGCACGGCCCGGACCTCCTGATCGCCGACCGCAGGAACAGCGTGGTCGCCGACAGCACGGGGATCGTCCTCGAAGTCGACGGTGTGGAGGCCGACTTCGAATGGGGCGAACTCGCCGGCGTCGCCTACGGCCCGTCGTCGCACCGCGGCAACCACCTCGTCGTGACGGTTCGGCTGCCGGACGGCAACGCCTACGCCTGCCAGATCAACGCCCGCCGCGCCGCCCGCCTCCAGGAATGGCTGGAGCAGCTGAACCGGATCGTCGCCTGGTACCTGGAGCCCAGGCTGGGCTCCATGCCCAGACCGTACGACGCCGGCGCGCCCGGCATGCACGGCCCGTACGGCCCGTACGGGGGCGCCGGCGCCCCTCTGGGAGCCGGCGGCTTCGGCCCACCCCCGCCGTAGCGGCGACCACGCGCCAGGCACTTTGCCCCCAGAGCCGAGACGGACGGAAAGTCACTGGCTTCTGCACCGTCCAGCGGTGAGACTTCCCGCGTGACGCTGCACGAGGACGAGATCCCGGTCGACGAGGCGCTGGTACGGGCGCTGTTGAAGGAACAGCGCCCGGAATGGGCCGACCTACGGTTGTCGCCCGCAGGCGCGGGCACGGACAACACCATGTACCGGCTGGGCGACGAGCTCCTCGTGCGACTCCCGCGAACCGCCGCCAACGGACGGTCCGTGCGGAAGGAGCAGGAGTGGCTGCCCCGTTTGGCGCCCCACCTCGCCTGCCCGATTCCCGAGCCCGTCCATGCCGGAACTCCCTCAGAGGCCTTCCCGCTCGTCTGGTCGGTGTACCGCTGGATCGACGGTGACGAAGCCGGCCCGGACACCGTCCGTGACTGGGCCGCTTTCGGAGCTGACCTCGCAGCGGTCGTGCGGGAGCTCCACGGCATCGACCTGATGGGAGCGACTCGCGCGGACGACCTCAGCTGGTACCGCGGAGGCAGCCTGCGGGCATGCGACCAGTGGATCAGCCAGTGTTTTGAAGAGTGCCGCACCCTCGTGGGGCTGGAGCTCGACGTCGAAACCCTGGAACGGTTGTGGCGAGCGGCGCTCGCACTGCCCGAGCCTTCCGGGCCCCACGTGTGGCTCCACGGCGACCTCAAGCCCACCAACCTCTTGGTTCAGGAGGGCAGGATCCGCGCGGTCATCGACTTCGGAGGCCTCTCGGTCGGTTGTCCCGACGCCGAGCACTCCACGCTCTGGGACCTGCCGTCCCCGGCACGGCAGGCCTACTGGGACGCCTTGGACCTCGACGATCTGACGTGGGCCCGCGCCCGCGCCTGGGCGATCGCGGTGGGTGTCAGCGGAATCACCTACTACTGGCACACCTTTCCCGCCTTCGTCGCCGAATGCCGAGCACGACTTCGGGCGATCCTCACGGACGCCGCTGGGCGTTGAGCGCCTTCCGCCCGCGCGGAGGGCCTCGCGGGCGGGGAGGGGTCGGGCGCGGCTTCGTTCGTCCCGCTGCCGGACCAGCTCCTCAACGGCGCTCGGAAGGGTCGTCTCGAAGTCGATCAGCTTGGCCCATGTCGGGGTCATGACGATCCGGACCATGCCGTCGTACAGCGAGCGGACGCCGGCCTCCCACTCGACCCGCTGCTCGGGCGTCGTCGTGTAGGTGCCGCTCGCCTGGACCGGGAGCGGGCCGTGAGCGGGCCGTGCAGCGACCCCAGGACCCCGATCAGGCTGCCGGGTCGGGAACGGGCCCGGACAATGGAAGGGAGGCGTCCTGAGCTGTGTCCCGCGGTGGGACGGATTTGGCGACGTGCCCGGCGTGCCCGGGCCGGTCGCACCCCGGACAGCGGCGGCGTCGAGAGGAAGGCGGTCGTCATGACCAGCATCACGCACCGCATCGCCAGCTTGTTCCGGGTCAAGGCGAACAAGGCATTGGACAAGGCCGAAGATCCACGCGAGGTCCTGGACTATTCGTACGAGCAGCAGCGGGAGATGTTGCAGCGGGTCCGGCGCGGCGTGGCCGATGTGGCGACCAGCCGAAAGCGGGTCGAGCTACAGGTGAGCCAGCTGCGTCGGTCCGCGGAGAAACTGCAGGGCCAGGCAGAGCAGGCGCTCGCTGCGGGGCGTGAGGACCTGGCCCGTGAGGCGCTCACCCGCCGCACGGCCGTGGCCGCGCAGACCACCGACCTGGAGAGCCAGCAGGCGTCGCTGAAGGAGCAGGAGGAAAAGCTCACCCTGGCGGCGCAGCGTCTGGAGGCGAAGGTGGACGCGTTCCGCACCCGCAAGGAGACGATCAAGGCCACCTATACCGCAGCCGAGGCGCAGACCAGCATCACCGAGGCCGTCACCGGTATCGGCGAGGAGATGGGCGATGTGGGCCTGGCCATGCAGCGCGCCCAGGACAAGACCGAACAGCTCCAGGCACGTGCGGGTGCGCTGGACGAACTGCTCGCCTCCGGCGTTCTGGAGGACGCCACCTTGCCGGCGGGGCGGGACGACATCCAGACCGAGCTCGAACGCGTCACCGCAGGCCAGGACGTGGAGACCGAGCTGGCCCGGATGAAGGCGCAGCTTCCGGCGTCCGCCGCCCCGACGGCAGTGGAGAGCGGACGCGCAGATCACCCGACAGACCCCTCGGACGAGGAGACGAAGTCATGATCGTGCGGATTCTGGGCGAGGGCCAGCACGAGATCGCCGAACAGCACCTGGCCCGGCTCAACGAACTGGACTCCGCCCTCCAGGCGGCCGTCGAAGCGGACGACGAAGCGGCCTTCACCACCGCCCTGTCGGCCCTGCTGGACGCCGTACGAGCCCTCGGCACTCCGCTGCCGGACGAGACGATCGCCCCCTCCGATCTGGTGCTGCCCGATGCGGACACCAGCCTCGCGCAGGTGCGGGAGCTGCTGTCCGACGAGGGCCTCATCCCGGGGTGATGGCGATGCGCAGCCGTTTCGAGCCCGACCGGCAGCTGACCGTCCGCATGGTGGTCACGATGTTCCTGCTCGGGCTGGTGTACGTGGCGTTCATCGCCGCGCTGATCGTCCTGCTCAAGTCCGTCGTGCTGGTGGTCGTCATCGCCGCAGCGCTGCTGGGCGCGCAGTACTGGTACTCCGACCGGATCGCCCTGTACGCCATGCACGGCCGCCTCGTCACGCCCGAGGAGCAGCCCCTGCTGCACGGCGTCGTCGACAGGCTGTGCGCCACCGCGGACATGCCGAAACCCCGGGTGGCCGTCTCCGACATGGACCTTCCCAACGCCTTCGCCACCGGCCGCAACGCGGAGAACGCCGTCGTGTGCGTGACCACCGGACTGCTGCGCCGCCTGGAGACGGAAGAGCTCGAAGGCGTCCTCGCCCACGAGCTCTCCCACGTCGCACACCGCGATGTCGCGGTGATCACCATCGCCTCGTTCCTGGGCGTCATCGCCGGACTCGTCGTCCGCTTCGCGTTCTACTCCCAGCTGTTCGGCGGACGCGACCAACGCGACCAGAACACCGCCGTCGTCTTCATGGCCGTGATGGCGGTCTCCGCCCTCGTCTACGCCGTCAGCTACCTCCTCATCCGCGCCCTGTCCCGCTACCGAGAACTGGCCGCAGACCGGGCCGCCGCCATGCTCACTGCAAAACCCTCCGCCCTGGCCTCGGCACTGACCAAGGTCAGCGGCGACATCGCCCGGATCCCGACCCGGGACCTGCGCACCGCCCAGGCGTTCAACGCGTTCTTCTTCACCCCCGCCCTCGGGCCCGGTACGACGGTGGCGAACCTGTTCTCCACCCACCCCAGCCTGGAACGCCGCCTGGCGGCGCTCGCAGAGATCTCTGCCGAGCTGGGCGGGCCGGGCGAGCCGGCGCCCTGAGAAGGAGTTGATGTCCCGTGGGTTTCCTGGACGTCCTGTTCGGCCGCAGCAGGCCGGTCAAGCCCGACCTCGACCAGCTCTTCGGCCTGCCCTCGGCGGCGATCACGCTCCAGGCGGCCATCGGCTTCACCCCGACCGGCCTGGGTTCCGTGTGCTTCGCCGCCATCGAGGGCGGGGCCTTCGCCCGAGTCCAGCAGGAGGTACGCGCCCTGCTCGACGCGGACGCAGAACGGCCCGGCTCGTCGGTGGAGTTCAGCCGGGACGACTACGGGTACTCCTGGCTGCTGTCCCGCCGCGACCCCGACGAGCTCCCCGCCCTGGTCAACGACCTGCACGCGGTCAACACCGCCTTGCAGGACAGCGGCTTCGGTCCGCAGCTCCTGTGTTCGCTGGTCACCTTCCGCGACGCCGAACTGCGCCCGCTCGCCCTCGTCTACCTCTACAAGCGAGGCGCCTTCTACCCCTTCGCGCCGCTGCCCGGCCAGAAACGCGACAACCCGCTGGAACTCCAGGTCAAGGCCATCGTGAAGGACGACCTGCGGATCGAGGAGGATCTGCGCCGCTGGTTCCCGCTGTGGGGCGCCCCCGGCCTATGAGAACGGGCGGCGGCCCCGGGCCGCCGCCCCCCGAGAGCTGTTGATCAAAAGGAGCGGCGCCGTCCGGGGGAGAGGTGACACCATGCGGTGTCGTGGCAGATGACAGCACCAGTACGGTTCCGGCAGGCCGAACGGGACTCATCGTCCGGATCCCGGAGGCGGAGCCGGCCGTTCGCGCGTGGCGTGAACGGCTCGATCCCTCAGCACGGGCCGGAGTGCCAGCACACGTCACCGTGCTCTTCCCGTTCCTTGACGAGAGCCGAATAGGCCCGCTCGTCCACTCCGCCCTCGCGGCCGTGTTCGGCAGCCACCAGGCCTTTGACCTGCAGTTCGAGAGGTGCGGACGGCTCCCGGACGTGCTGTATCTCGTTCCCGAGCCGGACACGCGGTTGCGGCAGCTCACGGAGGCGATCGCTGACCGTTGGCCTGAGGCTCCGCCGTACGGCGGCCGGTTCACCGAGATCGTGCCGCACCTGACCATCGCGCAAGGTCAGGAAGACGCCGTCCTGGAGGAGATCGAGGCCGACCTCGTCGGCAGGCTCCCCTTCACATCTCATGTCTCGTCGGTCGAGCTCATGGTGTACGACGGCACGAAGTGGCAAGAACGGGCCTCGTTCGCACTCGGAGGATGACGCCGGGCACCAGGCTCGTGCAAACCCTCCGGGACGGCCTCGACGGTCATACCGAGCGCCCGCTCGGGTCGGGCCGTTGCGCACGCCGGCGCCAGTACGGCAGCCCGTTCATGCCACGCCTTGCCGGCGCTGCCGCTGGTCAGCGGCGGTGGATGCGGTCGACGCCGTACCACTTCGACATGCAGCCGGCGACCCAGTCCCGCTCGTAATTCCCAGTGAAGAAGGGCTCGGCGAGACTGCCGATGTGGAGCGGCCGGTAGCCCACGTCCGTGGCGCCCCGCGCGGCCTCGGTGCGGATCCGGGAGTTCTGGGCGTCCCAGGCCACGGAACGGGCGACCGTGGCGGTCGTGAGCTGCTGGACGTTCGGGACGAGCGCGGCCACCGAGGCCAGCGCCAGGCAGCCCGCCGCCACGGTGCCGGTCACGAGGGCCGCGCCGTTGGTGCGGCGGCCCGAGAGCCACCGGCCACCCCACGCCCCCAGCAGCACCCCGTAGCCGCAGAGCGCCAGTTCCATCAGTACGAGATGGCTCGTCCAGGTACGGGCATACGTCCACCCGCTCGGACCGTAGCCGCTGCGCAGGCCGATCACCACCGCGAACGACGCGAGCACCACCACGGGCACCGGGAGCAGAAGCACCGCGATCAGCATCCTGCGCGGGACGGTCCGCCGCGGGTCCCGCTTCCCGGGGGCGGACAGCCCGCTCGCCAGGCCCAGGAGGATGCCGGCGGCGGCGGCTCCGAGGTAGGCCCACTGGCCGGTGACGGAGTTCCACATGTGCAGCCAGTCCTCGAAGGTGGCCCTGAGCTCGCCCGCGGAGAGCACGGACTCCTTGTCCGGCTGCTGGGCCCGGCGCCACCGGGCGCCCGGGGAGGTGTAGAGCACCACCAGACCGCAGGCGAGGCCGGAGCACCAGAGCAGGCACCAGGTGAAAGGATGCCGGTTCCGCGCCAGGCCGAGGCGGGGCAGCGAGAGCAGCCCCACCGCGGCGGCGAGCAGCCCGCTGACGAGCGCGAACGGCTCGCTGAGGGTGCCGAGCGCGAGGCCGATGAGGAACGCCGAGGCGAAGCCGGCCACGCGGACGGCAGTACGGGGATGGCGGACGGTGCGGACGCCCAGCAGGACCGCCCACAGGCCGATGACGCTCGGAAGGGTGTGGGAGATCGTGGCGGGGGCCCACAGGAGCACCTGGTAGCTGCGGGTGCCGGCGAAGTAGAGCAGCGCCTGGACGACCAGGGCGCAGGCGGTCAGGACCAGCAACCGGGGCCTGCCGCCGAGGAACCTGATGAAGTCCTGCCCGAGCAGAACCAGTCCGGCGGTGAACGAGACGGCTATGACGGTCGGGAGGATCTTGGTTCCGGCCAGTCCGTCGCCGTAGACGACACCGGTCAGGAAGGCGTTGGCGATCCTGCCGTTCTGAGTCATGTAGAAATCGGACGTGATGCCGAGGACCCCCAGATCACGGGCCTTCCACGCGGCGCACCAGTCGTCGGACGTGGGCCGTACGTACAGGCCGAGGAAGCATCCGACGGCGATCAGCGCTCCGGCCGCCGCGACCAGCGTCGCCCCGGCCACCGGGAGGAGCCTGCGCACGAGCGGGCGGCGGCCGGGTCTGTGGGCCACCGCGGAAGAAGGGGTCCGGACGTCCTCGCCCTCGACCGCAGCAGTGCTCATTCACCACCCCTTCGCAGCGGGGCCGGCCGAGGAGGCGGCCGGTGCGCCCGCCGGTCCGCCGACTGCAGTGACCGCACGGCCGCGAGCACCCATGATGTGCACGGTTCCCCGCCCCCGGCATCTCGGGTGCGCCAGGCCGGGGTACGGACGCCGCCAGGTCCGTCGGGCCCCGCTCACCCGGGCGGCGGGCGTTCCGTGGCAACCTCCACGCGGGTCTTCCAGGATGGGGGATCCGGGCCGTGCGTACGCAGGCCCCGCGGAGGGAGTGGCGATGCCCGGTGTCCTGCTCGGCCGTTGGGCGGTCATCACAGTGGCCTTGGCGAGCGTGGCCGTTCCCCTGTGTGCCGGGGGTCACCAGAGGCGTGGTGAAGCCGTGCTCAGGTACGCGCCCCTGTCGATGCTCGCCGCCCCCAGCGTCGGTCTCCTGTCCAACACGACCGCCGCCGAAGGCGTTCCGCCGTCCGTCGCCAGGGGCGCGCGGTACGTCGAGGGGAGCAACGTCCTGCACCTGGCATCCGGTCGGTGGATGTACCTTCCCGCCGCCCGGACGGCCTCGACCGTGGTCGCCCTCGACCATCCGCCGGCGTGGCAGCAGATCGTGCAGAGCCGCGCCTGGCTGGCCTCCGGCCGGATCCCGGGCAGGTCGCCCGCGCAGCGGGCGGCGGCCGAACGGGCCCTCCTGGCCATGCGCGCCCTGCTCCGGCCGAACGGCGCCATGGCGGCGGGGTGGAGCCCCGGCTGGAAGTACTCCTGGCCGCGCGACTCCAGCTTCGCCGCCGCCGCGTTCGCGCACACCGGCCATGACGCGGAGGCCTACCGGATCCTGCGCTACAGCGCCGCCACCCAGCGCAAGGACGGCACCTGGGAGGCACGGACGAAGCTCGACGGATCCGGTTCGCCCGACCGCAGGCGGTGGCAGCTCGACGCCAACGGTTGGGTCCCCTGGGCCACCTGGCAGTGGTACCAGAAGGCCCCTCGGACCACCCGCCCCGCCCGGCTGACCACCCTCTACCCGATGATCCGCAAGGCGGCCGACCACGCGGCGGGTTCCTTGCGGACGGACGGCCTCCCCCCGGCCTCCCCCGACTACTGGGAGCTGATGACGGCCACCACGAACATCGGTACGGCCGCGCCGCTGCTCGCCGGGCTCAACGCCTCGGCGGACCTCGCCCGGGAGGCGAACCGGCCGGACGACGCGGCGCGCTGGGCCCGGGCCGCACGACGGCTCTCCTCGGCGATCTCCGCGCAGTTCGTTCCCCTGGGGTACCAGCGCACCGTCGACGGACGGCACGGGCGCGACAGCGCGGTGGCGTTCATGGCGCCCCCCTTCAACGCGGCGCCCGCCGGCCTCCCCGCGGCGCTGGACGCCACCTACCGGGCGCTGCTCCTACCCAACGGCGGGCTGACCCCCGGAAACGACCCCACGGCGCCCTGGGGCGGGAACGCCTGGACGCCCAGCACGGCGTTGTTCGCGCTCGCATGGGCCACTACGGGGAGGCCAGCGAAGGCGGGACAGGTCCTGGAATGGGTCCTCTCCAAGAGGAACTCGCTCGGCGAGCTGCCGGAGAAGGTGGACAAGGAGGGCAGGCCCGCCGCGGTCGCTCCGCTCGCATGGACGGGCTCGATCGCCGTCCTGTCCCTCGTGGCGCTCGACGGCACGGCGCTCCCCACCCCACCCCTACGGCCGGCGTAGCCCGTGCTGCGGTGGCGGGGCACGTGCTCAGACGGGCTCCGTCCGGTCACCCGGCGGCGGTGCGGTGCGGACCCTCTCCAGCGCGGCCAGGAGGTGCCGGTAGGCGAGCCTTTCGGCCGCCACCGCCTGGATGAGGAGGAGGTGGTGCGGATCACGACGTGACCGGACCTGTGCCGCGATGGTGCGGCGGAGCTCCCTCGCCCGGTCCACCTCGTTCCTGGCTTCGACGTACGCGTCGTCGAGGAGGTGGTGGTCGAGGACCGCGGCGAAGGCGCGCTCCGCCAGCGCGTCGAGCCGGTCGAGGTCGTCGGCACAGTGCTCGGGGGCCGTCCCGTCACAGCCCGCCTCCAGGGCCCGGGACAGGGTCCCCAGGGTTGTCCGGAGATCCGGGTACCCCCAGGCCGGGGCGGCGTCGTTCCTGCACCCGGTGGTGGCGAGGGCCATCAGCACGGCGACGGAGGCTACGGCGCGGACCGTTCCCGGTCCCGCACGCCCGCGCTCAGTGGACCAAGGGGTCATGGGATCCCCGATCGCCGGTGGTGAGGGGCCGGCCAGTGGTCAGGAGCCGGCCTCAGCCGGGCCCGACGTGGTCCGCGCGCCATCCTCGCCCACACCGGTCAGCGCTGCCACCCGGAGCCCGCGGGCGCAGCTTGCGCGACGGTCGCTGGCTGGACCGCCCGGTGCCACGGCGTGGAGGGCGGGCCGCTCCCGGGCGGCCCGGATCCGGCCGGGGGAGCGGTGGTGACGTGCAGACCGGCGTCCAGGCCGAGGGCTGCGGCCACGGCCGTGCCGTCCGGTTCGGCCACGGCCGCCGGTGCGCCCGTGTAGAGCATCTGGGATTCGTACCAGGACGGCGCGTCGTTCGGGCCCGACACGCCGACCGTGCCCGCGCCCGCGCGGCCCGCGAGCACGTGGCCCGCGACGCCGACGGCGCCGTAGCCGCCCTCGCCGCCCGCCTCGGTGACCGGGGAGAACGTGGGCGTGGGGCCGCCCGCGGTGGCCAGGCTCGTACCGACGGTGCCCGTGCCGGGGCGGCGGAAGTACAAGCGCACACCGTCGCCCTGCGGGCTCGCCGAGAGCGGACCGGTGGTCGCCGGCAGCCCGGTCGGGAAGGGGCCGCTGAACGGGGCGTCCGGGGTCGGCTGTACCCAGGCCAGCACGGTCCGGGCGGTGGCCGCGTACACGTGCCGCCGCCCCGCTCCGTCGGTCGCGGTGACCGGGTCGCCCTGCAGACCGGTGCCGCCCAGGGCCCGCCACGCGCCGAAGGCGCCGCCCGGGGTCTCCTGGACGCGGGTGCGCAGGGTGCGCCGGGAATCGCGTACGTACACGGTCAGCCGGCCCGTGCGGTCCACCGCAACGGACGGTGCACTGATCGCCGAGGTGCCGGATATGTCGTCCGCGTCCGGGGTGCCCAGCGACTGCCACGGGCCGAAGGCGCCGTCGGGCGCGGCCTGAACGGCGTACACGACGGTGCGCTCGTACTCCTGGGGTGTGGTGCCCAGGTTGGTGCGGGTGCCGAAGACCGCGATCCTGCCGTCAGGGAGCCGGACCGCCGTCGCGCCCGCGTCGATCCCGGTGCCGGGGAGGAACTCGGGTCCCTGCCACGAGGCCTTGGGGCCGCTGCGCGACCAGTAGGCCATCCGGCCGTCCAGGGCGGCGAAGGCCCACAGCCGGCCGGAGACGCCCTCGGCCATCCAGGAGGTGCCGTCGCCCCGGCTGTAGCGGATGGTCTGGCTCCAGCCGGCGCCGGTGGGCCGGGTCGCGGCCTTGCGATCGCCGCAGCCGGCGGGGCTGCCGCACCAGTCCTGGTGGTCCAGCCAGGCGTAGGTCTTCAGGTAGCCGAGTTTCTCCTCGGCCGCCTGCGGGTCGAGCGTCGGGGGCAGGGAGCTGTTGGGATAGCTCACGTAGTTCTGGACCGAGAAGTGCGGCCGGTCCGTGGACTGCGCGTAGCGTTCGGCCGCAGCCTGCACGAAGCGGGCGCCGTACATGTGGTCCTGGTGGTCGAGGAAGGCGCCGCCGCCCTGCGACCGGCCGGGCGTCGGATCCTGCGTCCGTATCGTGGTCGGCCGGTACATCGAGAAGACGTTCGCGATGGCCTCGACGGTCTGCTCCTTGGTGTACGAGAACCAGGGTTTGACCGGCGTCCCGGAGGTCAGCTGAGCGCCCAGGGCCGGCACCCGGCCGTCCCACAGGCCGCGCAGGCTGTTCGGATTGTCGCCGGAGATGCTGCGGGCCTCACGCAGCTGCATCCACACCAGGTTGACCTCGGGCCTGGCCACGAGGACGTCCACCTCGGCGCTCCCTCCGCCCGCGGTGGGTACGGACTTGCGCTGCCAGGCGCTGGTGCGGTCACCGGTGGCCATCTGCGCGTAGGCGGCCCGTATGCCGTTCTGCCGGGCCTCCGCGTATGCGGCGCGGTCGGCGGGGCGCGCGGGGTCCTCCACGTGCGGGCTGTGGGCCTCGTTCCTGCCGTCGGACTCGCCGGAGGTCAGGTAGACGGTGGCGACCTGGGCGCCCGTCGATATGGAACGGCTCAGGTCGGGGTTCATGAAGAAGAGGTCGTCGTCGGGATGCGCGACGACCTGGACGACCGTGCCCTCGGTCACACTCGGGCGGAGGACCGCCTCGGGGGCCGTCGGCTCCTGCGCGTTCCCGTAGCCGTAGGCCCAGGTCGTCACCCCGGCCGCGCCGACTGTGAGTGCGGTGAGCAGGGTCGCGAGGCGGGTGCGGCTGGCCAGGGACATCTACAACGCCTTGAGGGTCGGTCCGGTGCGGAATTCCGCTGGAGGGTGAGTCGGTGTCCCGATGGCTCCACCGCTCCCGGAGACGACCGGGCCCGATTATGCCTCGCGCGTTTGCGACTGACACACCATCAAGTGTCATATGAGTGCAAATCAAGTTGAATGCCGGATATGACGGACTTGTCCCATTTGGTACGGGTTGGGGCGGTTGTCACCAGCCGGGCTCCGCCCGGCCCGCCACACTTCGATCCCTATGCGCATCGACCGCAGGGTCTTCTGCGCGGGCGGCGGCTGACGGCCCTGTCGCTGCGATCGCGGCGACCGCGGGTCGGATCGTCACTCGGCCAAATTGCTGAGCCGTGCATGTCAATCGAGCGGGTTCGCGGAGACGCTGGAAGGGCTTCGACGTGCCCGTCCCATCTGCTCGTACGGTGTGTGGCGCGGGTCACCAGAGGGGGCGGAGGCGGGCCGGTGGGGTGGCCGGCTGGCGGGGACGAGGACGTCCTGCGCCGCCGTGAGGCGAAGGAGGCGGCGAGTGTGGGCGCCGCCCGAGCGCAGCGCCCGCCCCGGGTCAGCTGCCGATGCCGAAGTGCACGTACCGCGGTTCCACGTTGCGGCGGTCGAAACCGCCCTGGAGGGTGTAGCCGGAGGCCACCCACTCCGAGGAATTCGGATCGTGGCGGTGGCAGGTGAGGTAGTCACCCCACTTGCCCTCCAGCGGTCCGTGGGTGCTCGTACTGGTGATGGCCAGCCGCCACTCGCCGCCGTCGCGGAAGCCGACGACGTGCGAAGGATGCCTCGGACCGCCGCCGAAGAACAACGAAACGCCGACGATCCCCTGGGCGTTCGGGCAGGCCGCGGGCTGGGCGTACGCGGACTCCTGGCTCCAGATGTCGGGCTCTTCCACCAGCGCCTGGGTGGTCACGTCGACGACCGCGGCCTTGACGTATGGCATGGGTCGTCCGGACCGGGGCCCGGCAGTCCAGAGGAAGCCCGCACGGGTGCCGCTCACCCATCCGCCGGTGATGCGCGAGTCGGTACGGGTGAGCCACTCGACGCCACCGGGTCCGGGTGCACCGACGAACGGGCCGGGGGTCCACGGGCTCACCTGCACGTCGAACGAGCCCACCGTGTTCGAGCCGTCGGGCCAGCCGTGCACCCTCAGGGTCCGGCCGCCGTTGTGGCTGGCGAAGAACATGCTGCTGGTGGCGCCTTGCGTGAGCCGCAGGGAACCGTTCTGCGTCGTCGTCCACCACTGGTACGTCAGCGCGAGCCGTGCCTTGAGCGCGTCGAGGGGCAACTTGAAGACGAACGCGCGCTGCCAGCGGCCGGCCGCGTTGAAGGCGTTGAAGCTGACGTAGAGATGGTTCGAACTCAGCGCCGTGTCGGGGTAGTCGAACCACATGTCCGTCCATGAGGGGTCCAGGTCACGCGGACTGAAGTCGTGCCAGCTCCATGCGGTCGGGTCGTCGCCGGGGGCGAAAGCCACCCGGAAGACGTTGCTGCCTCCCTCGGCGATGTACTGGAGGATCCAGATCCAGAGCTCCCGGCCGGGGTCGTAGAGGACGATTTGGTCGCAGCAGAAGCCGCCCGCTGCCGGGGGCAGCGCGGTGAACGGATTGACCAGGGTCCATCCCGCGCCGTTGTCGGTGCTGCGGCTGGCGAACCAGTTGCCGGTGACGAAGATGTTGTCGTGGGACGTCGCGACGGTCGGTTCGTGGACGGTGCCGGTCTGGATACCGGTGGCGTTGTCGTCGAGGCCGATGTTCTGGATGAGGCGGACCTGAGCCATGACTGCTGTCCTCCGTCACTGCTCCTCGGGCTCGTCGAGCTCCTGGGGAATGGTTTCGGGCACCTGGTCCCGAGTGGGGCCCATCGGCTTGCGACGTCGGCTGAACCTGTCCTCGCGGGCGTCGAGCTCCTCGGGTGTCGGCGTACCTTCGGCCGACTCGGCCATCGCCTTGGCCTTCTTTCCCGGTTTCGCCAGGGACTTCGGCTTGCGGGTGTGCCCCACGTTCGCTTCCTCCGCCACGTACGGGGGGCCCTCGGTCCGCTTCTCGTTCGACATCGGACAGCCTCCTGCTCCTGCTGATGAGCTCACTCGGCGCGCGGATGCAGTGCCTTGGCCCTGCGCCATTCACCGCGCGCGAGCAGCGAGAAAGTGAGCGTGGCGCAGACGGCGAGGGCGACGACCACCCATTCGAGTGCGCCGCTGTGCTGGTCGGGGTCGACCCCGAAGACCTCTTCGATCCAATCGCGCCAGATCAGGGTCACGATGAGAAGGATTCCGCTGATCGAGGCGGCGATCGCCTCGATCCAGCCGCGCATACGCACATTACGCATCATGTTGCGCACCCTTCGCGATGGGTTCCACGGCCGGACCGGCCGCGCCGCGGCCGTCGTCAGGGTGAAGAGCTCCCCCCGGACGGGTGGGCAGCGACGGCCCATCAGCGCCACCGCCACCGCACGCAAGCGGCGACCGAAGTTGCCTGCCCGAGGCCTCACTCTCAGTAGGCGCCGCACCCCTGAACCTGTCAAACGCATCGGTGCGGGCGCCTGCCGCGGAACGCCGCGCCTACGGCCCCGCTTGCTGGAGATGCCTCAAGAAGCACGATTCGGGATCGTGTTGCGCAGCCAATAACCCGCACGGCGTAGCGCTCAGCTGGTCCGAGTCGTGTGTGTTGACCTGGTCGCTCCAGCGCAGCACGCAGTACACCCGGGGCGCCCCGCATGGCGTTCGCGACTCCTTCCGGATCAGCCTGGTGTCATGAACAGCCAGCCGCTGATAGTGGTGGAGCCGCCGGACAGTCGTGGATTGCGGGTCGTCCGTGTGCGCGGTGAGATCGTGGGCCGGGCCTGGTCCCTGCAAGACCTACGCCGTCTGTTGCGCAGTGCCGGAATCCCGGACGACCTGGACCTGAAGGACAGTGCGCACGTCCATTGGCGTGGCGGCGGATTCGAGACGTGGCCGGCCCGTCCTTGGGAGCGGCGAGCAACATCCGTCCTCATGGCTGCAGGGCTGCTCGTCACGGCAGCCGTACTCGGCAGAATAGGGAAAACAGACATCTCGGAGGCCCTGACGTACGGGGGACGCGTGGCGGGCGCCACGTTCCTCTTCGCGAGTGCCGTGGAGCTGATCGCGGCGATTGCTGTTCTCGACTACTGGGGGAAGAGGCGCTGGGTTTTCTCTGGAGCGGCGGTGCTCATAGGCGTCGCGATCGCACTGGGCGTGAATACTCTGCTGCTCTTCATGCAGATCGACGCCAGAGAATACACTCCTTACGCTTGGATCTGGCCCACTGTCCTGGTTTGGTCTTTCTGGGCGCTCTGGAAGGTCAATCCCCAACAGGTGTGGAGACAATCGCCGCATCCGAAGAGAGTGGCGATCGGTGCAGCGGTGACGGCGCTCATTGCCATTGCCAACTTGATTTACTCGCAGGTGTACATACCGTACGCCAATCCCGTTACAATGGGCATGGTGGTCAAGTTTGGAAAACCGCGACTCAATGCCGAGCGTACGGTCGTTTATCTTCCGATGGCCGTGACGCTCAAGAACAATGGAAAGGTGTCATTCTATATTCTGGGTAGCCTTTATGAGGTCTACGGGCGCTCGGCTGATTTCACCGAGAAGGCCAGGGGGATGAAGGATTGGAAGCGTGATCTTCAGACTGGTGGAGATGTGCAACGCAATAACGAGGTGCTGGGGCGTGAGTTGATCAGTTCCGGTACGATCATGGCCGACGAAGGTGGTACCTTCTTGGAGCCGGGTGACGATTTCACCGAGGATAAGATCGTCGTTATCTCCGCAGCATCCAAATTCGATTCGATCGACGGTTCTGCTCGGGCTGTGGTCATGCGGAAGGATCGAGCGACGGTCAGCGGCGATTACGCAAGCTCGGCGACTGCATCATGGTCAGAGGATCTCTCCCATGCGGAAAATGCTCCCGAGTGGGTGGCGCAGGCGGGGGATGAGTACATTAGATTTCATGCCCGACTATATTACAGTACTGAGATCCTCAATGTGACCCGCCGCCCTCGGTACGTCACTCTTTGGCGGGTGGCTCACAAGTCATCCAATGTGAAGTATGACGAATACGCTGACATAACTGCGATAATTACATTGAAGGGTGAAGAGGGGCGTGGGATGAGCGCGCTCGAATGGGATGAAATCTCCGAAAGCTACGGTCTGCTTACGGTGTTCACCGGGACGGTACGGGAGCCGTTCGCGGCGCTGCTCAGCCCCACGGTGCAACCCTGATTGCTCCGCGAACGGGGCCCGCTACCTAAGGGCTGAGCCTCTTGATGGCTTGTGTGACTTGGCTGCCCGGAGCCCCGCGACGACTCGACCGCTGATTGGGAAACGCGACTCGATCGCTGCTGTAGGACAACGTCGGCGCGTTCGTGGTTGAGCTGCGGTGTGAAGCGGTCCGCTGGGTGGACGATGAGCCGTGGCCCGGGGTGGTGGAGGTTCAGTTCGCGGACGCGGCCGGACGGTGCTGGTCGCTGTTCGACGAGGCCCCGGTCTTCGCGGCTCTGGGCGAGCTCGGCCCGGACTCGGCCTTTCCGGTGGAGGTCACCGTCGCCTGAGTGGTCGTAGGAGGCCACGGCCTGCCGGAGTACGACGAGGCCGTTACGGTCTCCACGAGTGATCCCTACGCGGTCTGCGAGCTCGCCCACGGACATCTTCCGCTTGGCCAGCATCACCTCGATGTCAACGGCGATCGGCATCAGATCACCTCGTCCAACTCAGCCTGCATGTGCGCTGCTTCGACGTCACGCGCGACGGCCTGGGCGAGCAGCATCCGCAGCACGAGCACGATGAGCGCGACCCCCAGGATGGCCAAGCCCACCCCGCCCATGATGACGGTGACGCCCGGGTCGTCCCGCTGGCCCGGCGCATTGATGGCCGTGACCGCGAACCAGATGAGGGCAGCAGCCACGATCGCGCCGATCACGCCGTCCACGTACCGGAAGGCGGCGTGGGAGAACACGGTTCCGCGTCGCACCATCGTCACCAGCCGCCATACGCAGACCAGGGCGACCTGGACCGACACCATGCCCAGGATCGTGATCACGCGCAGTGGGGTCAGCGGGAGCGAGCCGTCCTCCGGGTCGGTGGCCAACGCCCACACCATCAATGCCTGCACGAACACGGTGCCGGCGAGCACCACCACGAGCACGGCGCGCAGCGCACCCACTGTCAGCTTTCCCACGGCCCCTCCTTCCATCGAGTTGCGATGGGAAACTATCGAGATTCGATAGGTGAAGCAAGGGCTGGGAGAGGAAGGTGGGCGGCGGTTCCGCGCCGGGGTGGGACGCCGTCGCCCGCTCCCGTGGCGTGGCGGTTGTGCGAACCGTCTTGGTCTTGTCGAAGTCGGCCTCGTTTGAAGGCAGATCGGATGTCGCCCGGCTACGTCGAAGCTGATCCCGACCGGGGGTCGCGATATCCCCGCCGTGCTGCAAGCCCTCCTTGGTTTCCCGGGTGAGGCCCACTGGTTGCGGTGTGCCCGCTTGCATCGGTCGCTACTTGCCTTCCAGTGCCGCCACCAGCTGAGGCAGGCCGCCGCCGGCCATGATGAGGGCAAGGTGGTCATGGTAGTCCCGACTGCTCACGATCAGGCCGTCGCGGACCCGCAGCACCTGGATGTTGGCGGCCTCGAAAGTCCGCCCGGTCAACCGGTGGTGCACCTGGTAGTCGAACTCGGCAACGACCACCTCCGGGTCGTCGGTTTCCCGGACGACCACGTTCGCCGGGGTCAGCTCCACGGGCGAACGTTCGGAGACTTGAGCGAACCGCTCCCTGAGTGCGGCCCGCCCCTCGATCCGCCGCGGACCGACCGGCTCGAAGACGGTCTCCACTACGGCGTCCTCGGTGTAGAGCTCGGCCAGTTCCGTGAACCGTCCCGCGCCGATGCCCTCGATCAGCTTCTGGAAGACCTCGCGCGGTGACAGCGTTTCAGGCATGCCGAACCTCCTGTGGGATCCACGGCTAGAATCGGACTGGAAACTCCGTTTTCACGATACGGACTGGAGAGTCCGGTTGTCCAGAGCGGTTCTGCCGTCGACGGCGAAGGGTGGGAGAGGGATGGGTGGCACTCAGGAACGTCCGCTGCGGGCTGACGCGGCCCGCAACCGGGCCAGGCTGCTGGATGTCGCCACGGAGGTGTTCACCACTCGCGGCGTCAGCGTTCCGACCGAGGAGATCGCCCGAACCGCCGGGGTCGGAGTCGGCACGCTCTTCCGGCACTTCCCGACCAAGGAGGCACTGCTGGAGGCGGTGATGGTGCGCAGACTGGAGGAGATGGCAGCCCAGACCGCACAGCTGGCCGCCGAGGCCGGGCCCGCCGAAGCCTTCTTCGCTTGCTTCCGCCTGGTGGTGGAACAGTCCGAGGGGAAAAGCGAGTTCGCCCAGGCTCTCGCTGCGGCCGGGGTGGACGTGCATGCGTCCCTGCACGAGCCGACCATGGAGATCCAGGCCCGGCTGGCCGATCTGCTGGCCGGGGCGCAGCGGGCCGGGGCGGTCCGCCCGGAGCTGGGCCTGCCGGAGTTCATCGCCCTCCTGACCGGTACCGGCAGGGCGATGGAACAGCTCGGAGCGGATCCGGCGCCCCGGGAGCGGATCTTCGAGGTGGTCTTCGACGGGCTGCGGCCACGCTGAACCCCGCTCAATCGACGGCACCATGCGACCGCCGTCGGCGTCCTCCCGGAACGCTCCACCGACGTCCTGACCGAACACGGACCGGCCCCCCCCGCGACACAGAACGCCACCCCCAGCTGACGGGCAGCCACGGCCTGCGGGGCCTCGCCCCTCGCCGTGGCTCAGTGTCGGAAGGGGACGAACGGCCCCTGCCGCCGGGGGCGGACGAGGACGCAGGCTGGGAGGTGAACCGACGCAGTCGATCCCATCGTCCGGGAGGCGGGAGCGGGCATGAACGCCCAGCCCACGGGCGCAGCCGAAGAGGCGCGGGTCCTGGTCGTGGAAGACGACCGCGGCATCGCGGAGTCCCTGGTGCGTGGGCTGCGGCAGGCAGGCTATGCGGTCGAGGGCGTGCGGACCGGGCGGGAGGCGCTGACGGCGCCCTCGCCCGATGTCGTGCTGCTGGATCTGGGGCTGCCGGACATCGACGGGGTGGAGGTGTGTCGGAGGCTGCGGGCCCGGTCCGATGCGGCGATCATCGCCGTGACCGCCCGGGGTGAGGAGGCGGACCGGGTGGTGGCCCTGGACGAGGGCGCCGACGACTATCTGGTCAAGCCGTTCGGGCTGGCCGAGCTGCTGGCGCGGATACGGGCGGTGCTGCGCCGCCGGCGCCCCGCGGACACGGAAATCCTGCTCCACGGGCCGCTGGCGCTCGACCTGCGCACCCGGCAGGTCTCGGTCGACGGACGTACGGTGGCGCTGACGCCGAAGGAGTTCGGCATCCTGGAGTGCCTGGCCGCCGACCCGGGCCGGGTGGTGAGCCGCCAGCAGATCCTGGAGCGGGCGTGGGACTCGCACTGGTACGGGCCCACGAAGGTGCTGGACGTGCATGTCGCGGCGCTGCGCCGCAAGCTCGGCGTGCCGGGCCTGGTGGAGACGGTCTACGGGCACGGCTTTCGGCTCGGGGCGCTCCAGGAGTCCCACGAGTCCCAGGAGTCCCAGGAGGAGTCGTGACCCGCCGGATCGCCTGGACGCTGCTGGTCCTCACCTCCGTGCTGTTGGCGCTGGCGGTGGTACCGCTGGCGGTGTCGCTGACGGCGCGCGAGCGGGTCGCGTACCGCGACAGCCAGCGGGCAACCACCCGGGTGATCGCCGCGGCGGCCGAGGAACACCTCTCCGACCACAAGCCGGCAACGACCATGCGGCAGGAGCTGGACACCGCGGCCCGGGCGGGGGACTGCGCCGCCGTGTACGACGCCTCCGCGCGCCTGGTGGCCAGTACGCCCTGCACGGCGGCCCAGGGGGCGGAGGCGGAGGAACTGGTGGAGGAGGTACTGGCCGGGCACGAGCCGGAGCCACCGGAGAACGAGGGCCGCCTGCTGGCCGCGGAACCGGCCGGCGAGGTACGGCAGCCGGCCGGCGCGGTCGTCCTGGCCCGCTCCGCAGACCCGCTCGACGCCCGCATCGCCGCGATCTGGGGCTGGTCCGCGGCGATCGGCTTCGCAGGGCTGGGCGCCTCCGTGCTGCTGTCCGTCCGCCTCGCCCGCTGGGTCAGCCGCCCCTTGTCGACGCTGGACGCCAGCGCCCGACGGCTGGGCGAGGGCGCGCTCGACGAACGGGCCGACGTCGGCGCCGGACCGCCGGAAGTACGCCGTCTGGCCGCCACCTTCAACACCATGGCGGCCCGCACGGAAACCCTGGTGCACGGCCACCGGGCCGTGATCGCCGACGTGTCCCATCAGCTGCGCACCCCGCTGACCGCGCTGCGGCTGCGGCTCGACCTCCTCGCCGCCGGCGCCGAGGGCGATACCGCTGCGGAGCTGGCCGCCGCCCAGGGGGAGATCGCCCGGCTCTCCCGGCTGGTCGACGGACTGCTCGCAGTCGCGCGCGCCGAACAGGCGACACCCCGCCCGACCGCCGTGCGGGTCGACCAGGTGGTGAGCGAACGGGTGGCCGCCTGGTCGCCCGTTGCCGAGGAGCGCGGAGTCCGGCTGACCGCCCGGTCCGAGGGACCCGCTCTGACAGCCGCGCTGGGCGCGGGCCACCTGGAGCAGATCCTCGACAACCTGATCGCCAACGCCGTGGACGCCGTGGATGCCGTGCCCGGCGGCGGGAGCGTCACCCTCGACCACAGCGCGGTGGGCGGATCGGCCCGGGTGCTCGTGCGGGACGACGGTCCCGGGATGACGGTCGAGGCGAAGGCGGTCGCATTCCGCCGGTTCGGGAATCCGGAGGCCAGGGGGAGCGGCCTGGGGCTGGCCATCGTCCACCGGCTGGTCACCGTCAACGGTGGTACCGCGGAGCTGGAGGACACCCCGGGTGGCGGGCTGACCGTCGTACTGGACCTGCCACTGTGGCCGGAGCGCGGGCACGAGCGGGGTGCCGCGCCGAGATCTTTACCGGATCTGAAGACGACGTGAGCGAGTTCCTGAGTGCCATGAGCAGAGCCTGGAGGTGCACGCAGCCATTCCGGGCCGCCGATACACCAGGAGCGCTGCCATGGCTCCCTCGCCCGACGACTTCCACCAGACATCCGCCCCGGCCGGTTCCCCGTACGCGCGTGACCGCGGCCTACGACGCAGCCGCCGCATCACCCGGTGGATCGCTGTCACCGCCGTGGCCGGCGCGGCAGCCCTGGCCAGCTTCTACACCCACCTGCTGCCGGGCGGCACGGCCGCCCCCACGCCGGTGAGCCCACCCGTGCAGAACCCCGCGGCATCCACCGCCACCACCGCAGCAGAGGACGGCGAGGAACACGACGAGGCGGGGAGCAGCCAGGACGACGACAAGGGCGCGACCCCCGCCGCGCAACCGGCGCCGCAGCCGCCCGCGCCGCAGCCTCCGGCCCAGCCGCCCGCCGCCACGCAGGGACAGCCGCACACCACGACGGGGGCGTCATGACCACGCGCACCCCGGCACCGGCCCAGGTCGTCTTCCCGGCCCTCGGCACCACGGCCGCCCTGCTCGTCACCGACCCGAGCGCCCTGCCCGCCGCCGCAGCGGCCCTGCGCGCAGAGTTGGCCGCGGTCGACCTCACGTGCAGCCGTTTCCGGCCGGACTCCGAACTCACCCGCGTCAACCTGGCTGCCGGCACCTCCACGACCGTCAGCGAATACTTCGCCGAAGCACTCCAGGCAGCGATGCGTGCCGCCCGGCTCACCGACGGCGCCGTGGACCCGACCGTGGGCAGCGCGGTGATCGCGCTCGGCTACGACCGCACCTTCGCCTCCCTGCGTCCCGACGACGCCCGCCCCCTGCCCGTAGCCCGCCCCGCGCCCGGCTGGCAACGGATCGACTTCGACCCGCGCACCCGCCGACTGCGCCTTCCCCCGCACACCTGCCTCGACCTGGGCGCCACCGCCAAGGCCCTCACCGCCGACCGCGCCGCCCAGCGGGCCGCTGCAGCCACCGGCTGCGGAGCCCTGGTCAGCCTCGGCGGCGACCTGGCGACGGCCGGGCCGACGCCGGAGGGCGGCTGGCGCATCGCGCTCGCTGACGACCACGCACAGCCCGCCACGCAGCAGGGCCCCGCCGTCGCCGTGACCGGCGGAGCGCTCGCGACCTCCGGCATCCGGGTGCGCACCTGGCGGCGCGACGGACGGATCCTGCACCACATCGTCGACCCGGCCACCGGCGAACCCGCCACACCGCCGTGGCGGACCGTCACCGTCGCGGCCGCCACCTGCGTGGACGCCAACACCGCCAGCACGGCGGCGATCGTGCTGGGCGACCGGGCCGTGGACTGGCTGCGCCACACCGCCCTCCCCGCGCGGCTGGTCGCCCTCGACGGTCACGTCGTACGCCTCGGTGGCTGGCCGCCCGACTTCCACCCTCCCACCTGCGGAGACCTGCGATGACGACCCTGGCCCTGACCGGCAGCCCCTTGTGGTACGCCAGCCGCGCTAGCGGCACTCTCGCCCTGGTCCTGCTCACCGCCACCGTGGTGCTCGGGATCACCTCCGGCGGGCGGGCCGCGCCTCGCCGCATAGGCCGGTTCGAGCTCGGCGTGCTGCACCGCAACCTGTCCCTGCTCACCCTGGTGTTCCTCGCCGTGCACGTGGTGACCGCAGTGCTCGATCCGTTCGTGCACCTGGGGTGGGCGGTGTCCGTGGTGCCGTTCGGCGCGGCCTACCGGCCGCTCTGGCTCGGGCTGGGCACGGCCGCGCTCGACCTGCTGCTCGCGGTGCTGATCACCAGCGCACTGCGGCTCCGGATGGGCGTGCGGCGCTGGAAGGCAGTGCACTGGCTGGCTTACGCAGCGTGGCCGCTCGCCCTCTTCCACGGCGCCGGGACCGGCACCGACACCCGGGTCCCCCTCCAGCTGTGGCTGTACGCCGGATGCCTGGCCCTGGTGGTCGGTGCCGTGTGGTGGCGACTTGCGAAGGCCGGTCCGGGACGGGTCACCGGGCGCCTGGTGGCTGCCGTGGCCGCCGTGGCCGTACCGGTGGTGCTGACCGCGTTCCTGGCCACCGGGCCGCTCCAGCCCGGCTGGGCCCAGCGCGCCGCCACGACGACGGTCCTGCTCGGGGGTGGACGGTGAACTCCTCGGCCGCGGCGCCCTTCGCGCCCCACCACCTCGCGCCGGAGCCGGACGCCCCTACCGCTGCCCGGCTGCTGGCGGGCTGGTACGACACCGGGCGACCGGCCGCTTTGACCGACCACCTGGGGCGCTACGGACCTCCCCCCTCCGTCACGGCCCACGCCGGCCGTCCGTCGACGCCGCTGGTGGAAGCCGTCGAGGCGGCCGGACTCACCGGACGCGGCGGCGCCGGGTTCCCCACCGCCCGGAAACTGCGTGCCGTCGCGGGACGTCGTGGCCGCGCCGTTGTCGTCGTCAACGCCATGGAGAGCGAACCCGCCAGTCGAAAGGACCAGCTCCTGCTCGACGTCGCCCCCCACCTTGTCCTCGACGGCGCGGTCCTGGCCGCGACGGCGGTCGGCGCCGATACCGTCCACGTGTGCCTGCCCCGCACCCGTTCGGCCCAGCACGGGCAGCTCGGCGCCGTGCTGGAGGAGCGCCGACGGGCCCGCCTCGATCCCGTACGGCTGCACCTGCACGCCCTTCCGCACACCTACGTCTCCAGCGAGTCGACCTCCTTGGTGCGCTGGCTCAACGGGGGGCCGGCCCGCCCTCAGGGCAGCCCGCCGCGCACCCATGAACAGGGTGTCGCCCGTCGCCCCACCCTCGTCCACAACGCTGAAACCCTCGCCCACCTCGCCCTCATCGCCCGCTACGGCCCCGACCGGTTCCGGCAGGAGGGCACACCGGACGAGCCCGGCACCACGCTCGTCACCGTCTCCGGGACCGTTGCCGCTCCGGGCGTGCGCGAGGTCGCGCTCGGTACGCCCCTCGCCACGATCCTCGACCGGGCCGGAGGTCCCACGGAACCCCTACGGGCTGTCCTGCTCGGCGGATTCGCCGGCACCTGGCTCCCGGTGGAACACCTGCACACACCCCTCACCCGGCGCGACCTGGCCCCGTTGGGAGCCGCACCCGGTGCGGGAGTGCTCATCGCGCTTCGCCACTCGGCCTGCGGGTTGACCGAAACGGCCCGGATCCTCGCCTACCTGGCCGCCCACAGCGCCCGCCAGTGCGGCCCCTGTCACCTCGGGCTGCCCGCCGTGGCCGAGGACTTCGCCGCGCTGGCCGCCGGACGGGCCGATGCGCACCTGCTGTCCCGGCTGCACCATCGGACCGGTCTGCTGCCGGACCGGGGCGCCTGCCGCCACCCGGACGGCGCCGCGCGCCTCGCTGCTTCCGCCCTGCGAGTCTTCGCCGACGACGTGGACCAGCACCTCACCCACGGCACCTGCCGGGCGGCCCTCCGGCCGCCTCAGATACCCGTACCGCCCGCCACACCCCCGGAGACATGGCGATGACCCGTATCTCGACCCGTACCCTGCGCATCGACCGCATCGCCTGCACCGGTCGGGGCCTGTGCGCCGAACTGCTCCCCGAGTTGATCGACCTCGACGAATGGGGATACCCCATCGTCAGGGACCGGGCCGTCCCCGACCGGCTGCGCACCCACGCCCGACGGGCTGTCGCCGCCTGCCCCCTCCTTGCCCTGCACACCGACACCGGCCCGGGGTGACCAGCATGTGCGTGCACCGTCTGTCCGGCCCCGGTATCCGTCCGACGGCGGCGTCAGACCTTGTAGTACAGATCGAACTGGCGTGTTCCGGTGGGGGAGTTGTTCGTGATACCGAAGCACAGACGCAGACCCTCGGGGCCGGTGTACACGGCCATGCCCTCCGGTTCACGGGGGTTGGCGCTCGCGTCCGCCTCGGAGTGCGTGCGCAGGATGTACCCGGTGGCTGGGTCGTTCAGAACTCCGTTGAGGTCCATCGACGTCGTGTGGACGGTCCACTTGTCCACGCCGGACAGCGGCTGTGACGGGTCGCTGGTGCGACTGTCGCCATCCAGCATGTAGACGTAACGGCCGTGCGACGCGAAGCCCTGGAACGTGGCGGCGGTGGTCGTGGGGGCTCCGTTGGCGTCCGCCTTGGGCAAGAACGGCTGCTGGATCCGAGCGAGTGGCGTCGGCAGGGCAGAGCCGTCGGCGGATGCCGTCCGTGCCGCTGCCAGGTTGTACGCGGCGAACCAGTGCACCCCGTTGAGCGCGTAGCGCAGCAGGAGGATCCCGCGGGCCGCGTCCACGTACGGCGTCATCGAGGTCGCGGCAGGGTCCGGGGACGCCAGCCTCTGTACGGCGGGGTGGCTGGTCCACAGCACGGTCCCGTCCGTGAACGGGAACCGTACGATCTCCTGGCCGTAGCCGCTCCTGGCCGCGTTCGCCTCGGTCCACACGTAGGCCGGAGCACTTGCGGTGGCCGGCTCGATTCCGAGGGACACGCCGTGCCCGAAGCCGAGCAGGTACATGTAACCCAAGACGTTGCCGTCCAGGTCGTGCCGGGTGAGGCACAGATCGCCGGAAGGGTCGTGCTGGTTGCCGCTGATGGACGGTGTGATGGCGACCTGGGTGCCCGACTTGAGGTAGGCGACCTGGCTCGCCCCGGCTATCTGCAGGGTGTAGAGGTGCCCGTTGACCGAGTCGAACGCGATGCCCTGCAGCGTGGTCGAGGTGTCCTGATTGACGCGCTGAGCGGGATTCCACCGGGTCGAGGGGTTGTTCACCGCGATGAGCGGTGCCCCGTCGGGGATGTTCGCAGGGTTCACCGCGGTCTCCGCGCTCGCGGTGCCCGCGGCAGCCATGGGCGCAGTCGCGGCCGCGGCGACGCCTGCTCCGGCGAACATCAGCCGACGTCGGGACATTCCTGGCGATGGCATGTGACTCCTCATCCGCTGTGTGCGTGGTGCCGGTCGGCGCGGCCCGCGGCGCCGAACCCGGCGGATCACTGTAGAGCAGGCACGGTCGCGCGTGCGGAGGAAGGGTCCCAACCGTGGGGGTGACATGGCTGGCGTGGCAGACCGACCGAGCCCACCGACCTTCGTGGCGCCGGTGGTTCTCCGAGCCGGGCGGCCGTCCGGGGCCTGGGCGAGGGACTCGACCTTCGCCCTGAAGTGATCCGCTCGACGGCTCGGTCGAAGAACTCAGTGGCGGACTCGGGTTGTTACGGATCATCATGCAGCGTATGAGCGAGCGACCCGCACGATGGACCCAGGCAACGGTCTACCCCGACATGTGGGCCGACCCGGAAGACGACCCCCGCAACAAGGAAGGTGTCAGTCCGGACGGTGAGCTTGCGACGCTGCAAGACTTCCTGACGGGCTACCGCATGACCCTGCGGATGAAGTGCGAGGGCCTGGATGCGGAGCAGCTGGCCCGTCGGTCGGTTCCCCCGTCGACGATGTCACTGCTCGGCCTGGTCCGGCACCTCGCCGAGGTGGAACGGGACTGGCGCAACTGGATCAGCGACGGCGACCCGCTGCCGAAGTTGTACGGCGAGCGTGACGCGGACTTCCACGGAGCCGTCGCCGAGCAGGCCGCGGTCGATGCTGCGTACGTGGATCTGGAGCGCGAGCAGGCCGCGACCGACGCCGCGCTGGCCGAGCACCCGGACCTGAGCGAGCGTGTGGGGAAGGACGGGATCGCGGTTCGGGAGCTGATGGTGCACAGGATCGAGGAGTACGCCCGTCACTGTGGGCACGCCGACCTGTTGCGCGAGACCACCGACGGAAGGGTGGGGCAATGACGAGGGCCGGGTTTGCACCCCGCCCCTGATCGTCGACCAGGCGCGGGGCGGCGGTGTGCCTTCCGCCCCGGCGTTCCCCCTGGGCCATGGACGCCGGGGCTGACGTGCCCGTCACCTCCGTCATCTTGGCGTCGAACCGCTCGTCGGTGGGGTCGAGGTCCTTGAGCTCGGAGAGCATCCACAGCACGATGTGGTGTTCCTCCACGCTTTCGAGGACGTGATCATTGGTGTCGGGGGCAGCCTCGCGGGCGGCCGGGTAGAAGATCTTCTCCTCGATCCAGGTGTGGGTGGTGAGTTCCTCGATCACCTTGTCGGCGATCTTCCGCTTCTCGGCGTGCGCGTTGTCGCCGGCCTTCTCGAACTGCTTGAACAGCTTCTCCACCGTCTTGTGGTCTTCCTTGAGCATCACGATCGCGTCCACGGGTCTTCCTCCACATCACGGTCCGCAGGACGGCCGCTGCCGCCCCGCAGCCGTGTACCCCGCTGCTCGGGATTATTCGGCGTTCGCGGCGCCGGGTTGCCCCGTACGGATGACCCGTGCGCGCGGTAGGCCGACGGGCGGTGCAGACGGCCAGGTGCGGGGCAGCCGATGGTCCGCGCGGCACAGAACCGTCTGCGGCATTGCCCCGTAGCCGGTGGTCACTCCATGCGCCGGCGTTCCTCGTCGCTCCAGGCGCGCGTGTCGCGGGGTTGGACGTAGGGCTCTTCGTCCTCGGGTAGCCCTCCGGCGATCGCACGCTGACGCGCCATCTCCGCGTCGAACTCCAGTCCGAGGAGGATGGCGAGATTGGTGATGCACAGCCAGACCAGGAAGACGATGACACCGGCGACGGTGCCGTACGTCTTGTTGTACGAGGCGAAGTTCGCGACGTAGAACGCGAAACCGGCCGAGGCGAACATCCAGATGACCAGGGCCAGGAAGCTGCCGGGGGTCACCCACTTGAATCCGCGGCCCTTGGCGTTCGGCGCTGCCCAGTAGAGGAGCGCGATCATGATCGTGACGAGGAGCACCAGGACCGGCCATTTCGCGATCGACCACACCACCAGCACACCGTCACCGATGCCCAGAACGACGCCCGCCTGCCGCGCCAGGCCCCCGGTGAAGACGACGATCAGCGCACTGGCACAGGCGAGGACCATCAGTGACACGGTGAGCGCCAGGCGGAGCGGCAGGACCTTCCAGACCGGCCGGCCCTCGGGCACGTCGTAGACGGCGTTGGAGGCGCGGATGAAGGCGGCGGTGTAGCTGGAGGCGGACCACAGCGCCACGAGCAGACCGAGGACCGCCATCAGCGACCCGACGCCGCTGTGACCCTGCAACTGCGTGATCGCATCGCTGATCACGCCCCGGGCCGAGCCGGGAGCCAGCTTCTGCAGATTGTCCAGCACCCGCCCGGTCACCGGCTCGCCGGCCATGCCCAGCAGTGACACGAGGACCAGGAGGGCGGGGAAGAGCGCCAGGACCCCGTAGTAGGTCAGGGCCGCAGCGCGGTCGGCCAGCTCGTCGTTCGTGAATTCCTTGACCGTTCCGCGCAGCACGGCCAGCCACGACCGTCTCGGCAGCTCGGAGGGTTCGTCGGGAGCCCGCTCCTCGATCTGCTCCTTTGGCCCTGCGCCGTGTTGCCTGCTGCTGTCCAGCGGTTCCTGTCCGTCATCACGGCCTGCGTTCGAGGTGTGTGTCATACCCCGCGGGTGTCCAGTTCAGCAGGACTCATGTCAGGGCGCATGCCGTGGCGGCCCCGGCCCCGGCTCCGGCCCCGGCCCCGGCTGCCGACCGTGGCGACAGGTGCCCACGTGGATCTGCTGGGCATCCAGGACCGGTTTTCCGTCTGATCCTCTGAAGACCGCCGGAGTTCTGGATGGGGCGCTCTGCCGGGGGCAGGCGCACCGCGACGTCAACGGGAGCGGCCTGCTCGCACACGCCGCATTCGATCGCGGAGGTACTCGGTGTCTGGGACGGCTTTGACCTCGGCCACGCTGCCCACCGGCCTGATCGCCCTGCCCGGTGTCTACCGGCCACAGGCGGACACCCGTCTGCTCGCCGAGGCGCTCGCCCGCGAGGACCTCGGGCCCCGTACGGACCTGCTGGAGATCGGTACGGGAACCGGAGCGCTGGCCCTGCACGCCGCGGGGAGGGGCGCCAGGGTCACGGCGGTCGACGTCTCTTGGCCCGCTGTGGTCGCGGCCCGCCTGAACGCTCTGCGTCACGGGTTGCCCCTGCGCATCGTGCACGGCGACTTCGCGGCACGCACCGCGGGGCGCCGTTACGACGTGGTCATCGCGAACCCGCCGTACGTCCCCGCCCCGGAGAACCGCCTTCCGTCCCGCGGACCGGAGCGGGCCTGGGACGCCGGCCCCGACGGCCGGGTGGTCATCGACCGCATCTGCACGGGCGCCCCGGCCCTGCTGCGTCCCGGCGGCGTCCTGCTCATGGTGCAGTCGGCGATGTGCAGGCCGCAGGATACCGTCGACCGGCTGGCGACGGCGGGGCTGCCCGCGGAGGTGACCGCGAGGACCTCCGTGCCGTGGGGGCCCGTCCTGCGTTCGCGGCGGGCCTGGCTGCAGCAGCAGGGCCTGGCGGACGAAGCCGAGGAACGGGAAGACCTGGTGATCATCCGTGCCCAGTACTTCTGACGGCACCCCGTGCCCGGCTCGCGCACCGGCGCACGCTCGTCGGGTGTCCGTGGACGCGCAGGGCCCCGTCCTGATCGAGGGCCCGGTCGAGATCGTCCTGGACGACGGCACGGTAGCCCGGTCCGACCGCTTCGTGGTCGCGGTGTGCACCTGCCGCCGCAGCCGTACGTACCCCTGGTGCGACACCAGCCACCGTCGTCGAGAGCGAGCCGCCCCGCCACCCGAGGACAGGAGTCCGTGATGCCCCCTCCCAGCCCCCGCCCGACGGCGACCGCTGCCGGCCCCCGACTGGTCGAGGGGCGGGGAGAGCTGTCCCGGGCCGTGGTACGGGCCCTGTGGTCGGGCGGCCCGCCGGAGTACGCCCCCGGGCCCGTCCTGAAGGCCGACCCGTGGGGAGAGGACCTCCAGCTCGCCCTCTACCTCCTGTACGAACTGCACTACCGCGGCTTCGACGGGGTGGACGACGAACGGGAATGGGACCCCGACCTGCTGAGGCTGCGCCGAGACCTGGAAGCCCGCTTCCTGCACGCCCTGCGCGCCGAGCTGCCCGACGCTCCCCGATCGGTCGAGGAGGCCTTCGCCCCGCTGTTGGTGGAGCTCGTGGACCTCACCGGTAGCCTCAGCCACCACCTCGCGACCGAGGGCAGGCTGTGGCAGCTGCGCGAGTACGCGGCCCTGCGCTCCCTCTACCACCTCAAGGAGGCCGATCCGCACGCCTGGGTGATCCCCAGACTGACCGACCGGGCCAAGGCCGCCATGGTCGCGATCGAGTACGACGAGTTCGGCGCCGGCCGCGCCGACCGCATCCACGCTCGGCTCTTCGCGGACCTCATGATCGACCTCGAACTGGATCCCGCGTACGGCCGCTATCTGGACCAGGCACCGGCGCCCCTGCTGGCGACCGTGAACCTGATGTCGCTCTTCGGGTTGCACCGGGCGTTGCGCGGCGCGCTCGTCGGCCACTTCGCGTGCGTCGAGGTCACCTCGTCGCCCGGGTCCAGGCGGCTGGCCAAGGCCATGCAGCGCTGCGGAGCGGGACCTGCGGCCGAGCACTTCTACGCCGAGCACGTCGAGGCCGACGCCGTCCACGAACAGGTCGTGCGCCGCGAGGTCATCGGCGGCCTCCTCGCCGACGAGCCGGACCTGGAGGCGGACGTCGCGTTCGGCTGCGCTGCGGCCGTCCTGCTGGAGGACCGCCTGGCCCACCACATCCGCCGGGCCTGGGAGCAGGGGCGTAGCGCGTTGTACACGCCCCTGCCGGAGGGGTGAGGGAGCAGCGCTTCCCCTTGCCCCTGCCGCTTCTCGTGCATGGCTTGGTTCGTGAGCCGGTGTCTCCCCGCTGGACCGGTCCGGTGCTTGTCGTACGGGTCACCGTGCCCTCGGAGCGCTACGGGCTGCGTCGGTTCGACGTGGCCACGGCGGTGGCCCCGCTGGGGCACTCGCGTCGGCCACGCCCTCGGCGATCTGCGGAGCCCGGCTGCTCGGCATCGGCACCCTGGGCCTCGTGAACACCTCTGCCATCTCGGTCTCGAGACGCATCCGCGATATCGACATGTCGAGTGCCGTCGTCATGGACCGCGGCAGCGCTTCCGCCCGTCTGGCAGCCGCTCTGAGCCCACTGGACGCCCTCGCGGAGGCGTGACGCACGGCCTCTGAACCGCCGCAGCACCGTCTCTCCGGGACAGAGCGTTACCACCGGGGCGGATAACGTCACTGCGGCGTCACCGACGAGTGGACCGGCGTCGCGTGGTGTAGCCCGTGGGCATCTTGTCTGGGGGTCCGGTACAGGACGCAGTGGCGAAGCGGCCCTTCGGGCACGCTCGGATCCTCGAAGTCGTCGGCCGGGTCGCGCGTCATGCCGATCCGGCGCATCACCGCCTGGGAACGAAGGTTGTTGACGGTCGTCGACGCAACGATCTCCGCCAGCCCGAGGACCTCGAAGCCGAAGGCCAGGCAAGCCAGGGCGGCCTCGGTGGCGTATCCGTGACCCCACGCCGAACGCACCAACCGCCACCCGATGTCCACCCCCGTGTACGGCAGGCCCTCGCCCACCTCGTCCAACCCGGCGCGGCCGATGAACTCGCCTGTCTCCCTTGCTTCGAGCGCCCACCACCCGAATCCGCGCTCGTCGAACTCGGCCTGCATGAGTGCCACCACGGCGTCGCTCTGCTCCCGCGTCAGCAGTTCCCCCAGGTGTTCTCGGACTGCGGGATCGGCGTTCATCGCCGCCCACGGTTCGAGGTCGGACTCACGCCACCGGCGGAGCAGGAGGCGATCGGTACTCAGTTCTGGCATGCCGGCCAGTCAACGCCATCACGATGAGGGTGTCGATCGGATTTGTGGGGGTGCGGACTGGGCGAGGCGCGGCGGAGCGTGCCCGGGCTCTGCCGGTGTTGGCCGGTGTGCTCGTGCTGGTCATTGCCAGGAATGGGGGCGGTCGACACCGTCTCCTCGGCCGTGCCGTTGACGGGGCGAATCGCCGCTTGCGGCGCTGACCCGTTGGTCCACCACTGGACGGGGAGTTCACCCGACCTCGGCGTCGGTTTCGAGAACCGAGTCGGCCCCAACCGCCATGAGTTCGCGCACTGGCTCCGACTCGGGGGCTCTGATGGTCTCGAAGACGGCCAACGCCTCCTGCCAGCAGGCGCGCGCCCGGTCCGTGTGGCCCATCGCCCGTAGCGCCTTTCCGAGGACAACGAGGACGGTGGCCCGGCGCCACTCGCCGCCGATCCCGCGTAGGGCGAGGGCCTGTTCGGCGTGGGTGGCAGCTAGAGCGGGTCGGTTCGCTGCCAGGTGGGCCTCGGCGAGCCGGAAGTGGGTCACGCCCTCCCACAGCGGCTGGTGACTGTCGTGGAACAGCGAGAGCGCCTCAACGAGTTGGGCCTCGGCCTCGTCGAGGCGGCCCGCCTGGGTGAGGGCGATGCCCAGCGCGTAGCGGCCGTTGGCCAGGCGCAGGGTCAGGCCCATCCGGTCGTAGACGGCGATGCCCTGCTGGGCGAGTTCGATGGCGCTGTCGAGGCGGCCCAGGACGACGTGGATGCGGGAAAGGTTGCACAGGGCGCTGGCCTCGCCGACGTGGTTGCCGTCGGCCCGGAAGTTGGCGATGGCCTCCAGCAAGTACCGCTCGCCGTCGTGATGGCGGCCCTGGTAGAGGGCGATGATCCCGCGGTCGTTGGGCGCCCAGCACCTGAGCAGCAGGTCTCCGGCCTGGTCGGCGAGGTCCATGGCCTGGCGGGCTTCGTCATCGGCCTCGGTGAACCGGCCGGCGACCAGGTGGACGTTGGTGAGGGTGGTGCGGGCCCGACCCTCGGCACGCGGGTCCTCCGCGGCGCGGGCGGCGTCGCGAAGGGCCAGGGCGGCAGACTCGTACTGCTTGGAGGCGGCGCCCGACTCGGCGAGGTCCTTGGCCGCCCACAGCAGGTCCACGGCCCGACGCAGCGCACCGGGCCGCCCGATGGCCTGCTGAACGCATCCGAGTAGTGGGCCGGCCTCGCGGTCGAGCCAGGCCAGGGCATCGCGCGGCTCGGCGAAGACCAGCCCGGGGTAGTGGGTGGCGGACAGGTGCGCGGGAAGCCGGTCGCCCGGGCGTTCCAGGGCGTAGACCCCGCAGGCGGTGGCGAGGTAGAAGTCCAGGAGGCGGTCCAGGGCGGCGTCGCGCTCGCTCGGCGGCTGCTCGTCGCGCTCGGCGCAGGCACGCGCGTAG